>CAZKSD010000186.1:0-5127 GCA_964555315.1 uncultured Dechloromonas sp.
GAGCGCCTGTACAAGACCAATTCGGCGCAATACACCTACGACCACATGAAGTACCTGCGCGACCGGTTCGGGGTCCGTCACATCAACATGTACGACGACCTGTTCACCGCCAAGCGGCAGCGGGTCATGGACTTGTGCGAGATGTTGATCGAGAAGCCGCTCGGCATCCAGTGGAATTGCGCCATCCGCACCGGCCACACCTCGGACGAAATGCTCGCCAAATTGAAGCAGGCCGGCGTGCTGATGGTGTCGATGGGCATCGAGTCGGCCGACCCCGGCATGATGGAGCGCCACAAGGCCGGTGTCACGCTCGATGCGGTGCGTGACACGGTGCGCCAGATCCACGCCGCCGGCATGCGCGCCAAGGGACTGTTCATCTTCGGCATGCCCGGCGAGACGCCGGAAACGGTCAAGACCACCAGCGATTTCATCCTGTCGCTCGACCTCGACGAAATGAACATGACCAAGTTCAGCCCGCTGCATGGCGCGCCGATCTGGGACGAGTGCGTCTCCGGGGTATCCGGCGAGATGATCGAGGACTGGCGCCTGATGAACTGCCTGAACTTCGTCTTCCTGCCGCACGGCTTCAAGTCGCGCGAGGAGATGGACGCGCTGTACAACTGGCACGTCCGGCGCTTCTACGACAGCAAGGGCTACCGCCGCCGCTTCGCCAAACGGCTGTGGGCGCATCGCTGGAGCCTGTGGCATGTCGTCAAACACCTGCCGGAAACCATCGCCGCCGCCCGTTATTTCAGCGCCAACAAGGAACAACTGGAGCGGGCCAAGCGGGAATTCAAACTGCATCCGCGTCAGCCGGTAGGGCTGATACCGTTCCTGAGCCCGGAACTGCAGGTGGACAATATTGTCGCCATGTCCCCGGTCCGCCTTTCGCGGCGGGACGTGATGAAAGCGATCGTTCCGCGGGTCGAGGCAGGCAGCGCCTGTTATCCGCCGCCGGCACTGCAGTCGGCGGTATAATTTTGACCCCTGTTTGGTCCGTTGGTCCGGGAATACGGCAGGCACTTCGATGGCCATCCTGAATCCGCGGGCTGGATGACCCATCGAGGCAGATCGTTTCTGGCCGCCCCACTGGAGGCTGAAAGAATGGAACAGCAAGCACAGAAGATCGATCATCACGAATGCGACGTTCTGGTCATCGGCGGCGGCCCCGCCGGAACGACGGTCGCGCCGATGCTGGTGGAAAGGGGGTACCGGGTCGTCCTGATCGAGAAGGCGCGCCACCCGCGCTTCCACATCGGCGAATCGCTGCTGCCGGCCAATTTGCCGCTGTTCGAGCGCATGGGCATCGCCGCGGAAGTCAAGGCGATCGGCATGGTCAAGCCGGGCGCCGAGTTCGTCTCGCCGCACCACGACATGCCGCAGGTCTTCAACTTCGCCGACGCCTGGGACAAGTCGATGCCCACCGCCTACCAGGTCAGGCGCGCCGAGTTCGACGAGATCCTGATCCGCAACGCGGCCCGGAAGGGCGTCGAGGTGCATGAAGGCTGCAAGGCGAAGGCCGTCGATTTCCTGCCCGACGACACGGCGACCGTCCGCACGATCGACGACGACGGCCGTGAGTCCGAATGGCATGCCCGCTTCGTCGTCGATGCCTCGGGCCGCGACACCTTCCTCGCCAACCGTTTCCAGATCAAGCAGCGCAACCCCAGGCACAACAGTTCGGCGGTGTACGGCCATTTCGCCAACGCCATGCGGCACGACGGCGAGGCCGAGGGGAACATCACGATCTTCTGGTTCGACCACGGCTGGTTCTGGTTCATCCCGATGATGAACGACACGACCAGCATCGGCATGGTGACCTGGCCGTACTACATGAAGGCCAAGGGCGAGCGCAGCCTCGAGCAGTTCCTGATGGACGGCATCGCCATGTGCCCGGCGCTCGCCATGCGCCTGAAGGAGGCAAGGCTGGTCACCGGGGTCGAGGCGACCGGCAACTTCTCCTACGTTTCGGAGCGCAATCACGGCAGGAACTACGTGATGCTCGGCGACGCTTACGCCTTCATCGACCCCGTTTTTTCGTCCGGCGTGCTGCTGGCGATGAACAGCGGCGTCATCGCCGCCGAGGCGGTCGATACCTGCCTGCGCCGGCCTTCCGAAGCCGCCGCCGCGCTTAGGCGATTCGACCGGTTGATGCGGCACGGGCCGAAGGAATTCTCGTGGTTCATCTACCGCGTGACCAACCCGATCATGCGCGATTTCTTCATGTATCCGAAGAACATCTTCCGCGTCAAGGAAGCCCTCCTTTCGGTGCTGGCCGGCGACATCTTCGGCACGACGCCGATCTGGCGCTCGATCCGGATATTCAAAGTGCTCTACTACATCGCCAACGTCATCCAGCCGAAGCGCGCATTCCTCGGCTGGAAGCGGCGGCGCTTCAATATCCGCAAGGTCGACGAAGCCGTCCTCTACAACGCCTAGTGACGCTGCAATTTGTCTCCTCCCGGGCCGCGCCCGTCCCTGAAACCGGCGGCGAACTCGGTGGCGCCCTGCTCGGCGCCGGCGCCGGCGCGGCGCGTCCGGGCTGGCCGGTGCAACGTATTTCCGCCCCCCTGCCCGGGTCGACCGCAACCGTCATCGCGGAAACCTGGCGTGCGGCGACCGCGCTCGCCACCGGCAGCAGCGAGGGGATTGCCTGGCGGCGGGCGGGCGACCTGCTCTATGGCGTGCTCGAACTCGACGAGGCGGCATTCGCCGGCGATGCGACCCGCCCGCCGCTGCAGGCGGCCAGCGCCGAAGCCTACCGGCGCATCTTCCGCCTCCTCGACGCGCAGGGCCTGTCGCAGCTGTGGCGCGTGTGGAACTACCTCGCCGACATCAACGTCGTCACGCACGGACTGGAGCGCTACCGCCAGTTCAACATCGGCCGCCAGGACGCCTTTCTCGACAGCCACCGCGGCGCCACCGGCAACGTACCCGCCGCCTGCGCCATCGGCCTCGCCGGTGGGCCGCTGTCGGTCGCCTTCCTGGCCGGAGTGACACCTGCGCTGGCGGTGGAGAACCCCCGCCAGGTCAGCGCCTACCTCTACCCGGTCGACTACGGCCCGCGCAGCCCGACGTTTTCGCGCGCCGCGCTCGCCCGGCTGCCGGGGCAGGAAATTCTCTTCATTTCCGGAACCGCCAGCATCGTCGGCCATCGCACGGTGCATGCCGGCGACGCCTCCGCGCAATGCCGCGAGACGGTCGCCAACATTGCCGCCGTCGTCGCCGCGGCCAACCGTGAGAACCGCTCGGCGCCGTTCGTTCCGGGCGACCTGGCGTACCGCGTGTACCTGCGCCATGCCGCCGATTTCCCGGCGATCCGCGCGACGCTGGCGCAACTGCTGGGCGCCGCCGACATCGTCTATGTGCAGGCCGACATCTGCCGCGCCGACCTGCTGCTCGAAATCGAGGCCTGTGCCTCGCACAACCTGGGGAACTGCTGATGAATCCGCTACAACCCTTCCTTGCCGCCGCGGCGCTGGTGCTGGCCGCAACGGCCGCGCAAGCCGGAGAGGAAAAGCCGCTGTGGGAGGTCGGTATCGGCGCCGGCGCCTTCAGCTTTCCGGCCTACCGCGGTTCCGACAGGAACAGCAACTGGTTCCTGCCGGTGCCCTACTTCACCTATCACGGCGACTTCTTCAAGGCCGACCGCCATGGCATCCGCGGCAGCTTCCTCGACACCGACCGAATCGACTTCACCGTCAGCGCCTTCCTGTCGCCGCCCAGCGGTAGCGACAACATTCCGGCCCGCGCCGGCATGCCCGACCTCAAGGCGACCTTCGAGATCGGCCCGCAGGTCGACGTCACGCTCTGGCGTTCGGAGAACCGCGCCCGCTTCGTCAAGCTGCGCCTGCCGCTGCGCGCCGCCTTCACCGTCGAGGGGCCGCCGCAGGACGTCGGCTGGGTGTTCCATCCCAACCTGAACCTGGACATCACCGACCTGCCCGGACTGCCCGGCTGGAACCTCGGCCTGGTCGCCGGCCCGATCTTCGGCAACCAGCGCCAGAACGCCTACTACTACAGCGTGGCGCCGCAGTACGCGACGCCGGCGCGGCCGGCCTACGAGGCGGCCTCCGGCTATACCGGCAGCCAGTTCCTGGTCGGCGTCTCGCGGCGCTTCCAGAAATTCTGGGTGGGCGGCTTCGCCAGCTACGACAACCTGAGCGGCGCCACCATCGCCGACAGCCCGCTGGTGCAGGACAAGAACAATTTCGCGGCGGGCATCGCCGTTTCGTGGATCTTCGGCGAATCATCGACGCGTGTCATGGTCGATGACTGAGCGCGGCCGCGCGCCGAACCTGCTGTGGGCCGCCTACGAAGCCGTCGCCATGGCGCTCGGCCTCGGCGCCCTGGCAGTGCTCTGCCTGTCCTGGCTGCCCTTTGCGCTCGTCCTCAATCCGCTGCTGCCGCGGCGGATCGGGCAGCCATTCGGGCGCCGGGCGATCATGCGCGGGTTCCGCGCCTACCTCGGCTTCCTCGGCCTCGTCTGCGCCTGCCGCTTCGACCTGTCCGCGCTCGACCGCCTGCGCGACGAAGGCCCGTTGATCCTCGTCGCCAACCATCCGTCGCTGCTCGACGCGGTGATGATCGTCTCGCGCCTGCCCAACGCCGTCTGCGTGATGAAGGCGGCGCTGCTCGACAACATCCTGTTCGGCGCCGCCGCGCGCTTCGCCCGCTACATCCGCAACGACGCGCCGCTCGACATGATCCTCGATGCCCGCGAGGAACTGCGCCGCGGCGCCCAGCTCGTGATCTTCCCGGAAGGCACGCGCACGCGCGATTTCCCGCTCAATCCCTGCCAGCCGACCGCCGGCCTGATAGCGCGCAGCAGCGGCGTGCCGGTGCAGGTGCTGCTGATCGAGTTCACCTCGCCCTATCTCGGCAAGGACTGGCCCCTGTTCCGTCGCCCGGAACTGCCGCTCGGCTGCCGCATCCGCCTCGGCGAGCGCCTGGCGCCGCCGAAGGACGTGGCAGCCTTCACCAGCGGGCTCGAACGCCATTTCCGCACGGAATTGGCCGAAATCCTGGCGTCGACCGCAGCCGTTGCCCGCTGATTCGCCGCGATGCCCGCCTCGCCGACTCACCTCGTCCTCATCCCCAGCTACAACCCCGGTCCCGGCGTGCTGG
>CAZKSD010000187.1:0-5095 GCA_964555315.1 uncultured Dechloromonas sp.
CGGCAACCGCAAACACGCCCCCTCTCTCTCGACCCTGCGCAAGTACGCCAGCGCCCGCGGCAAGCGACTGGTCATTCAGATGCAGTAACCAAGTACGCCGCCTCCCGGTCCGGCCAGACGAACAGCGGACAACTTCACCGCTTGGTGGCGACATCCAACGAAGGTGGCATGGAAGGGGTGCGATGTCTCAAAAAGTAGTCTTCTGGCTGGCACCGAATGAAATTCTGATTCCCGCTGACCAAGTGCCAGGAGCGATTGCCGAGACATTCTATCCACCTGTGACGCGGGATAGCGCATTGAATGACCCGAACGCGGTTGAACGACTGAAAGCGGAGCGAGAGCATTCGCAGAAGTTGAGTGAACAATATCCCAACTTGCCGGACGACTATAAGTTCAGCGTTGGCGATCTATCGAGTTACCTGGCGGGGTTAAGCTTGGAAATTGAAGTGCGACACGGCTCGCCCACAAGTATTGAAGCAGCACCCGGCGTGCCATCGGCGTTGCACAGCTTGCCGCGCCGCTTCATTTCCAGCAGCGCTTTCATCGCTTGCAGGTTATCGCCGAAGATCAACTTGTTTTGCCACTCCACGCCGTTCTTGTTGAAGGTGCGCACCGGCTGCAAGGGCACGGCCAAGGTGTTGGCGATGATGTCTTCCTCGCGCTCCTTGCCGTGATAGACCAGTTCATATTCGCGCTTCTCGGGCGGGAACAGGATGCGCGACCATTCCGGCGCGATCTCGCCACCGGACAGCAGAATTTCGATGATGCGTTGTCGTTGTTCTGGCGTCATCGAACAATCAATTCCCATATTGGCGCTAACCGCCAAATTATACGCAAATGGCGGATAGCGCTTTGCGTAAAACGCCATAGATTCACAGAATCACGCGATGGAAATTGGCCATGTCATCCGTGCACTGCGCAAGAAACGCGGCGAATCGCTTGAGAAGGTGGCGTTTGAAGCGGGAACGGATGCCAGCAATCTGTCACGCATCGAACGGGGCATCCAGCAGCCATCTCCAGAATTGCTACGGGCGATTGCCGCTACATTACAGACGACTGTAGCTACGCTCCATGCATACGCTGAAGGAAAAAGCGCCCTCCCTCACACGCCGCTAGAGGCGTTGGGAATAGATGATCTCGATTTTTGCCATGCGGCTGTGCAACTCCGCCGCCAGTTCCGCGAACTGACCCCGGAAAATCAAGAAATCGCGGTAGAGTTGCTACGCGCACTGAATCGAACGCAGAGACACAAGTAGTAGCGCCCTGATCGCCACTATCGTGCCAAACGGTCAATTGCGGTAATTCGCTGGCGACCTGAACAGCCACGGTGCGTGTAAGGCGAGTACCACCGCGCAGTTCCTATGTCGCCCCGAAACACTTTTCCTTGGCAGGCAAAGCGACCAACTCTTTGAAGAGTTCAAGCAGACCAGCCCCCGAGGCGGGTTTTACTTTGATGGGATGGTCACTACGATGGGCGGAAAGAGAAATGCATTTAAGCGAAACTGCAAATCCACTCTTCCAGCCAGCAAACGCTGGCTATGACGCGCTATCAAACACGCAAGTTCACCAGGGGCATTGATCAAAAATGGCTACACCATGGCTACACAGTAGCAAAACAACACGAACACAGCCCCGTATAATTTACTAACTTACTGATTTTATTGGTGCCCCCGGTCGGAATCGAACCAACACCTGATGATTACAAATCAACTGCACGACCTTCATGCTACGGGGGCAACCGGAGACGGGATCGAATTATAGCCTGACGCCGGGCCTTGCGACATGGCCCGGCACTTCCGTCCGAACAGCAAGCCAGAACAACAATCGACCGGCCAGGTTCCCCGTCGGGCACCTTCAATACCGAATGATCTCGCGTTATCGGAAGGAGCGTCACGAAGTCGGCGATGTCGCTCACTTATCTGGCTCCCCCATGAACATCGGCACGCAACAGCAAGTAGGCCGCGAAAGGCGCAGCGCCGTTCCGGTCACGGCTCAAGGCACAGCACATCCAGCAACGGCGACGACCGTAGCGGATTCGCGAGCGCAACCCCACCTTCGCTGCAATTCGCGATTGCCGGTCGGGCGCAGTGCTAAACTGCCCGCACTATCCCGAACACACTCATTCGATGATCAAGTTTTGCACTCACTGCGGCGCCGGCGTCTCCTTCGAGATTCCCGCCGGCGACGTGCTCCCCAGGCACGTCTGCAGCCGTTGTGGTCACGTTCATTATGAGAACCCGCGCCTGGTCGTCGGCTGCGTCGCAACCTGGGAAGGTCGCATCCTGCTTTGCCGCCGAGCCATCGAACCGCGACGCGGCTTCTGGACAGTGCCCGCCGGCTTCATGGAAAACGGCGAAACCACTGCCGAGGCCGCTTGTCGTGAAACGTATGAGGAAGCTGGCGCACGGATCGTTGTTGACGCGCCGTTCGCGATGGTCAGCATCGCGCACATCAATCAGGTTCATCTCTTCTATCGCGGCCGCCTGGCTGCGCCCGCGCACGCGGCCGGGGATGAAAGCCTCGAGGTTGCCCTGCTGCAGGCGGATGACATTCCGTGGGGCGAAATCGCCTTTCGCAGCGTCACCCACTGCCTCGAACACTACCTCAAGGATGCGGCACAAGGAAGCTTCGGGTTTCACGAGACCGCGCTGGGCCCTCTGAGCAAAGCGGTCTGATCACTCGTCCAGCCGGTAGTGAATTGGCAGCGTCAGCGCAAACTGGCGGCCACGCAGGCTTTCCGGCATCGTGGCCGTGCCCACGGACTGCCCGAGGAGATCAAGCGCAGCCTGGTCGAGGACATCGTGGCCGCTGGACTGACTCAGACTGACAACCGGAACACCAACCCCGGCAACCGTATTGACGACGACGACGACAACTCCTTCCCATCCCCGCTCCCTCGCCTCTCGCGGATAATCCTTGAACCGTCTGGCCTCGCGCGCGAGGTTCAGTCGATACTGGCGCACGCCATCGACGCTGACGTATTCAGCGTGGACCGCGGCGGGGCTCACAGTATGCGATATGGCACCGGAGGCAACAGCCGCCCGCTCGGTCACCGCAACGTCATCTGTCGCGGTCGACCGTGTGGGGGAGCGAAAAACCGCCGACTTCTCCGCAGCGCCGGATTTTGCTAGCATGTCTTTGGCATTACGCTCCGGAGTTTCCGCTGGCGTCGAAGCGCTCTCGAATGGAAGAGTCCGCGGCTCCTGGTGCGCCGTAGAAACCAGCAATGCCTCGATTGCACGGGGAACGGCATGAGCGGACTTCTCCGGAAGCATCAAGGCATTCCGGAGCGGCAACAGCACGGAGAGATGCGCAAGGATGGAAACAAGGAACGCCCGTCTCAGACTCGGCCGCACCCGCGCCCACCTTTCGCCATCGTAATAACAGTCGCCCCGACGGCTGTGCCGGGCAGAGCAATCTGGCCGCTCCGCAGGGCGGCATCAGGAATCGTCTTACTTGCCGAGCTTGCGCGACTCTTCGTCAATCTTGTTCGAGTACATCTTCGCCATCACGGCGCCGATAACCAGCACCCCGACAATGACGCCAAGGCTCATCAAACCGATATCGCTACCAAACAGCAGTTCCCAAGCCATAAGCCACCTCCCGGTAACAGAACAATGAATCCTACTTTTCCGGCCGCGCCGCGATGCGCAGCGGCGCCTCGCCATCAGCCTGCCATTCTCCCTGCAAGCGCCACCTCCCGGCCGGGTCCTCGATCGACACATACCAGCGGCCGGAAATGTCGGCGCTCAGTTTGCCACCATAAAAACCCTGTCCTTCCGACACCATCTTGACCATTTGATCCTGCCCGGCGCGAGTCGGATGCGACAGCTTGAGGGTCAGCGCCTCCGGCAATTCCGCATCGCGCTCGGCGGCGACCAGCAAGCGAACCTGCTGGGAGGAGCGCATGACGTCGGCGCGCAAGCCGAGATCGCTCGCGTAATGGTCCCGTTGCAAGCGCTGGTTGAGAGCCAAACCCTGCTTGTAGTAGTCATCGGCAACCAGACCATCGTTGCTGACAATCGCCAGCCAGGCGGTCACAAATCCGGCGACGATCACGATTGCCGGCCCCGCCATCAGGATCCACGGCCAAGGCTCTTTGTACCAGGGGGTACTTTCGCGGCGAAGGGTCATTACGTCACTCATGTCAGGGCGTCAGGAAAGTGGCCTTCTCGTGAACCGCGATCTTGTCGTGATTCAGGGCCTTGATGTCGAAATGGATGGTGTTCGCACCCTTCTTGGCCGATTCGGGCGGAACGCGGACAACCACGGTCACCTCCTGGTTTTTCGCACTCTCGACCTCGACAATGCGTTCGCCGGCAATCTCAATGCCGTCGAGACCCGCGACGGACAACGCATAGCGCTTCGGCTCTTCGGTGGTATTCATTATCTTCAAATTGTAGACATTTTCAATCCGTCCGTCGTCGGCCTCGCGAGCCAGCAGGAAACGGTCACGGATCACATCGACCTTGAGCGGAATCCGCGTTGCCAGCGACCAGGCAGCCGCCACGGTAATCGCCACCAGGATGGTCGTGTAGATGATGATGCGCGGACGGACGATATGCCCGACGACCTCCTTGGCCGACCAGTGCTTGGCCAGCGCGTTCTCGGTCGTGTAGCGGATCAGGCCACGCGGCAGGCCGACCTTGTCCATGACCGGGTCGCAGGCATCGATGCAGGCACCGCAGCCGATGCACTCATACTGGATGCCCTTGCGGATGTCGATGCCGGTCGGGCAGACCGCCACGCACAGGCCACAATCGACGCAATCGCCAAGTCCCGCGGCCTTGGCATCGACACCCTTCCTGCGTGCCCCGCGCGGCTCACCGCGCTCGGGGTCGTAGGTAATGACCAGCGTATCCGGGTCGAACATGACGCCCTGGAAGCGCGCGTAGGGACACATGTACTTGCAGACCTGCTCACGCAGGAAACCGGCCTGCATGTAGAAGAAACCAGCATAGAAGAAGGTCCAGAACAGTTCCCATCCGGAAAGGTCGAAAGGCAACGCCGCAAGGAGTTCGTCGACCGGCGTGAAGTAGGCGACGAGGGTGAAGCCGGACCACACCGCAATGAGGATCCAGAGCGCGTGCTTGAT
>CAZKSD010000188.1:0-5095 GCA_964555315.1 uncultured Dechloromonas sp.
GTCCGGCATCGGGTAGACCAGGTGGCGGAACGGGCTGCGCCCGGCCAGCGTGAAGTAATGGCCCTTGGCGTAGGCCGCCGGCGGCACGCAGGCCGCCGGGAAGCCGTCGAGGCTCGCCGCCAGCCGCTGCGCGTGCAGCCCCGCCGAATTCACCAGCGTCCGGCAGCGCAGCGTGAGCGGCTCGTCGCCGCCGGTACGCACGAGAATGCCGTCGCCGCCGACGGTGCCGCCGGTCACCGGCGTGCGGGTGACCAGCGTCGCCCCCGCCTGCGTCGCGTCGCCGAGCAGCGCCAGCATCAGCCCGTGGCTGTCGACGATCCCGGTCGATTCCGAAAACAGCCCGGCAACCGCCCTCACCGCCGGCTCGAGGCGGGCGACTTCGGACGCCGTCAGCGGCACCAGCGGCACGCCGTTCGCCGCCGCCTTTTTGGCATAACCGGCGAGCGCCGGCAGTTCGGCCTCCTCGCTGGCGATCAGGATCTTGCCGATCCGCCGGTGGCCGATGCCGCGCTCGGCGCAGTAGCGGTAGAGCAGCTCCTTGCCGCGCACGCACAGCGTACCCTTCAGCGATCCCGTGGGGTAGTAGATGCCGGCGTGGATGACCTCGGAATTGCGCGCCGAGGTCTGCGTGCCGAACGCCGCCTCGGCCTCGAGAATCAGCACCTCGCGCCCGCGAAGCGCCAACTCCCGCGCCACCGCCAGCCCGACAACGCCGGCGCCGACGACAATGGTATCAACCGATTCCATGATGGACATTCCTGAACACGTTATCCCTCGCGGTTACGCATGAAATCGGCCGTGTTGAAGAAGTTCCGCAGCAGTTTGGCGCGGACAGGTTCCTCGATGCCGACGTCCTCCATCGCGAGGACCATGCAGGCGACCCACTGGTCGCGTTCCTTGACGCCGATCGCGAACGGCATGTGGCGGGCACGCAGGCGCGGGTGGCCGAACTTCTCGACAAACAGGTCGGGTCCGCCGAACCAGCCGGAGAGGAACATGTAGAGCTTGTCGCGCGAGCCTTGCAGGTCGTCCGGGTGCATCGCGCGCAGTTCGGCGAACTGGGGGACGGTTTCCATCAGCGCGTAGAAACGGTCGCACAGGCGGGCAACCCCGGCGTCGCCGCCGATCTTGTGGTAAGTGGCTTGTTCGTTCATGAGGATTGCTGTTTCAACGGGGGATTTTCTAGCTTGCGTGCCGACCAAGTGGCGATGCGCGGGGCTGGCCCGCACCCGGCAGACTGGCTGTTGCGGCCTGTCGCGGTCGACCGCTAAAAACAGGCAATTTTCGTAGATAAAATTTGACCCCGACCCCTTTGAACTGAAAGGGATCAAAGATTTTTCCGCTTTTCGGATTACCAAATGTCTCTTACCATTTATAATTCGTTAACGTGTTAAATCATATTTTGCCCACGGATCACTATAGCGAGCCTTGAAATACAAATCCTCAGAATATTTCATTGCAAGCTTTCGATAAGACTCTGCATCATAAGGACCAAGATTTGCCACATCGACCACAAAGCCTTTACCAGCCTTAAAAATTATCGTCCTCTGCTCCCCTGTCGCCATCGGGACATCTCCAGAAGAAACAACCGTCTCCTGAGCTTCCGCAAAAACCTCTGTTTTCTCGGTCTCAATATAGCGAACCATCATTCGCAATTCAGATATTGGCGGCCCATTGTTAATCACCACAACTCGCGTCGTCGGGGAGTAAAGATAGTTCTTACTAAGGGATGACTTATCCACCTCCCATGTAGTCCACACTCTCGCAAGCGCAAGATTCTTCCTGACTGAAGCTATAAATTCATCGGCTTCAGCCTTCTTACGCTCCTCGCTAGTCGTTTCTTTTTTCGCCTGATCGTCCTCGTACCACGCGCGATACCAATTCCCACTGCTTTTAATCCACGTTTGAAAATAGCTTCCAACGACCGCCCCGTCTTGATCCTTCGTGTCAATAGATAATATCGCCTTGGCCTCCCCCCTCGTTGTCACCAAAACAAGATAATCCACATAGCGTGGATCCCTTTTGTTACGCCTAGCAATCCACGCGGCCTCCTCAACCTTAGATTTACTGTAGGGGGTCAAAAATTCATACGACCGTTTAGCATCATTTTTATTGATATCGTTATTATATCGAGTCCAAACTCTGGCAACCTCCGATTTGATTGAGAAAAAATGGTCGTATGCAAAATACCCACCGAACACACAAAAAAATAGGAGCCCTCCCAAAAGCAGCCTTTTTCCCTCAAGCGCAGACTGAACTCGACCTAACCCAGAAAACCATCCACCACTTTCTCTGGGAGACGACGCCCTTGATTGTTGGTGACAATCCTTGATTGCATGCGTTTCCCGCCGAACCGGTCCCAAGTGCCCGTCATACTTGGCAAACACCAACCCACACCCACCGCAAATATCGGACAGGGATCCGCCATCTGGCGGGCCGTAACCGCACTTTGGACACTTCACATAGTTCGTTGTCACTGAACGCTTCTCACCAGTAATAAAGTCATGAAATCAAAGGGGTCACATTTCCTTTGCTAATAGGGGGCCACGCTAACGGCCGGTGAGTTGTGCGTCACCCGCGCGTGGGTTCGGACGGCGGATTGCCGCACACCATGTCCCCGTGTCGTGTGCCGTGTCCGGGGTCAGGTCTTACATTACCGCATTTCCGGTATAGGTAAGTCGTCAAGTGTTTGATTGCAGGACCTAACCCTCTCCATACATATGTGGCACCCAAACTACGACGCTTGGATACCTTGCGCAGTCAATCTACGGACTCCGTTCGTGGCTGCGCCTCGCGCAAAAATCGCGCTTAGAGCCCTAGAGAGCTGATCTTCACTCATAAGGCTCAGATCGCTCACGTCGCTCACAGGAACAACTGTGATTTCTGGATCTGGGTCACCCGCTCTAATGAGATAAGCGTGCGTTCCATTACGAAGCCACGTCGCGACATAGGGGACCATTAGGACATCTGGCGATGCCGAATACTGCGTCCTTGGATAATGCGCCTGCCCCTTGCAGGCTTTTCGGGCGCCCTGCGCGTTCAGAAGAGCGTTGGACAGCGTTTCAAACCGCTTTCCCCCGCGCCCGTGACGTCTCCAGAATGGTGCAGATGGTTTTCGGTTTAACTGGAAAATACCGTATTCCACGATGCCATCTTCATGCAGGGATTGCTCTAGAGATTGCCACATAGCCCCTCCTCGCTATTTTGCTGCTAACTATTAATAAGCCAACACTATCATTAACTCGTTGCAGTTCGGAATTGAAACCGCCTTGCACCAACGCCATCACAAAAATCGAAAAATCTTTGAAATCATCTGGATGCCCTGAAATTGATCCTCCCAAACGAACCGCATTCTGCTTACGGCGCGATCAGCGGGATAGCCGGACCATCCGGGTAACCCGGAACATCGCCCGCACGACAACATGATATTCGGGGAATCCCATGTTCGTCCATCGCAATGGCGGGGCTAACGGGAGGTTCTCGGCTTGCGCGCCCCGGCATGGCTGATGCCGGAACCGGCGGGACGCCGCCGGTTCGCGTCCGGCAGCGGTCGGTGGAGTTCGGTCCGCCGCGCGGGCAATTCAGGCTGTCGCCGCATCGCAACCGACATGCAGGATGCCGCCTCCGCCAAGTTCAACCTTGCTGCGATACATGGCCTTGTCGACCGCGGCAATGACGGATTCGAGATCGCTGCCGTGCTCCGGATAGTGCCCGACGCCGATCGAGACATTGAAGTCGATGCGGTTGGCCTGCGCCCATTCGTTGACTGCCCCCCGGATGCGCCGGGCGACGACCTCGCCGTCTTCAGGCGAGGTATGCGGCAGGATGAGCAGGAATTCGTCGCCGCCGTAGCGCGCCACCACATCGACGCTGCGAACGATTTCGCGAATGCGTTCGGCGACGGCGACCAGGACACGGTCTCCGACATGATGCCCGTGCGTATCGTTCACATTCTTGAAGCCATCGAGATCGGCAAAGAGCACGACGGCCTCCCGGCCATGAACCTTGGACGAGTGGAACAACTGCATGACACGCTCGTCGAGGGCCCGCCGGTTGAGCATCCCGGTCAACGCGTCGATATTGCGCTCGTGGGCGAGCTTGGCCCTGGTTCGCTCGATCTTGGCGGTCAGCGAATAGGAGTAAAGCACGATGATGACGAAGAACAGGAGGAAGAAAATGGCGCTGACCGAGACCATGGCCAGATAATCCGGCAGACGCAGCCAGACGATGAAGATCGAGGCGCCAAAACAGCCAATGACGGCCTCGCCGAAGCTTTTCAGGCCGTAACGCATGCCGTTGCCGAGAATGATCATGAGGAAGACCAGGAAGGCGGGCGTGCTGAGCGTGGCATCGGCCAGGGCGGAAAAACTGGCTGCAGCAATATCGACCCACATGGTCAGGTGTCGCCGCCAGGGAACATGCGGCACGCGCTGGGCATGCCACATGAAACCGAGGATCTCGACGGCATACAATGACATCACGACATTGACCAGCAGCAGGCTGGCCCACGGTCGAATCTGGGCCTCGCCGCCGAAGTTGAAATAGGCCACGGCCAATCCGCAGAACAACAGGCGAGTCAGGTATTGCGAACGCTGGTCTTCCCAGGTCGGAATGTGCTGCATGCCGCGCAACAAAGCGACATCGATTTTGCTGCCGTGGTTGCGCCGCCGCTCGCCTGTCCGGCGATCCACGCCGCGTCTCTTGTCGTCCCGCCTGTTTTGCATCTCCCCTCCCGACTTCGTGCGTCGTCAGCCGTTGGCGCGAAACACCTGGTGCATGCCTCGGTTGCCCGCCAATCGGCCTGAACGGATTTTTGCCGAAGTATCATCGGTTCCGGAGACTGCGTCAAACCCGGATGGATTCATTTTCCCGATGGGCGCTGCCGGTGCTGGCGAACCGGATGTTTTGCCGGAACCGGGCCGTTCCTGCGGATTGGCGGGGATGTCCGGGCGTTGCCGGTGCCCGCCGGCTGCCAGGCCGGCACCAGCTGCTTCTTGCCGTTGCCGATGAGGTCGGCGCGGCCCATTTCCTTCAGCGCCTCGCGCAGCAGCGGCCAGTTCTCGGGGTCGTGGTAGCGCAGGAAGGCCTTGTGCAG
>CAZKSD010000189.1:0-5028 GCA_964555315.1 uncultured Dechloromonas sp.
CGCCGTGGCGGTCGCGATTGCGCTGGCGGGCAGCGGGTCGGGCATGGGGCCTCCGCGGGTGCCGGGGCGGCCAGTAACGGCGTCGGCGCCCGGCGTGGCAAGCGCGCGCGGGACAGTGCGCGGCTTGGCATTGCTGTGCTCAGGCGGCTTTCGGGAGCACGGCCTGCTCACGGGCACGAAGTGCGGGTGGAAGAGCGTCCCCGGTGTCGCTCAGGCGATATCCGCCTGGAGACAAAACCGGTGGGCCGCGGCTCGCACTTCCTTCATGCGTCCGTGGCCGGGCAGCACCTTCTCGGCAACCATCACCAGCCCGGCGCGTTCGAGTTCGTCTACATCACGCTTGACGGCGCTGCGATCGCGATGCAGCCGCTCCGAAATCTCGGTGATCGACCCCGGCATTTCCTTCACAGCGCGAAACAGCGCGAGGCGAGCCGACGTAATGAGCTTCATCATGTCGGCGGGATCCTCAAAGCTGAGGATGCGCTCATCGGGAAGCGGTTCCCCTCGATCGGCGGCCCGTGCCAACTCGCAGCCTCGCTTGAAGAAGCCCTCTTCCGTTCCGGTCTTGATGGTGAGCTTGGTCATTTACCGTCCTTCAAGGCAATCCAGTCTTGCTCAAAACGTTCTTCAACGTCTTCGAAGCTGACGAACTCGATAGGTTCCACGACGCCGAAACAATGGCGATGGTGCCCGTCATGGGCATTGTCGTAACCCACGACACGCCCGTTGTCGCCTGCGTAGAGCTTGTGGTTGATGTAGGCCAGGTTGTACCGGCTGATGCATCCCGTTGCCTCGTCAACCCACACTTCCCGGCGTAGCTTGCCGTTCCCGCGCTTGTCGGAAATCCTGTGGGTTTCATCGATAACCTTTCGATCAGCCATGACAAATCATAACATGGCTGTGCGTACGCTCGAATCCACTTGACCGAGATCCCAAGGCGCGCGCGCCGCGTAGCCTGCCAGCGCCGGTTGCGGTCGACGCCCGGAAACCGGCGAATATCGCGCGCCCTATCTGCCCTCCCAGACGGGCTGGCTGAAGCGCCGCCGCATCTCGTCGGGAATCGGGACGATCTTCAGACGGTTGTATTCGTCGGCGATACGCTGGTAGGTGCCGTCTGCCTTGATGGCTTCGAGCGCCCTTTCCCATTTCTGCGCCTCGGCGTCGGGCAAATCCTTCGACGCGGCAAGATAGATTTCGCTCTTGCGCACGATCTCGCCGAAGTTGAGCGCCTCGAGCTTGCCGCCGATCTCGTGCATGGCGTAGATCACCATCAGCCGCGGCGCCAGCCAGGCGTCGATCCGGCGTTGCTGCATCAGGCGCGCGTTCATCCATTCCTCGGGCTGCGGCTTGATGCGCGTGAAGCCGCGTTCCTTGAGCAGCGCCTCGGCGCCGGAGCGGGCAAGCACCCCGACCGGGCGGTCCTTGACCTTGTCGAGGCTCGCAACGTCGATGCCCTGGCCGCCGACGAGGATCAGGTCATCGGTGATGATCCTGGCCAGCCAGCGATACTGATTCTCCCGCTCGGGCGTTCGCGTCAGCGCCAGGATGCCGATGTTCGGCTGCGTCCTGGCAATGCGCTGCGCCTCGCCCCAGGGGAGGAACTCGATCAGCCCGGTGTGGCCGACGCGCCTGGCCATTTCGCTGACGACTTCGTAGACGAGGCCCTGGTCGACTCCGGGCGTCTCGGCGACGCTGGCCGGCGGAATCTGGAAGGTATACGGCGGCAGCTCCGCCGCGAGCAGGCGCAGTTCCTTGGCCCGCGGTTGCGCCTGCACGCCGGTTGGCGGAAGGAACGACAGCGCGACGGCAAGTAACAGGATCAGGGTACGCACGGTCTTCCCCTCAGAAAGTGCCGAACATGCCGTTGAGGATGATCACGACCACCATCGCCAGCAGCGGGAAGGCGACCGCCACCATGAAGATGTCGAAGTACGACTGCTTGTGGTTCAGGCCGCAGATGGCGAGCAGCGTGATCACCGCGCCGTTGTGCGGCAGCGCGTCGAGGCCGCCCGAGGCGAGCGCGGCAACGCGATGCAGGATTTGCGGGTTCAGGCCGGCGGCGTTCGCCAGATCGAGGTACTGCTGCCCGACCGCCTGCAGCGCGATGCTCATGCCGCCCGAGGCCGACCCGGTAATGCCGGCGAGCACGTTGACGATGATCGCCAGACCGACGACCGGGTTGTCGGTGAGCGACATCAGCCAGACCTTGATGACGGCAAACGCCGCCAGGCTGGCGATCACGGCTCCGTAGGCGACTTCCGAACCGACATTGAGGATCGGCAGCATCGAGCCGAGGGCGCCGTCGTTGAGCGACTGGCGCACATTCCGGAAACGCTTCCAGGTCAGGGCGACGAGCACGATGCAGGCGGTCACCATGGCGACGATGATCGCCCAGGTGCCGCCGACCGCGGCGACGGTCGTCTTGCCGTACTTGGGCGACGCCAGGTAGGAGAAGTCGAAATCGACGATGATGTACTTGCTGAAGATGAAGTTGATCACCAGCACCAGCACGACCGGGGTGATCGCCACGGCGAACGACGGCAGGTCTCCCGCCGGCGTCGATTCCGGCGCCGCCGACGCCTCCGGCCCTTCGCCGCCAAATCCCTCGCCGGCGCCCTGGGCACGCCGCGCCCGCATGGTCAGCCAAAGGCTGCCGAGGGCGAACATCATGATGCCGGCGATGACCCCCTGGCCAGGCGCGGCGAAGGCGTCGGTGTGGAAGTAAGGCATCGGGATGGCGTTCTGGATCGCCGGGGAACCGGGAAGCGCCGACATGGTGAAGGTGAAGGAGCCGAGCGCGATGGTCGCGGGAATGAGGCGTTTCGGCAGGTTGCCCTCGCGGAACATCTGGATGGCGACCGGAAACACGGCGAAGGCGACGACGAACAGCGAAACGCCGCCGTAGGTGAGCACGCCGCAGGCAAGGATGATGGCGATGATCGCGCGCTCCTTGCCGGTCCACTCGACGATCTTGTGCGCGATGGTCCGTGCACAGCCCGAATCGTCCATCAGTTTCCCGAAGACGGCGCCAAGCAGGAACAGCGGGAAGAACTTGATCAGGTAGTTGCCCAGCGCCGGCATGAAGACCTGGGTGTAGGTCGCCAGGATCGGCGCGTCGAAATCCCCGATGAGGAGGCCGACCAGCGCACAGACCGGCGCGATCAGGATGACGTTCCAGCCGCGATAGGCGAGGATGATCAGGAGCAGAAGTGAGACGAGAATTCCCAGAATACCAAGCATGGCTACCCTCCGTTCGCACAAGCATGAATCAGGATGAAAGACTCTCCGCGAATATACTGCACATACGATCGTGACTTTGCAAGAAGGTTCATGACGAAGGTTCATGGCGATTGCCATGCGGGAGTTGGATTGTTGACTGGTGTTCGGGATGGCGCCGGGCGTGCGTGCTCGCCCTTCCCGCCTGCGACGGCCACGGTCGACCGCCGGATACGGAGAATTCGGGAGGCGGATTTCTTATACTGATTCGAAATATACCGATGAAAAAACATTATTAATTGATTATTAGGCTCTTGCTAGAATGGACGCACCCAACATTCCGTGCGGATTCCAGCAATGACCCAGACCACGCGACTCGCCAGGCCCAGGATCACGCTCAGTCATCTTGACTGGCTCGAAGCCGAGGCCATCCACATCATGCGCGAGGTCGCCGGCCAGTGCGCCAACCCGGTGCTGCTGTTTTCCGGCGGCAAGGATTCGATCTGCATGCTGCGCGTCGCCGAGAAGGCCTTCCGCCCCGGCAGGTTCCCCTTTCCGCTGCTGCACATCGACACCGGCCACAACTACCGGGAAGTCGTCGCCTTCCGCGACAAGCGCGCCGCCGAACTGGGCGAGCGGCTGATCGTGCGCTCGGTCGAAGACTCCATGAAGCGCGGCACGGTCGTCCTCAAGCATGAAGGCGAATCGCGCAACAAGCACCAGTCGGTGACGCTGCTCGAAGCCATCGAGGAATTCGGCTTCGACTGCTGCATCGGCGGCGCCCGCCGCGACGAGGAGAAGGCGCGCGCCAAGGAGCGCATCATGAGCTTCCGCGACGAGTTCGGCCAATGGGACCCGAAGAACCAGCGCCCGGAACTGTGGGACCTCTACAACGCCCGCTCGCACAAGGGCGAGAACATCCGCGCCTTCCCGATCTCGAACTGGACCGAGATGGACGTCTGGCAGTACATCGAGCGCGAGAAACTGGAACTGCCGTCGATCTACTTCGCCCATAGCCGCCCGGTCGTGGTCCGCCAGGGCGCGATCGTGCCGGTCAACGTCCCGCTGGTTTCCGGCGAGCTGACCAACCTGCCCCGGCCGGGCGAGGTGATTGTCGAGAAGACGGTGCGCTTTCGCACGGTCGGCGACATTTCCTGCACGGCCCCGGTCGAGTCCGACGCCGGCGACGTCGCCGGAATCGTCATCGAAACGGCCACCACCACCATCACCGAGCGCGGCGCCACCCGCCTCGACGACCAGACCAGCGAAGCCTCGATGGAACAACGCAAGAAGGAGGGCTACTTCTGATGTCGGCCCCGGAAAAGATCGAACATCTGGTGGAAGATCGCGGCCTGCTGCGCTTCCTGACCTGCGGCAGCGTCGACGACGGCAAGAGCACCCTGATCGGCCGCCTGCTGTACGACACCAAGACCATCCTCGCCGACACGCTGTCGGCCATCGCCAGGACCTCGGAAAAGCGCGGCCTCGGCGCGGTCGACCTGTCGCTGCTCACCGACGGCCTGCAGGCCGAGCGCGAACAGGGCATCACCATCGACGTCGCCTACCGCTACTTCTCGACCGGCACGCGCAAGTACATCATCGCCGACGCGCCGGGCCACGAGCAGTACACGCGCAACATGGTCACCGCCGCGTCGACGGCCAACCTGGCGATCATCCTGATCGACGCGCGCAAGGGCGTGCTGACGCAGACCCGCCGCCACTCCAAGCTCGCTGCGCTGGTCGGCATCCCGCATCTGGTCGTCGCCATCAACAAGATGGACCTCGTCGGGTATTCGCAGGAGACCTACGAGA
>CAZKSD010000190.1:0-5019 GCA_964555315.1 uncultured Dechloromonas sp.
AGTCTGCTGGTGGTGGGTAACGGCGTGCGGCTGCTGCGCAAATGATCCCGGTTAAGCCCATGAGGAACCCCTTACAAGAACGTAGGAGATATCGATGCAACCCTTGGTCAAAAATCGAAACGAGGAATACAAATTGGCTCAACGATCCTTCTCCCTGTTCGACCGTCGTACGCTGTCTGCCTTGATGCTCTTGGGCGTGGTCCATTGCACTTCGGCTGCCGAGGAACCCTTGCCTCCTGATCAGGCCTTTCGGTTCAAGGCCTCCCTGAAGGGGAGCGATACGGTGGTAGCTGAGATCATTCCTGCCAAGAAGCACTATCTCTACAAGAACAAGGTTCGCTTTGCCTTGAAGAACGCCAGCGGCGTCCTGATCAAGGAGGTCAAGCTGCCTTCTGGCGAGATGAAGAACGATCCCTATTTTGGACTGATTGAAGTCTATAAATCGCCCGTAGTCGCCGAAATCGTCCTAGAACGCGCACCCAAGGGCAAAGCGTTAACCCTTTATGCATCTTATCAGGGGTGTAATGAGAAACTCGGCATCTGTTATCCGCCGATCGAGAAAACCGTTGACATGAAGTTCGATTGACGCCGGTTATCTCCTTTTTCGATTACCAGTGTTTAGCCCACCAGCCATCTCTTGAAAGGTTCTATTGCCATGTTGCGAAAGATCATTGCCAGTCTGCTAGCGACCACCGCACTACAGGGCGCCCTTGCGGCACAACTGCCCGAAGTGACCGTCTATAAGGATCCTGATTGTGGATGCTGCACTGCGTGGGTCAAGCACATGCAAGAGTCCGGCTTCAAGGTCAAGCAAGTCAATACCCGAGCCATGGACGTGGAGCGGCAACGGTTTGGGGTACCCCCGCATTTGGCTAGCTGCCATACGGCGAAAGTCGGCGGCTACACCGTGGAAGGCCATGTGCCCGCCTCCGCCGTCAAGAAAATGCTGGCCGAAAAGCCATCGGTAAGGGGCCTGACCATTCCGGGCATGCCGGCCAATGCCCCCGGCATGGGGCCGCACGTCGCGGGAACGCTCAAAGTGTATACATTGCCCCAAGCAGGTGAGTCGTCGCGCCTCTACTCGGTCGAGTAGCGCCGATTTCCAAAAGTGCGGTTTGGTGAATTTTGGCAATGCAACCCTGTGGATGGCGGTGTTCGCCGACATGGGCGCGAGTCTGCTGGTGGTGGGTAACGGCGTGCGGCTGCTGCGAGCCACTGGCTCAGAGAAGGAGAAAGCGGCATGAAACATCTGGCAACGATGCTCTTCATCCTCATGGCCGGCGCATCGGCACACGCGCAGAACTGGGACATGGGCCGCACCGGCGGAGGCTGGACCAAGGTCGAGATGTGCCACGGCTGCCACGACATGGCTATGCGCGGCGGCATGGGCATGGGAATGCACATGGGTCCCGGCGAGACGGCGCCGAAGCTAGGCGGACAACACGCCGCCTACCTCGAAAAATCCCTGAGGGCCTATCGCAGCGGCGAACGCCGCCATCCCGTAATGAATCACATGGCCTCGATGCTCGGCGATAGGGAAATTGCCGAGATTGCCGCTTTCTATGCCGGAAAGGACGACAAATGAGAAATGCCTGGATAAGCTGCCTGGCCGCTTTCCTGGCCGCAGGATCGGTCCACGCGGCCGAGGTCACGCCGCCGGACAAGGCGCAGCAGGTCTGCGCCGCGTGCCATGGGGCCGACGGCAACAGTGCCACCGACCAGTTTCCTCGGATTGCCGGTCAACGTGAGGCTTATCTCGTAGGCGCACTGCGGGCCTATCGCGATGGCAGACGAATCGATCCGGTGATGAACCCACAGGCGGAAGGGTTGTCCGATGAGGATATTGGGAAGCTCGCCGCGTACTACGCGGCACAGATCGGGCTGACCGTTAAGCGGCCGACGTGGGGCAATCGCTGGTGACACCGTCTCGACGCCGTTGTCACCTTCAGAAATTCAGAGGTGCGCTCTGTGTGGGCGCACCCCTGTCGTGACGCGAGGCCATGCCTCGCATTGATAGCTGATCCAACCAAGGAGAGACGACATGAACAGGATTATTCTCATAGCGACGATAACTGCCCTCGCGGTGCTCCCGGGAGCAGCAACCGCGCAACAGGGTTCTGGCGACAGGGCGGCTGCGGCGAAACAGGTCGCACCCAATGTTGCTGAATTCGACAAGCAGATGGCGCAGGCTCAAGAGAACATGAAGAAGATGCAGGAACAGATGGACAAAATCCGTCAGACGCAGGACCCCCAAGTACGGCAGAAGCTATTGAATGAAAATTGGGCGACCATGCAGAGCAACATGCAGATGATGCATGGCATGGGCGGCCCGGGCATGATGGGCTGCTGTGCCGGTGACCACATGATGGGGATGGGAGGCCACATGATGGGCTGGCAGGGATACTCGAAGCTCTCGCCGGAGCAAATGAAGCAGCGCCAGTACATGATGGACCGCTACATGGGCATGCAGCAAATGATGATGGACAACATGATGCAGCACCAGCAGTACATGTGGCAAAGGTGAGAGCCGTCGTCAGGTTGGGTGCTTGGCCTGGTTTCGCCGAGCCCCCCGCTACTGTAGGACCACGCATGCTCAGTTTTTTGGAGCGTCCGCCTCGCCAGGTTTATTTTGGGTTTTATTGTCGTGTTTGGGGTCGTGCGCAGTAGGTTTTGAACCATAAAAACTACCCATCCAGCTAAGCACTTGAGAAATGGCTTCCTCATGAGTCGTCGATTGAATGTGTCCATGACCGTCGGCATCAGTGTGATATACGGTTTTCCAGGTGGCCCAAAGCCCGATGCCAACAATCAGCACAACCAACAACGCCACAATCATCTTCGACTTGTTCATCCGACAATCCTCAATGAATCTCTCAAACTTGGCGAAAGCTATTGATACTTGCGCGACGGAAGGTCACCAATGGCAACGAGAATAGTACTTTGTTGAATCGAACAGCTTTGCTCTGTTCGTCCTGCCGACAAATCCCCGGAGAAGCACGGCGTTTCATTTTTAACGCTCGTATTCACTGATAGAATTCGCCCCATGCGCCGCTGGCTTGCCATCCTCTTGCTCGTTTTCCTGCCCTTCCAGTTCTCCTGGGCGGCAGTGGCTGGCTATTGTCAGCACGAAACAGACGCAAGCTCGCAGCACTTTGGCCATCACGAACACAAGCATCACGCCGATGCCGACCGCGATGGTATCCCGGACAGCAAACTGACTAGCGGTATCGACAACGACTGTGGCACCTGTCATGCCGGCTGCGTTGTCGCAATTTTTGGTGCTGTTGGCTTGCCATTGGCTACTGGCATTTCGTTAGCCATTCCTGGGTCGCCCGGAACCACATCCTCTGCGCCATTCGCTGAACCTGAACGTCCCAACTGGTCCGTCCTCGCCTAATCGGCGGGGTGGATAGCACTTTTCTGCGCTTCTCCCTTGCGGCTGTGGTGGACTGATCCACTCTGACGCATTGCGACGCTTCCCGGTCGCACCTCGCCGATTCCCCGTGTGTCTTTTCATCACTGGAGAATCGGATGTCTCGAAGCAAACCGGTTTCACGAACGACCCTTTTACCGGCCCGCCTACTTGTTGCCGGGCTGTGCTCGCTCGCCGCGCTATCAACCGGCAATCTTTGGGCGCAATCAACGCCAGTAGTTTCCGGCAGCGCCCCTATGACCCTGCCGCAAGCCTTCGCTACTGCCTGGGCAAGGCAACCCGAGGCGCAATCCCTCGATCTGCGGCGCGATGCAGCCGAGGCGCGTCGGCAAGTTGCCGGCAGTTGGACGGCCCAGCCGCCATCGCTTGAACTGGCCGGCAAAACCGACCAACTGAACAAAAATCAAGGTAACCGCGAATACGCGGCCGGCGTCACCTTGCCCCTGTGGCTGCCCGGCGAGCGCTCCCGCCAGGGTGCCCTGGCCGACGCCGAATCCAAAGCCCTAGATAGCCGGGTGTCGGCCACCCAACTGCGCACTGCCGCCGCCGTGCGTGACGCCTGGTGGAACTGGCAGCGGGCCCGTGGCGAACAGTTGCTGGCCCGCGAGCGCCTGGGCAGTGCGCAAAAACTGGCCGAAGATGTCCGCCGCCGGGTCAAGGCCGGCGACCTTGCCCGCTCGGACGAGCATCAGGCCGACGGTGCGGCGGCAAGCGCCGAGGTGGCGCTGGCGGAAAGCGGTAGCCTGCTAGCCGCAGCCACCCAGCAACTGCGCGCGTTGATCGGCAGACTGCCGGACGAGAAAGCCAGCGACGGGCCGGAAATCCCGCCGGCTGTTCCAGCCGACTTCACCGCTCTGGATGCGACCCACCCAGCAGTTGTCGAACTGTTCGACCGGGCCGAAGTCGCTCGCCGCAGTGCCGATCTGGCCAGCGTGCAGACAAGGAACAATCCCGAACTGTTGCTGGCCACGACCCGCGAGCGGGGCGCATTCGGCGACGATTATCAGCAGACTGTCACACTCGGCGTGCGCATCCCCTTTGGTTCGGAGAGCCGCAATCGCGCCAAGTTCGGCCTGGCTCGCGCTGAAGCCCTTGAAACCGAGGAGCAACTTCGCCTCGAGCGCGAGCGCCTGGCCGCCGATCTGGAAACGGCGCGGGTGCGCGTCGAATCCAGTCGCATTCAACTGGCGGCCGCCGAGCGGCGCGCTCAACTGGCACGTGAGTCGCGGGGTTTCTTCGACAAGTCCTTCCGCCTGGGCGAAAGCGACCTGCCGACCCGCCTGCGCATCGAACTCGAAGCCGTCGAAGCTGAACGGCAAAACGCCCGCGCCCGGATTGAACTGGCCGCCGCGATCTCCGCCCTGCGTCAGGCCTTGGGCCTGCTCCCCGAACAAAAATGAGGAACCCGAACATGAGAACAACCAACACGCTGGCCGCTTTGGGATGGGCCGCCTGGATCGCCTTGGCGGCACCACTGGCCTGGGCCGGTGACGGGCACGACCATGGTGAGGCGCCTGCTTCATCCGCCGGCCCCGCCTCGCCGCGTTTTGCGGCAACGTCCGAAACCTTTGAACTGGTCGGCGTCG
>CAZKSD010000191.1:0-5008 GCA_964555315.1 uncultured Dechloromonas sp.
GGCATGCAGGCTTTCGTCGCCACGCTGGACATCCCGGAAGCCGCCAAGGCCGAACTGCTCAAGCTGACGCCGTGGGATTACACCGGCAAGGCGGCCGAACTGGCGAAGCGCATCTGAGAGGCGGGAACGATGACGCGCAGGAGGCGAGTCCCGCCGCTAACCGTCGCCGTAGCCGCCGGGACTCCCGGCCGGACCGCGGGCAAAGCGCCGCGCCTGCGGGCTGGCCTCGCCGGCGGGTTGAAGGGGCTCTTCCTCGGCCTGCTGCCGGCGATCTGGCTGCTGACGCCGATGGGGGTCGGCTACGCCGACCGGAGGCTTGCCTTCGCCATCCCGGTCGCAACCTTCGTGGCCGGCTTCATCGCCGGTCTGATCTTCACCAAGCGGAAAACAAGCTGAATGTCTTTTGCCGAAAACCTGAAAAAACTTCCGGGCATCTCCCACCTCGCGGCCATCAACCTGCTCGACGCCGACGGCAATGTCGTCGCCGCGATCGAGAACAAGCCGGGCAGCCAGGGTTCGCTGGCGGTCTACAACCATCTGGCGCAAACCTATGGCTCGATCAACCGCGAAGCCGCCCGGAAGGGCCTGGAAATCTTCGCCGAGCACACCGAGGATGCGCGCATCAACCCTGGCCGGCACCCCAATATCGACCGCCTGATCGCCGTCGAGCAGGGCGCACCGGCATTGCGCGTCAAGCATCTTTTCGAGGTGTGACCCGGGCGGTATGGGCTGCCGGCTGCTGAAACGGGAATGCTATGATTCTCCCGGAATAAATGCGCCGCAGGCCTCGTGTACGGTCTGCAACCCCGATTCCCCTCTATCACTTCGGAGAAAAAACGATGAAATCGAAACTTCTGCTCGCACTGGCAGCGATCACCCTGGCCGGTACGGCTGCGGCGCAGGTCAAGCCCGAGGATGCCATCAAGTGGCGCCAGTCCGGCTACGGCTTCATGGCCTGGAACATGGCCCGCATCAAGACGAACGTTGAAGGGACCTACAACAAGGAAGAAGTCATCAAGGCCGCCAACGCCATTCAGGCCATCGCCAATTCCGGAATGGGCGCCCTCTACCTGCCGGGGACCGACAAGGGCACCGGCTGGGAAAAGACCCGGGTCAAGCCCGAGTTCTTCACCAACCGGGATGGCGTAAACAAGGTCGCGCTGGCGTTCATCAAGGAAGCCAACGAAATGGCCAAGGTTGCCGCAGCGGGCGATGCGGCGGCGACCAAGGAGCAGTTGGGCAAGTTGAGCGCCACCTGCAAGGGTTGCCACGACGATTTCAAGATCAAGGACTGACCGGTTGTCCGTGGGTTGAGCCGCAGGCGCCTCCGGGCGCCTGTTCCATATGACGAAGGAGGGGCGCCATGAACCAAGAGAAATTCCGCCTGTGGGATCTGCCGACCCGCCTCTTCCACTGGGCGCTCGTCCTCGCCGTTGTCGCGGCCATTGTCAGCGGCCAGCTCGGCGGCAAGCTGATCGACTGGCATGGCCGCATCGGCCTTTTCATCGTCGGGCTGCTCGCCTTTCGCCTGATCTGGGGTGTGGTCGGATCGACCTACGCGCGATTCCTGCAGTTCCTGCCGACGCCGGGAAAGATCGGCGCCTACCTGCGTGGCGAATGGCATGGCGCGGGCCACAACCCGCTGGGCGCGCTCTCGGTTTTCGGCATTCTGGCGCTGTTGACCGCGCAAGTCGGCAGCGGCCTTTTCGCCAATGACGACATCACCTTCGTCGGCCCGCTGTTCGATCTGGTCGGCAAGAACCTGAGCAATCGCCTGACCGGAATTCACTACCTGGTGTCCAACGCGATCTATGCGCTGATCGCGCTGCACATCGCGGCGATTGCCTTCTATGGGCACGTCAGGAAGCAGAAGTTGGTCAAGCCGATGCTGACCGGCTGGAAGGACGGGGCGGGCAAATCGGCCACGGGTGGTGGCGCGCTGGCGCTGATCCTGGCCCTTGCCGTGGCCGGCGCCGCGGTCCATGGCGCCAGCGGCGCCTGGTTGCCGGCGCCGCCCCCGCCGCCACCCGCTGCCGAGACGCCGAACTGGTGAGACAGCCGCCGCCTTGCCGGGGGCGAGACGGGACGAATCAGGCCGGGCCCCCGGCTGGAACTCAGCGGCCCTTGACCGGAAAGACCCGCTGCCGGTAGTTGATCGACAGGGCGCTGACCAGCGGATGCCTGGTCAGTTGGCGGCAGATCTCGTGTTCGGCCCGGCTCACGGCGGCAGCATTCTCGAGCGTCTCGCGCGGCAGGCAGACCTCGGCCTCGATCCGGTCGTCAAGGTAGTGCAGGATGATGTGCTGCGGTTCCGGCAGGCCGGCGAGCAGGGGCGTGAGCGCCTTGGTCAGCTCTTCGCGGTCGGGCATGCCCTGGCTCTTGGCGTCGTGTTCCGGATCGTCCTCGACGTCGACATGAACGAGGACATCGGAAACCGACTCGTGGCTGTCGAGTATCCGCTTGCGGGTCAACTCGGCAATATGATGGCCTTCGGAAACGCTGATGCGCGGGTCCACGCAGACATGGGCATCGACGAGCGAGCGATGCGCCATGCGGCGGGTACGCAACTCATGCAGGCTGGCGACTCCCGGCGTATCGATGATGACCTGGCGGATGCTGTCGACTTCCTCGATCGAGAGCCCGGTGTCGATCAGTTCCTGGACCGCCTCCCAGGCGAAGACAGCGCCCATGCGGACGATCATGAAGCCGACGATCACGGCCGCCACCGAGTCGGCGAAGTTGTAGCCCATCATGTTGCCGACGATCCCCACCGCGACCACCAGCGACGAGGCGGCATCGGAACGCGCATGCCAGGCGTTGGCGATGAGCATCGGCGAGCGCAGCTTTTCCCCGACATGCAGCATGTAGCGGAACAGTCCCTCCTTGGCGACCAGCGCGAGGCCCGCGGTCCACAGCGCCAGCGGCGCCACCGGCGGCAGGTTGTCGAGATCCTGCAGCTTGACGCCGGCGCTCCAGATGATGCCGGCGCCGGTCACGGCCAGGATCGCCCCGAGGGCGAACGACGCCGCGGTCTCGATCCGCGCATGGCCGTAAGGATGGCTTTCGTCGGCCGGATCCTTGCTGTGATGGGCGGCGAAGAGCACCAGGAAGTCGCAGACAAGATCGGAAAGCGAATGCAGGCCGTCGGCGATCAGGCCCTGGGAATGGGCGATGATGCCGGCGACGACCTGGGCGGCGGTCAGGAAGACATTGACCACCACGCTGATCCACGTGACCCGCTGGGTCATTCCGTGGCGGGCGGGGTCGTCGAAGCTGATTTCCGGAGAGTTGTTGTGGGCGGTCATGGCGAAGACATCATCCAAAATACTATTGACAGTTGCAGGAAAAACTTGTCAGAAAAGCCAACGTTTCAGTATCCTGCAAACTCGCAATCACTGTCAAACGTCATTGCCAGGGACGGCCCTCGGAAACTGTCGGTGAACGGGTGGTGGTTGCCACGGCCGACCTTTTCGATTGTTCCAGTCCATTCCAGCCACGGAGACTTCCCATGAAACGTACCTTAGGACCCCCGGTATTCCCGCTTCTTCCCGCTGTCGCGTTTTGCGCGACGCTTGCTTTCAGTCCTGCGGCCATGAGCGCCTCGCCGGTAGTCAAGGTCGATGGCTCGAGCGCCGTGTATCCGATTACCGAAGCCGCCGCGCAGGAGTTCCAGGTCGCCAAGCTGCACGAGGTTCACGTCAATGTCGGTGTCTCCGGAACCAGTGCCGGGTTCACGAAGTTCTGTGCCGGTGAAACCGATATCACGAATGCCTCGCGACCGATCCTGAAAAAGGAAATCGACGAGTGCGCCAAGGCTGGCGTCCGCTTCTACGAGATGCCGCTGGCGTACGACGCATTGACGGTTGTCGTCAATCCGCAAAACAGCTTTGTCAGCAGCATGAGCGTGGCCGAGCTGAGAAAGCTCTGGGAGCCGAAGGCGCAGGGCAAGATCAATACCTGGAAGGATCTCAACCCGGCATGGCCCGCCGAGAAGATCAATCTCTATGCGCCAGGCGCCAATTCGGGCACCTTCGAGTCATTCACCGAGGTGGTTGTCGGCACCTCCAAGTCCAGCCGCGGCGACGTCAGCAGGACGGAAGACCACGGCGTTCTGGCGCAGCGCATCGCCGAGGACAAGGACGGCATTGGCTACCTGAGCCTCGACTACTACGTCGAAAACAAGAACAAGCTGAAGGCGGTGGCGATCAGTGACGGCAAGGGAGCCGTAATGCCGACGGCCGAGCACATTCGCGATGGCAGCTATCAGCCGCTGTCGCGTCCGCTCTTCCTCTATGTCAACGAGAAGTCGCTGGAGAAACCCGCGGTCAAGGAATTTGTCGAGCACTTCATGAAGAACGGCGCGCGTCTGGTCCAGGAGGCGAATTACCTGCCCTTGCCCGCA
The DNA here is from genome assembly GCA_964555315.1 of uncultured Dechloromonas sp. Lineage (GTDB taxonomy): Bacteria > Pseudomonadota > Gammaproteobacteria > Burkholderiales > Rhodocyclaceae > Azonexus. Next base: position 4,403 of record CAZKSD010000191.1, read on the forward strand.
AAGGCCTATACCAGCAACATCGAGCGGATGAATGCGAAGAAGGTGGGCACGGTGCATGGCGGCGAGAACAAGGCACGCCCGCGTACCGGCGAAATGATGAAGCTGCTCGACACATTGACGTTCTGACGCGAGAAACGGTCAGCCGTGAAAAACCGCCCGGTGCAGGGCGGTTTTTTTTGCCCTGGGAGCCGGGTCAGACGACAGCGCCATCCTCGTTGGCGCCTTCGACGACTTTCTTCTGCTTGGCGATGAACTGCTCGCGCGAGACGCCCAGCCACATGACCAGCGGGCTGGCGACCAGCACCGAGGAATAGATGCCGAAGCAGATGCCGATGGTCAGCGCCAGCGCGAAGTAGTGCAGGGTCTCGCCGCCGAAGATCAGCATCGACAGCACCATCAGCTGGGTGCTGCCGTGGGTGATGATCGTCCGGGAAATCGTGCTGGTGATGGCGTGGTCGAGCACTTCCGGCGTCGACAGTCCGCGCACCTTCTTGAAGGTCTCGCGGACGCGGTCGAAAACGACGACCGATTCGTTGACCGAGTAGCCGAGCACGGCGAGCACGGCGGCCAGCACCGACAGCGAGAACTCCCACTGGAAGGCGGCGA
>CAZKSD010000192.1:0-5007 GCA_964555315.1 uncultured Dechloromonas sp.
TCTCGACCCAGAAGAACTCGCGCTCGGCCTGCGGCAGTTCATTGAGCTTGAGCCCGGCCAGCTTCATCTGCTCGTATTCCATCAGGCGGCGCACCAGTTCGGCGCGCGGGTCCTCGGCCTCGTCGCCGGCGCCCGCCTTCGGGCGCGGCAGCAGCATGCGCGACTTGATCTCGATCAGCATCGCCGCCATCACGAGGTAATCGGCGGCCAGTTCGAGGTTGCTCGCCCGCATGCTCTCGATATAGTCGAGATACTGCCGGGTCAGCGGCGCCATCGGGATGTCGAGGATATCGACGTTGGCCTTGCGGATCAGGTAGAGCAGCAGGTCGAGCGGGCCTTCGAAGGCGTCGAGCATGATCGCCAGCGCGTCCGGCGGGATGTAGAGATCCTGCGGCAACTGGTCGAGCGGCTCGCCGTAGACGCGGGCCACCGGCTCGAAAATCGCGTCCTGGGGAAGGTCGACCGCAACGTCCATGTTCAGCGGGCCGGAACGCCGGTCCGATCCCCGCGTGGCTCGCCGGGTCGGCAGCCACGGCTCGGCGCTTCCCTGCCCATCAGTGATACTCCAGGCCCATCGACTCGCGCACGTCGCGCATCGTCTCGCGGGCGAGTTCGCGCGCCTTCTCGCAGCCGTCGGCGATGATGTTGCGGACCAGCGTCGGATCATCCAGATAGACCTGCGCCCGCTCGCGCATCGGCGCCTGCTCGCGCAGGATGGCGTCGATCACCGGTTGCTTGCAGTCGATGCAGCCGATACCGGCGCTGCGGCACCCCTGCTGCACCCATTCCTTGCACTCCGCAGTGGAATAGACCTGGTGCAGTTGCCAGACCGGACATCTGGCCGGCTCGCCGGGGTCGCTGCGGCGCACGCGGGCGGGATCGGTCGGCATGCTGCGCACCTTCTTCGTCACCGAGTCCGCGGATTCACGCAGCGTGATCGTGTTGCCGTAGGACTTGGACATCTTCTGCCCGTCCAGACCCGGCATTCTGGAAGCCTCGGTCAGCAGCGCCCCAGGCTCGGCGAGAATCATCTTGCCGGTGCCTTCCAGAAAGCCGAACAGACGCTCGCGGTCGCCCAGCGACAGGTGCTGGACTTCATCGAGGATGGCCCGGGCCTGCTCGATGGCGTCGCGGTCGCCCTCCTGCTGGAAGCGCACCCGCAGTTCCTCGTACAACCGGGCCTTCTTGCCGCCCAGCTTCCTGACCGCCTCGCGCGCCTTGTCCGCAAAGCCGGGCTCACGCCCATAGAGATGGTTGAAGCGGCGGGCGATTTCGCGGGAAAACTCGATGTGCGGCACCTGGTCCTCGCCCACCGGTACCTTGTCGGCGCGGTAGATCAGGATGTCGGCGGCCTGCAGCAGCGGGTAGCCGAGGAAACCGTAGGTGGACAGATCCTTGTTTTCCAGCTTTTCCTGCTGGTCCTTGTAGGTCGGCACCCGTTCCAGCCAGCCGAGCGGCGTCATCATCGACAGCAGCAGGTGCAGTTCGGCATGCTCCGGCACCTTCGACTGGATGAACAGGGTCGCCTGGCTGGGGTCGACCCCGGCGGCCAGCCAGTCGATGACCATCTCCCAGGTCGCCTGCTCGATGCCCTGCGGATCGTCGTAATGCGTCGTCAGCGCATGCCAGTCGGCGACGAAGAACAGGCAGGGATACTCGTGCTGGAGCCTGACCCAGTTCTTGAGGACCCCGTGGTAATGGCCGAGATGCAGCGACCCGGTGGGGCGCATGCCGGAAAGGACACGTTCTGCGTACATGGTTGATCAGTAAAGCCCGAAAATGGATTCGATGGTCCGCGCCACCAGGATTACCAGCGGATTCATGACCGCGCCGAGGATACCGGTGAACAGGAGCACCAGCAAAATCGGGAAGCCCCAGCGCTCGATCTTCGCGAATCGCCAGGCCAGTCCGTGCGGCAACAGGCTGACGGCTATCCTTCCGCCATCGAGCGGCGGCAGCGGCAGCAGGTTGAGGACCATCAGCACGCAATTGACGATGATCCCGACCTTGCTCATTTCCGAGAGCGGCAGCGTGAACACGTTGCCCGGCAGCAGCCAGGCCAGCTTGAGCATGAAAGCCCAGCAGAAGGCCATGAACAGGTTGGCGCCCGGCCCGGCGGCGGCGACCCAGAACATGTCCTGCTTCGGGTTGCGCAGCCGGCTGAAATCCACCGGCACCGGCTTGGCGTAGCCGAACAGGAAGGCGCCGCCGGAAAAGAGCAGGATCGCGGCCGGAATGAGGATGGTGCCAACCGGGTCGATATGGCGCAGCGGATTGAGGCTGATGCGCCCCATCTGCCAGGCGGTCGGATCGCCGAAGTGGCGCGCGGCGTAACCGTGCGCCGCCTCGTGCAGGGTGATCGCGAAGATCACCGGCAGCGCCGAGATGGCGATGGTCTGGATCACGCTTTCGAGCATGCCGGTCAGTCCAGCCCGAACGGCGCGAGCGAACCGCGGCCGGCGCGGATCAGTTCGGGCGCCCTGCCGGTGAGGTCGATGACGGTGGTCGGCTCGGTGCCGCAATGGCCGGCGTCGAGAATCAGTTCGATCTGGTCGTCGAGGCGATCCTGAATCTCCCAGCCCTCGGTCAGCGGCGCCTCGTCGCGCGGCAACTGCAGGGTCGTCGTCAGCAGCGGTTCATTCAACTCCTGGAGCATGGCCTGCGCGACCGGATGATCGGGAACCCGCAGCCCGATGGTCTTGCGCCTGGGGTGCATGACGCGGCGCGGCAGTTCCTTGGTGCCCTCAAGAATGAAGGTATAGCAGCCCGGCGTCGTCGCCCTGAGCAGGCGGTACTGGGCATTGTCGACGCGGGCGAAATGGGCGATTTCCGAGAGATCGCGCACCATCAGCGTCAGGTGGTGGCGCTCGTCGATCTGGCGAATCATGCGGATGCGGTCCATCGCTTCCTTGTCGCCGAGGTGACAGCCCAAGGCGTAGCAGGAATCGGTCGGCAGCGCGACGATGCCGCCATCGCGGATGAATTCCGCCGCCTGCGCCAGCAGGCGGTGTTGCGGGGAATCCGGATGGATATTGACGATGCGGGCCATGGCTCAGGCCAGCAGACGCCACACCGGCTTGAGGTCTTCCGGCAGCTGCGGCAACCTGCCGAGATCGACATAACTCTCCTGCGGCCCATGAAAATCCGAACCGCGCGAGGCGTGAAAGGCATAGTGTCGGGCCAGCCTGGCGAAATGCATCACCTGGTCGGGCGAATGGCTGCCACAGGTGACCTCGAGGCCCTGCCCGCCGAGGTCCCTGAATTCGTCGAGGAAGCGGCGCATCTCGTCGCCGGACATCCGGTAGCGCCCGGGATGCGCCACCACCGCCACGCCGCCGGCGCCGGTGATCCACCCGGTCGCCTCCTGTAGCGTCGCCCAGCGATGATCGACATAACCTGGCTTGCCCGGAGTCAGGTAATGCTGGAAGACCCCCGGCATGTCGCGGGCGATGCCGATCGACACCAGGTAGCGCGCAAAATGCGCGCGCGTCACCAGGCTCGGATTGGTCACGAAACACAGCGCGCCTTCGTAAGCGTCGGCAATGCCGATGGCGGCCAGCGCAGCGCCCATCCGCCGGGCGCGCTCGATGCGGCCGCTGCGCAGTTCATCGAGCCCGCCGGACAAGCCACGGTCCGCCGCATCGAAGCCGAGGCCGATGACATGAATCGGCGCGCCTCGCCACTCGATCGAGATCTCGACGCCCGGAACAAAACCCATCCCGGCCTCGGCGGCGGCCTCCCCGGCGGCGAGCAGACCACCGAGATCGTCGTGATCGGTGAGCGCCCAGAGGTCGACGCCATTCCCCGCCGCCCGCCTGGCCACCTCCTGCGGCGGCAGCAGCCCGTCGGAAACGGCAGAATGGCAATGGAAGTCGAAGTTGGCTGGGGTCACGGGCAACAGGAAAAAAGACAATTGGCAAGTTTAACATGAAGCCGGCCGTTGCCCGGATGCGCCTGCGCGGTTCGAGGTTGCCTCGCACCGGGCATCCGGATATAGTGCCCCCCATTCCGTGGGAGAGTGCAGATTCGCTCTGCCGCCGAAGGCGCAATTCCACCCGAAAACGCTCAGGCAAAAGGAACCGCGGAACCGGGGTCAAACCCGAAACTCTGGAGAGCGATGGCGACCGTGGCACACCGAGGGCACCTCCTTCGGGACGCGGCCGGCATCCACCGATGGGGCAAATCTCTCAGGTATCGAGGACAGAGGGGTGAAACGCAAGATGTGATTCTTGCGTTTCACCCCTTTTCCGTTTCTAGAAGTGGCGTTAACAAACGTTCATAAAGGATTGATATGCTGAAGAAAACGGTTCTGAACCATGCCCATCGCACACGCGGCGCCCGGATGGTCGATTTCGGCGGCTGGGACATGCCGGTCAACTACGGCTCGCAGATCGAGGAACACCACGCCGTGCGCAACGACTGCGGCATGTTCGACGTCTCGCACATGTGCCCGGTCGACCTCGCCGGCGCCGATTGCCGCCCCTTCCTTTCGCGCCTCGTCGCCAACGACGTCGCCAAGCTGACCACCCCCGGCAAGGCGCTGTACGCGGCCATGCTCAACGAGGCCGGCGGCGTCATCGACGATCTGATCATTTACTTCCTGAGCGATACCCGCTTCCGCATCGTCGTCAACGCCGGCACCGCCGACAAGGACCTCGCCTGGATGCGGGCGAGGGCCGCCGAATGGCGGATGGACGTGACCATCTCGCCGCGCCGCGATGGCGACAATGCGCTCGCCATCATCGCCGTGCAGGGCCCGAATGCCAAGGCCAAGGTCTGGCAGGCGCTGCCGCAGGTCAAGGCCCCGACCGAAGGCCTGAAGCCCTTCTTCGCCGCCGAAGTCGATCAATACTTCATCGCCAGCACCGGTTACACGGGCGAAGATGGCTTTGAAATCATGATGCCGGCAGCGGAAGCTGAAGTAATCTGGCAGAAACTCGAGGACGCCGGCGTCGCCCCCTGCGGACTCGGCGCCCGCGACACGCTGCGCCTCGAAGCCGGCATGAA
>CAZKSD010000193.1:0-4999 GCA_964555315.1 uncultured Dechloromonas sp.
ACTGGGGCAACCACGGCGGCGGGCAGGCGCAGCCGCGTCCCGCCCCGCAACCGCGCCAGAGCGCCCCGGCGCCGCAGCAGGAATCGGGCGGCGGCCTGTTCGGTGGCCTCGGCGAAATCCTCGGCGGCAGCACCGGCCCGCGCGGCGGTCACCGCGAAGGTGTGATCGAAGCCGCCGCCAAGAGCGCCGCGCGCGGCATGGCGAGCAGCGTCGGCCGCGGGCTCGGCAATCAGATCCTGCGCGGGGTGCTGGGGTCGATACTCGGCGGGCGCAGGTAGGCCAAAGTCGCCGGATGCGCCGCGACACCGGCATTGCGGGGCCGAGAAGCGAACGGGGGTTCCCTGTTGTCGGCCCGGCGTGCGTTAACATGTCCCGGTGACATTCCAATTCCGGGGAGAAAGACATGAACATCGCCCGTATCGTCCCGCTGCTTCTGGTGACGGCATCTGCCGCAGCCGGCGCCCAGCAGTTCGTTTACCCTGCCCGCGGGCAGTCGCCGCAACAGCAGCGAAGTGACGAGGCATCCTGCCATTCGTGGGCGGTCCAGCAGACCGGCTTCGATCCGGCCAAGCCTCCGCCGGCGACGGCGGCACCCAAGCCGGCGACCACGGCGACCGGAACGACTCCCGGCGCCGGGGCGCGCGGGGCGGCACGGGGCGCCATCGTCGGCGAAGTGGTCGGCGGAAACGCGGGCGCCGGCGCCGCCGCCGGTGCCGTCGCCGCGCGCGGCCAGAGCCGGCGCCAGAATGCCGCGGCGGCGAACCAGGCCCAGCAGCAGCAACAAGCGGCGACGCAGCAGCAGCAGGCGTCGTTCGCCAAGGCGCGTGCAGCGTGCCTCGAGGGCCGCGGCTATACGGTCAAGTAAGCGCCGGTTGCACCCCCTGCCGGTAGCCGCTTCCCTGATGGCGTGCGCCATGCCCGCCTGCGGACAGACGCTGGCCGCCGAGCCCGCGACGCAAGCCGCCAGCGAGCCATCCCGGTTGATTGGCGACGATGGCTGGCTCGACATCAGCGGCTTTCTGGATCAGGCGTACGGGTTCGCCCCTCTGGTCATCCCGATCACCGAGCCGGCGGTGGGTTACGGCGCTGCCGGCGCCCTGATCTTCATCGACAAGCAGATGGAGAGCGACAAGGCGGGCTTCGGGCGCCCGAACATTTCGGCCGTCGGCGCGCTCGCGACCGAAAATGGGACCCGCGGAGCCTTCGCCGGCGACGTGCGGCACTGGCTGGACGACCGTCTCAAGACCGTGGCCGGCGTCGTCCGCGCTTCGGTGAATCTCGATTTCTACGGCATCGGGCGCGACCGTGCGCTGCAGGACAATCCCCGCCGCTACAACCTGGAAACCACGGCCGGCGTCGTCCAGGCCCGCTATCGTCTCGGCGATTCGCAGGCCTGGGCAGGACTGGGCTATGCCCTCGCCAACACCACAGTCGGTTTCGACCACCCGCCCGTATTCGAGCGTACCCCCGACTTCCGGAGCGATTCGCGCGTCGGTGGCTTGCTGCCGACGCTCAGCTACGATTCGCGGGACAACGTGTTTACGCCGACCAGCGGCGCCTACCTCGAAGCCTCGGCCGGCCTGTTCAGCAAGTCCCTCGGCGGCGACAGCGACTTCCGGCGCATCAACCTGACCGCCATCCGGTTCCAGCCGCTGAACAGTCGGCTCACCTTCGGCATCAATGGCGGCGCCGTCCTCAGCTATGGCGACGTACCCTTTTACCTGCGCCCTTTCATCCAGTTGCGCGGGATTCCGGCCATGCGTTACCAGGGCGACCATGCTGGGCAGGTCGAAGCCGAATTGCGCTGGCAGTTCTGGCAGCGCTTCAGCCTTGTCGGGTTCGCCGGCGCCGGCGTCGCCTGGAACGCGCCGGAACGCGCCAACCGCAGCCAGCAGGCGAGTTCGGGAGGCATCGGCTTCCGCTACGAAATCGCCCGCAAGTATGGACTCCACATGGGTATCGACATGGCGTACGGTCCGGACGGCCCGGCCGTGTACGTGCAGTTCGGCAGTGCCTGGACCCGCCCCTGAGCGACCGTCAAGCGGAGGAATGGATGAAGGCCGGGGACGCCGCGCCCCAGCCCGCAGTTTGAGGCAGCCGACGGGGCGCGCAATAAGGCCGGACCTCATTCCTGGGGTCAAATCTTTGCCATTTTTGCGGCTTGCTTGTGTCTCCGGTTGATGATAGTGTCCTTTCCACTCCAACTGTCATGCCGTTGGATGTCCTGTCCCTGAACCCATAGCTACAAAGGAGACTCGAAATGGCCACATCGCCTCGCCCGCCTGCCGCAGTTGCCGAAGCATTGCAGTTCCGCCCCCGCTGGTGGTGGGATCCGGTTCCCGATTGGGTGCTTGACCACATCAACCCTGCCGCCATCCGCGAAATTGCCGTGGTGCAACTGACTTCGCAGCTTGAAACCTTGAGAGTTCAGGAAAAGGCTCTCGAAGCGTCGATCGCCATCCTGCGCAAGCAGAAGTAGACCCAGACGGGGCGGCGCCTGCCGCCCCGTGTCGTTCAACCACCAGGCGCCGGCAGGCGCGCTGCGATCGCAGGAGGTGGGCATGTCTGCATTTCCGATCTCGTTGCGTGCGACCGGTGAACCGGGTGTTGCCTCGATCAGTGAATTCGCTGCGGCAGCCCGCGATACGCGCCGCCCGGTGCTGCTCATCGGCTTCCTGCGGCAGGGCAACCTGGGACTGGGTTACTTGTCGGCCACCCTGCGGCGGTTCGGTTATCGGGTCGAAGTGCTCGACTTCGAATCCGATGTCGACGAACTGGTGGACGCGGCGTGCCGGTTGCAGCCGATGCTGGTGGGCTTTTCGCTCATCTTCCAGTTCTATGTGCGCCGCTTTGGCGCGCTCGCCCAGGCCCTGCGCGACAGTGGTGTGGATGCCCACTTCACGATCGGTGGCCACTTTCCCAGCCTGTCCAGCCAGGATACGCTGAATCTGGTGCCCGAGGTCGACAGCATCGTCCGCTTCGAAGGCGAACTCACATTGCTGGAGTTGACCGACCGCGTGAGCGTCGGCACCGATTGGCGCGACGCGCCGGGTATCGCCTACCGCGGCGCCGCAGGCGAATGCCGCATGACGCCGGCGCGCCGCCTGATCCATGATCTCGACACCCTGCCGTGGCCCGACCGCGATTACGAGCCCGAGTCCATTCTCGGCCAGCCCGCCATGCCGTTGATCGCCAGCCGGGGCTGCTCACGGACGTGCTCCTTCTGCTCGATCCATGTTTTCTACCGTGCCGTGCCGGGCAAGGTGGTACGGCTGCGCCAGCCGCGTCAGGTGGTTGATGAGATGGCGCACCTGCACTATGAGCGCGGCATCACGATCTTTCTGTTCCAGGACGATGACTTCCCGCTGTACGGCAAAGTCTGGCAGCGCTGGACGCGCGATCTGATCCGGGAACTGCACCGCGCCGGCCTGGTGGGGCGCGTGATCTGGAAGCTCAACTGCCGCGCCGATGCGGTGGAGCCGGAGTTGTTCGCGGAAATGCGCGATGCCGGCTTGTACCTGGTGTATATGGGACTCGAGTCGGGCAGCGAGGATGGCCTGGACACCCTGAACAAGGGCGTGGAAGTGGCGCAGAACCTCGCCGCCGTGCGCACGCTCAAGGATCTGGGGTTGACCTTCGAGTTCGGCTTCATGATGTTCGACCCGTCCACCACGTTCGAGTCGATTCGCGCCAACGTCGGGTTCCTTGAATCGATCGTCGGCGATGGCAGCAACGCCGCCGTGTTCTGCCGCATGCTGCCCTACGACGGCACACCCATCAAGGAGTCCCTGGCGCGGGAAGGCCGGTTGCGTGGCGATGTCTGCGACCCCGACTACGACTTTCTCGACGCGCGGATCAATGCGCTGTACGAGGATCTGAACGATCTGGTGTACGTCGCCGGCTGGATCCACGGCCACCGTGCACTGTCGCCCAAGATCAACTGGGCGTGGAACGAACTGGCGGTGATGGATCGCTTGTTCCCCAGCCTGAAGGGCCGCCTGCGCTATGAGCAGACATTGCGGGCCATTACCCGCGCCAGCAATGACCTGCTGTTCCGGCTGGTGCTCGATCTGGCCACGGCTCACGAACAAGGCCGCAGCCACCGCTGGAGCGAGGCCCGCCTGGCGGCGCCCTGCGATCGCCTGCTGGAACGGCTGGCCGCCGCGCGCGACGGCTTTGTCGCGCGCAACCAGACGGTGCTGTTGCGCACGCTCGAGAATCAGCGGCTGGCCGTAGCGGCCTGAGCTTGCGGTTGCTCGCTCGCGACGATACCGGGCGCTGCGAGAGCTCGCCGGGAAGGGCCATCGCCAGTGATGCGGCGTCCATCGGGCGGGCTTGACGGCCGGTTCCTGTTGACAAACAGTTGGCGCCAAGCCTCTTTCCCCAGTCACCCGACGAGAGTCCCCAACGCCCATGGCAACCCACCGCGAGAGCCGCGCCATTGCGCGGCCGGCTGAAGAGATCTTCGACATCGTCGCCGATGTCGAGCGCTATCCCGAGTTCGTGCCGCTGATCCGCGAGGCGAGGGTCTTCAACCGGGTCGAAGACAGGTACGAAACCGAGCAGAGCCTGGCGCTGGGTCTGCTGACCCATCGCTTCCGCACGCGCACCGAACTCATTCGCCCCCACGGAATCACCGTCGTTTCCGGCGATCGGGCGTTTTGCCGTTTCGATATTCGCTGGCAGTTCGCAGCGCTCGGCGAGGACAACTGCCACGTCGATTTCACGCTCGACTGCGAGTCACCTTCATTCTTTCTGATTCCGGTCATCCAGTTGCTGGTCTTGCCGATGGCCGCCAGCATGGTCGATGCTTTCGAGGCGCGAGCCCACGCGCTGGCTGGCGACGCAGGGCGTCGGGAGGCGCCGCGCGCGCCGTAAGCCCGCGCGCGAAAGTGGCGCAAACCCGGCCCGACCGCGCCCCCAGCCTGCCGGATCAGTCGAACGGCCGCACCCCGATCCACGCCGCGTGCAGATGGAACGCGAATGCCGCCCACGCGCC
>CAZKSD010000194.1:0-4959 GCA_964555315.1 uncultured Dechloromonas sp.
CGCCGACGTGGATGCCGGTGCGCACGCCGTAGGCGGCGCCGAACTTGGCCATCCAGACGAACATGATGATGCAGAGCTCCTGGGCCCATCCGAGATCGAGGGTCAGCAGCCAGTCCTGCACCCCTGGTATTTCCACCCCGGACAGGTAGCGGTGAGCGACGGAGACGAAGATAATCACCGTGGCCGCGCCGATCAGAAATGTGATCAGCAACTCTTCGAGGTGATTGAGTGCCTTGTTGATCATGAAGAATTCCCCCTTGCGCACCGGGGGCCGCGGCCCCCGGATGCCTGTTGAAGCGACGGGTTACAGGGCGTCCGGCTTGAAGCCGATATCCTTGTAGACGTTCTCGATGACCTCCTTGCCGATCCGGCCTTCCATCTTCTTGTGCACCGGCACCATCGCCTTCTTGAATGCCAAGCGCTCTTCCTTGGTCGGCACATAGACGGCGGTCTTGCCGCTCTTCTTGACCTTTTCCAGGGACTCGTCGTTTTCCACCTTGGCAATCTGGTTGGCGTAGCGGGTCGCCTGCTCCATCGCCTCTTCCAGTTGCTTGCGGATATCCGCCGGCAGGCCGTCCCAGAATTTCTTGTTGACGATCACCGCGTAGCCGAGATAACCATGATCGGTAATGGTCAGATGCTTCTGAACTTCATACATCTTCTGGGTGTAGAGGTTGGAAATCGGATTCTCGGTGCCGTCGACCACACCCGTCTGCAGCGCCTGATAAACCTCGGAGAACGCCATCACCTGCGGCAGCGAACCGACCGCCCGCATCTGCTCCTCGAGCACCTTGGACGACTGGATGCGCATCTTCTTGCCCTTGAGGTCGGCCGGGGTCTTGATCGGCGTGTTCAGCGAGAAGGACTTGAAACCGTTGTCCCAGAACGCCAGGCCGCGAATCCCCTTGCTTTCCAGCTTGGTCAGCAATTGCTTGCCGACGGGTCCGGTCGTGACCTTGTGCAGGTCGTCGTAATTGCTGAAGATGAACGGCAGGTCGAAGACCTCGAACTCCTTGACGCCGAGCGGTCCGAACTTGGCCAGCGAAGGCGCCAGCATCTGGACGGCGCCCAACTGCAGCGCTTCCATTTCTTCCTTGTCCTTGTACAGCGTCGAATTGGCGTACACCTCGACCCTGACCCTGCCCTTGGTCAGTTCCGCCGCCTTCTTGGCGAACATCTCGGCCGCCTTGCCTTTCGGCGTGTCGATGGCGACGACGTGGCTAAACTTGATGACGATCGGCTCCTCGGCATGGGCCGCCAGCGACAGGACGCTGGCGAACAGTCCGATCAGCAGTTGCGAAATTTTCATGTCTTCTCCTCCAATTGTTGACGGGGCGCAACTCCTGGCTGCGACTGGCCGGAAGTATTGCGACAGAAGCAGGTCCGGCGTAATTGTGGTTATCCACATCGAGGATGTCCGCCGCGGGTCCGGGCGACCTGCGCTTTTCGCCAGGCGATCGATCAGGCGCCGGCTGCTGGGTTAACATCCGCCCATGCAATCGCTCCCGCCAACCGTCAGCAGCCGCCGTCTGCGCTGGTTCCTCGCCCTGCCCAAGCTGGGCGTGCTGCTGTTGCTCGCCGCTGTCGTCACCCTGCTCTGGCTGCTGCACCAGAACGAACTCGAGGAGGAACGCACCAGCCTGATCAAGGACGTGCTGTGGCTGGAACAGAACGTGCGCTTCCATCTCGCCAGAAGCGAGGAGCAGTTGCAGCAACTCGCCGCCGACCTCGGCGCCCAGCCCGACTGGAAGCGGCTCTTCCGCATCCGCGCCAGCCACATGGTGAAGAACAACCCCGACATTTCGCAGATCGTCTGGTTCGATGCGAAGCGCCGGGTAATCGACGCCCTGCCGGCGACGACGCCCGCCGACAGCGGGGTCGACGCCTTCGGGCCGGCGGCGACGCAGAAGGCAATCGAACTCGCCATCCTCCTGAACAAGCGCATCTACAGCGAGCCCTTCTTCCTCAGCGGCAATGTCGCCCACTTCGCGCTGGTCATGCCGATCTACGGCGACAGGGAAGTGGCGGGAATGCTGGTCGCGATCCATTCGCTCGAGGATCTGCTCGGGAATCTCGTGCCCTGGTGGTTCACCGAAAAATACCGGGTGGTCGTGGTCGACGACAATGGCGCGCAGTACGCCGCCAAGTCGAACGTCAGCGGCACGCCGAGTCTTTCCTACGAACTGCCTTTCGACCCCCCGGGTCATGGGCTGGGTTTCCGCGTCACCAGTTACCAGGGCGCCGGCAATCCGCTGCAGCGCCTGCTGGCGGGCGCCATCCTGGTGCTTGCCGCCGGCGTCTTCTGGAGCCTGTGGATCGTTCGCGACCTGATGAAAAAGCGTTCCGACGCCGAACAGGCGCTGCGCGCCGAACACGCGCTGCGGTCGGCGATGGAGGATTCGCTGACGGTCGGCATGCGGGCGCGCGACCTGACCGGGCGGATCATCTATGTCAACCCCGCCTTCTGCCGGATGACCGGATTCACGAGCGCGGAACTGGTCGGCCGCGATCCGCCGATGCCCTACTGGATTCCCGAGCAACTGGACGAGACGCTGGAATTGCATCAGGCGGTGCTTGCCGGCAACGCACCGCCCGACGGCTTCGAGATCACCTTCCAGCGCAAGGATGGCAAACGGTTCCAGGCACTGATTTACGAGGCGCCGCTGATCGACGGCAACGCCCAGCATACCGGCTGGATGGCCTCGATTCTCGATGTCACCGAGCGCCGGCACGCCGAGGAACTGGCGCGCCAGCAGCAGGAACAGTTGCAGTTCACCTCGCGCCTGGTGACCATGGGCGAAATGGCGTCGACGCTGGCGCACGAACTGAACCAGCCGCTGGCGGCCATCGCCAGCTACAACACGGGTTGCCTGAACCTGCTCGCGGCCGACGCCTTCGACCCGCGGGAGATCCGCGAGGCGCTCGATAAACTTGGTGTCCAAGCCCAGCGCGCCGGCCGCATCATCCGCCGTGTGCACGATTTCATCAGGAAGAGCGAGCCGAAGCGCGCCCCGTGTTCGCTCGCCGAGATCGTCGACGACTGCCTCGGCTTCGTCGAGGCCGAGGCGCGCAAGCGCCGCGTGCAGTTGGTCAGCGATCTGCCGCCGCTGCCGCCGGTGCTGGCCGACCGCCTGATGCTCGAACAGGTGCTGCTCAACCTGATCCGCAACGGCATGGACGCGATGTCCGCGACCCCGGCCGCCCGGCGGGTGCTGCGCATCTCCGCCAGGCGCCGCCCCGATGAGGTGGTCATCAGCATCGCCGACAATGGCTGCGGCATCGCGCCGGAGGTCCGCGACAAGCTGTTCACCGCGTTCTTCTCGACCAAGCCCGACGGCATGGGGATCGGCCTGTCGATCTGCCGCTCGATCATCGAATTCCACCGCGGCCGCCTGTGGGTGGAGGACAACGCAACGGCGGCGGGCGAAAGCGGTACGATATTCACCTTCACCCTGCCGCTGGAATCCGCATGAAGGCGCCGCAAGCCCATCTGGTCGACGACGATGAAGCCATCCGCGATGCGCTGGCCTGGCTGTTGAAATCACGCGGCATACCATGCACGACCTACGATTGCGCCGAGACCTTTCTTGCCGAGTGGACGCCGAAACTGGCCGGCTGCGCGATTCTCGACATGCGCATGTCGGGCATGAGCGGCCTCGACTGTTTTGATCAACTGCGCGAGCGCGGCTCGACGCTGCCGGTGATCTTCCTGACCGGCCACGGCGACGTGCCCCTGGCCGTCGCCACGCTCAAGAAAGGCGCCTTCGACTTCTTCGAGAAGCCGTTCAACGACAACGACCTCGCCACCAGCGTCCGCGAGGCGATGGACCTCGATGCCCGGCAACGCGCGGCGAGTGCCACGGTCGACTCGGTAAACTCGCGGCTTTCGACATTGACCGCGCGCGAACGCCAGATCATGGAACTGGTCCTGCTCGGCAAGTTCAACAAGGTCATTGCCGACGAACTGAACATCAGCATGCGCACCGTCGAGGTCCATCGCGCCAACCTGTTCGACAAGATGAAGGTAAAAACCGCGGTCGAACTGGCCAATTTGCTCAAACCCCAGCGCTGACCCTTCCCTTGCCCGCGCTTTTTCGCTAGCATCTGGCGAAATCACCCGGTGCCGTTTGCGGCGCCCGACCTTCCTCACCGGCATCCTGCCATTCCACGAGACAATACATGAGCGAGCATATCCATTACGTTACCGATGACACCTTCGAAACCGAGGTTCTGCAGTCGCAGCAGCCGGTTCTGGTGGACTACTGGGCCGAATGGTGCGGGCCCTGCAAGATGATTTCCCCCATCCTCGACGACATCGCCAGGGAATACGCCGGCAAGCTCAAGGTGGCCAAGGTCAATATCGACGACAACCAGGCGACGCCGGCCAAATTCGGCATCCGCGGCATCCCGACGCTGATGCTCTTCAAGGGCGGCAACGTCGAAGCGACCAAGGTCGGCGCGCTGTCGAAGTCGCAACTCGCCGCCTTTATTGACAGCAACCTGTAATCCCCGTACGCTTTGCGCCTGAAGGTGCGTTCTGCGCCTTCAGGCAGACGCCACAACGGCTGCAGCCGGCGTCGATCTCCCCCCATCGCAAGCACCCCACAGCGCCATCCGGCCTCCGGCATTCGTCCGGCCCGTCCCAAGCGCCACACTACCCACACATGCAACTCTCCGAACTCAAGACCTTACACGTCAGCAAACTGCTCGACATGGCCACCGAACTCGCCATCGAGAACGCCAACCGCATGCGCAAGCAGGAACTGATCTACGCCATCCTGAAAGCGCGCGCCCGCAACGGCGACACGATCTACGGCGACGGCACCCTCGAAGTGCTGCAGGACGGCTTCGGCTTCCTCCGCTCGTCGGACACGTCCTACCTCGCCAACCCCGATGACATCTATGTCTCGCCATCGCAGATCCGCCGCTTCAACCTGCGCACCGGCGACACCATCGAAG
>CAZKSD010000195.1:0-4959 GCA_964555315.1 uncultured Dechloromonas sp.
TCGACAAGGCCGGCGGCGGCTTCCGCGGCCTGGTCGCCGATGTCGCCCACGTCTAACCGCCTCCTTGGCCGTCAGTTTTTAACGCTCGCCATGCGCATTCCGGTAGTCCTCGTGATTCGGCGTGGCGCGGCCATTGGCGAGGATGACCTTTTCAAACGAGCTTGGCATGGTGAAATGATTTCACTATAATTAGCCCATGAACACAATCTACCGCGACGGCAAATTGAAGATTTCGGTCTACGCGGACCATGCGCCGCCGCACTTTCATGTGCGCACCCCGCAGGGGGATTCGGCGGTCGATCTGGCGACGATGGCGGAAATCGCCGGCGCCGCCGACCGCAGGCTGCTGGCCCGGGCTATCGCCTGGGCCATGGCCAACAAACCGCTGATCGAGGCGGAATGGAAAAAACTGAACGGAGAATGACGATGCGCGAAAAACTGCCCCGAATCGAAGCGGCCACTGCCCGGGATGGCTTGCGTCTGGATCTGCGCTTTGAAGGCGACTGGACGACGACCGTCGATCTGTCGCGCTTCGTCGCCGGCTTCCCCAGCCTGGCGGCTCTGGCCGACCCGGCGCTCTTCGACCGGGCGACGGTCGAGGAATGGGGGTCCGGCGTCACCTGGGACGGCGAGGGGCCGCTGTCGATCGCGGCGACCACCCTGTACCGGCTGGCGGCCGAGCAGTCGGGCGACGAGGCCAGGCGCTTTGATGCGTGGATGGCGCGGCACGGCTTTTCCGCCAGCAAGGCGGCGGACGCGCTGGGCATGACGCGGCGCAGCATCATCGGCTACCGCACCGGCAGCCGGCCGATCCCCAAGGTGGTCGCGCTGGCCTGCAAGGGCTGGGAGGCCGAGCATCAGCGCTGACCCCCGGCCCAGGCTTCCACGGTCGCCAGCACCTGGTCTGCCGTTTTCGGGTGGCGCTTGATCATCAGGTCGGCGAAGGCCTTGATCGCGCCGTTCTCGATCGCCAGCTGGTCGGCCTCGGGCATCATGCCCTTGCCGGCGGCCTTGAGCTTGGCCACGGTGTCGCCCAGGGTGGCCGACGCCTGAATGGCGCCGGCCACGTCCTCGCTCTCGGCGATTTTTTCCAGCAGCGCCTCGCAGCGCATCAGCCCGGCGGCGATAATGCGCCCCATGGCCTGCTCGATGCCGCCGCCGGCGACGCGCACCAGGCGCATCTCGGCCAGCCAGTCGAGATCGGCGCGGATCAGGTCGGCGCTGGCGGCGATGCCGTGCACTATCTCCAGTTCCTCGCGCAGGGTGCGCACGGTCGCCACCGGGTCGAAGGACAGCGTCGCCAGGATGGCGCTGCGCCGCTTGTATTCGCGCTCGTCGTTCATTGCATGCCTTTCTCGGTGATGCGCGCCATGATCAGGCGCAGCAGGTCGCTCTGCGTCCGCGTTTCGCCGACCAGCCGGCTGAGCTTCTCGTCGGAGATCTTTTGCGCCTCGAAGACCTTGGCCAGATCGCGGTGGGTGATCGCGTTTTCGCTCGCCGTCTCGAGGTGCGCGATGCGCCCGCCGTGGTCGCCGATCTGCTCCAAGAGGTCGTCCTCCAGCTTGCCGATGCGCTCGTTGGTCGCCTTGTTCTTGTTGGCCAGGTACATGTAGAGCGCCACGCCCCAGGTGAGGACGAAGTTGGCGATCGCGATGCCCAGCGTGATTTCTTCCCGGCTCATGTTGCTCCCTTGAATGGCCGGATTTTTAGCCCGGTGATTGCGCCCTCGGCGGCGCCGGCGACAATGCCGGCGTTCCAGCCGGCAAGGGGTTTACGGAAGGCGGAGACGATCACGGAAACACGCACGAACCACGATCCACGATCCACGAATCACGAACCGCCGCTCTCACGGCAGCCGGAACCGTTTCAGATCGGGCAATTCACGCGCAGCACGGTCGTCTAGCTCGCGTATGGGTGCTTCGATCTTGTGGTGTCCGAACTAGAATCAGAAGGGATTTATTTGTCCCGCTCGGCGCTCGGTAGGCACGCGCAACGTCTGCGCTCAAAGGATGACCTGGTTGCGTATTCCGTCGAGTCAACCATGGTGATAGTCGTCGATTTACGTACGGGCACTGCTACCCAAATTCGCACCTCGGCAACACCCGAAGTTGTTAACAATCGGCTCTTTATCGCTGAAATCTGACGTGTCGGATGTCGAGAATTGAGGCGCCGCGCTACTTTCCTGACAGGAAACATGTTTTAACCGGCGCTGCCATTACGTTCCCCTATATCCCCCAGTATTTCGGAATTATCTCGCTTCCGCCCTACTGAATATCTCGGTTCTCTTTAACCTGGAGGCCGTGCGTACCGCCGTCACCGCGTTCGCCGATCGTTATAATCGTCATTGGCGTCTCGAAAAACTGGGCTTCATGTCACCCCGCGAAGCCCGTCAGGCCTATGCCATGCAAAAAGCGGCCTGAGTTGCAAAACCGTGTCCAGACAACCCAAGCCGGTACGAAAGGCGTTAAATCAAGGCGGTTTCAAGTTCGAAGTGCAACGAGTTGATGATGATGCTGAAAGAAGTCGAAGGACTCTGGCATAAACAGTTCGGCGGGGCACATCTAGCCGAGGGTTTTGTGCGGCCGGGTGTTGAGCTGCTAGGCAATCGCATCGAGTTCGACCTGACTGAACCCGGAGAGGTCGGTGCCCTTGGGGAAATACTGACGGAGCAGCCCGTCGGTGTTCTCGTTGATGCCGCGCTACCAAGGGCTGTGCGAATCGGCGAAGTAGACCTTGACGCCGGTGATCTCGGAAAGTCGGTGGTGCTGTGCCATTTCGCGTCCCTGATCGTAAGTCAGGGAGAGCCGGCGTTGCGCATCAATGCGGTTGAGGACGTTGCAAAAGCCGGTGACGGCCTGCTCCGGTTCGGTCGCGGTCGACGGTCAGGAAAGGGCGATTTTGGCTGCCTGGGGCGCGTCACGCGGCCTGCGGCTGCGGGCGCCGGTAGCCGCCGGCGACGCCTTCCGGCGAGAACACCCACTGCCACAACTGCATGTCACGGGCGCGGAAGGCGCCCGCGCACGCCAGCAGGTAGTAGCGCCACATGCGGTGGAAGCGATCGCCCAGGCGGTCGCGAAAGCGCGGCCACTCCGTTTCGAAATTGGCGTGCCAGGCCATCAGCGTCGTGTCGTAGTCGGCGCCGAAGTTGTGCAGGTCCTCGACCACGAAAAGACCTTCCGCGGCTTCGGCGATCTGGCCGATCGCCGGCAGGTCGCCGTTGGGAAAGATGTGCTTGTCGATCCACGGATCGGTGACCGTGTGGCGCTCGTTCTTGCCGATGGTGTGCAGCAGGAAGAGTCCGTCGTCGGCCAGGCAGCGCCGGGCGACCTCCATGTAGGTGCGGTAGTTCCTGTGGCCGACATGCTCGAACATGCCGACGCTGGCGATGCGTTCGAAGCGCTCGTCAACCGAACGGTAATCCTGCAGCCGGAACTCGAGCGGCAGTCCGGCGTAGCGCGCCTTGGCCCAGGCGGTCTGTTCCCTGGAAACGGTGATGCCGACGCATTCGACGCCGTAGCGCTCGGCGGCGTAGCCCATCAGGCTGCCCCAGCCGCAGCCGATGTCGAGCAGGCGTATGCCCGGTTGCAGGCGCAGCTTGCGGCAGATCAGGTCGAGCTTGGCTTTCTGCGCTGCTTCCAGGTCGTGCGCGCCGTCCCAGTAGGCGCAGGAATAGGTCATGCGCGAATCGAGCATGGCGGCGTAGAAGTCGTTGCCCAGGTCATAGTGAACCTCGCCGACGCGCCACGCCCGCTTCAGGCTTTGCCGGTTGAGCAGGCGGGTGCGCAGGGCATGAAACGCGAGGCGTAACGGCCGGACCTCGCGATCGAGGTGGGCGCGCAGGATCTTCTCGAAAAACTGGTCGAGCCGCTCGGCTTGCCAGTGGCCGTCCATGTAGCTCTCGCCAAGGCCCAGGCTGCCGAGCGAAAAGACGCGCTCGGGAACATTCGCGTCGATCAACCGGATATCCCACGGGCGATCGCCGCCGATCCGGATATCCGCCTGCTCGAACAACTCGACAAGGAGCCGGTGCAGACGGGATTCTTCGCTGCCGTCTCCCTTGTTGATCCGGATCGGGGCTGACTCTCTCATGACGTTCTCCCTGGCAAGTGTCTGCTGAAGTTCGCGACGTTGCGGCGGTCAAGGCAACTTGGAAGCCAACGGGGTGGAATGCGCCGGGACCGCTGGCGACGAGACGATCCCGGCTTTCCCACATACTGGAAATCATAGCGCAGGCGCCGCCTGGGGGGTTGTCGCCTCGGCTGGCGAGCGCCCGGAGCGTGACGACTGCCGGAAGGCGCCGCCGGAGGATGCCCGGCTGCCGCGGTCGACTTGCACAAAAAGGCAGATTTTCAATACACGTCGCAATCGATTCCGGCAATCCACATTCCGTTACGTAGCCAATAAGGCTAGATTCGAAGTCAATGGAGCTACGATCATGCGGACGGAGCTGTTGTTCGGGAGTTATCGCCAGCGGGTATTGAGCCTGTTGCTGTTGCATCCCGATTCGAGTTACTACGTGCGGGAGTTGGCGCGCCTGACCGGTACCAGCGCCGGCACGCTGCACAAGGAGCTGACCCGCCTGGCGCAGGCGGGCTTGTTGCTGCGTTGGCCGGCGAGTCGCGGCCATGAGCGAGGACCAACTCGAACAGGAAGTCCTGGTCTGGCTGACGGAGGCCGGCTACAGGAAGCAGATCCCCGACCTGTTCCTGACCAACGAGCTGCTGGTCATCTCGGACGGCAGCGAGGCGCGCTTCGGTTCGCTGTCCGCCAGCGGCGAGCGCTTCATGCAGTGGCGGACGACGACAGACGGGCGGACGATCGACCCGCTCGGGAAATTCAGCGAGCTGGAAGCGCTGGTGCGCGGGCTGCTTGCGCCGCCCTTCCTGCTCGATTACGCGCAGCATCTGCGCGATGCGCTGCCCAACGCCACCTCAGTCGCCTTCACCGGGACGCCGGTGG
>CAZKSD010000196.1:0-4956 GCA_964555315.1 uncultured Dechloromonas sp.
CCCCGAACTTCGTCGCCAACCGCATCGGCGTCTTTTCGATCCTCGCGGTCATGCACCACACCGCTGCCTTCGGCCTCGGCTTCGACGAAGTCGACGCGCTGACCGGCCCGCGCATCGGGCGCCCGAAGAGCGCCACCTACCGCACCGCCGACGTCGTCGGCCTCGACACGCTGGCGCACGTCGTCAAGACGATGCAGGACACGCTGCCCGGCGATCCCTGGCATGCCCATTTCAAGACTCCCGACTGGCTGTCGGCGCTGATCGCCAAGGGCGCGCTCGGCCAGAAGACCCGCTGCGGCATCTTCCGCAAGCAGGGCCGCGACATCCAGGTGCTCGATGTCGGCATGCAGGATTACCGCAACTCGGCCGGCGCCATCGCCGATGAAGTCGGCGAAATCCTCAAGATCAGGAATCCCGCCGAAAAGTTCGCCGCGCTGCGCGCCTCGGCGCATCCGCAGGGCCAGTTCCTGTGGGCCATCTTCCGCGACATCTTCCACTACGCCGCGGTCCATCTCGAAAACGTGGCCGACAATGCCCGTGATCTCGACCTCGCCATGCGCTGGGGCTTCGGCTGGGCGCAAGGCCCGTTCGAGACCTGGCAGGCCGCCGGCTGGGCTGATACCGCCCAGGCAATCGCCGCCGACATCGCCGCCGGCAAGGCGATGAGCGCTGCCCCGCTGCCCGGCTGGGCGCTGGAAGCCGGTCGGGCCGGCGTGCATACGCCGCAGGGTTCGTATTCCGCGAGCCGCAATGCCTACGTCGCGCGTTCGGCGCTGCCGGTCTACCAGCGCCAGATCTTCCCCGAACGCGTGCTCGGCGAAGGCGCCGCGAACCCGGAAAAGTCCGGCGAGACGCTGTACGAGAACGATGGCGTCCGGCTGTGGAGGCTTGCTGCGGTCGACGCGGGAATCGGCATCATTTCCTTCAAGTCCAAGATGCACAGCGTCGGCAACGAGGTCATGGACGGCCTGATCGCCGCCGTGCGCCAGGCCGAGCAGACGCTCGATGGCGTAGTGATCTGGCACGAGGCGCCGTTTGCCGTCGGCGCCAACCTGCAACAGGTCGGTGAGGCCTGCGCGGGTGGCCACTTCGATCTGCTCGAGCGGACCGTCGAAAAGTTCCAGCGCGCCTCGCAGATCCTCAAGTACGCGCAGGTGCCGACGGTGGCCGCGGTGCAGGGCATGGCCCTCGGCGGCGGCTGCGAATTCGTCATGCACTCCGCCAAGCGCGTGCTGGCGCTGGAAAGCTATGTCGGCCTGGTCGAGGCCGGTGTCGGCCTGATCCCGGCCGGCGGCGGCTGCAAGGAATTCGCCGTGCGTGCCGCGGACTGGGCCGCCCAGTCCGCGACGCCGGGCGAACTCTTCGATTTCCTGCAGCCGGTGTTCCAGAACATCGCCATGGCCAAGGTAGCCAAGAGCGCGCTCGAGGCGATCGACATGGGCTTCGCCCGGTCTTCCGATACGATCCTCTTCAATGCCCATGAACTGCTGTTCGTGGCGATCCGCGAAGCGCGGGCGATGGCCGACGCCGGCTATGCCCCGCCGCTGATGCCGCGCGCCATTCCGGTGGCCGGCCGCAACGGCATCGCGACGCTGGAGATGATGCTGGTCAACATGAAGGAAGGCGGCATGATCTCCGCTCACGACTACCGGGTGGCCAAGGCCGCCGCGACCGCCCTGTGCGGTGGCGACATCGAAACCGGCGCCCTGGTCGATGAGGAATGGCTGATCACCGTCGAGCGCCGGCTCTTCGTCGAACTCCTCAAGACCCCGGAAACCCAGGCGCGCATCAAGCACATGCTGGAAACCGGCAAGCCGCTCCGCAACTGATTCAGGCCAAGGAACCAATCATGACCAAACAAATTCAGGACGCCTACATCGTAGCCGCCACCCGTCTGCCCGTGGCCAAGCGCAACGGCATGTTCAGGTACGTGCGGCCGGACGACATGCTGGCTTACGTCATCAAATCCGTTGTCGCCCAGGTACCGGAAATCGATCCGGCCCGCATCGGCGACGTCATCGTCGGCTGTGCCATGCCGGAAGCCGACCAGGGCATGAACGTCGCCCGCATCGGCCTGCTGCTGGCCGGTCTGCCGATCACCGTGCCGGGCATCACGATCAACCGCTTCTGCTCCTCCGGGGTGCAGGCGGTCGCCGATGCCGCCAACCAGATCCGCCTCGGCCTGGCCGACGTGATGATCGCCGGCGGTACCGAGTCGATGACCGTGATGCCGCAGATGATGGGCAACAAGATGTCGATGAACCCGGCCATCTTCGCCAAGGAGGAAAACATCGCCATCGCCTACGGCATGGGACTGACCGCCGAAAGGGTGGCGAACCAGTGGAAGATCAGCCGCGAGGCGCAGGACGCCTTTGCGCTGGCCTCGAACCAGAAGGCCTGCGCGGCGATCGCCGCCGGTCACTTCAAGGCCGAGACGACGCCTTACCCCGTCCGCGAGAACCTGCCCGACCTCAAGAGCGGCCAGGTCAGGGTGCGCGAGCGCATCGTCGAGCACGACGAAGGCCCGCGCGCCGACGCCTCGCTGGAAAAGCTGGGCAAGCTGCGCCCCGTCTTCCATGCGCGCGGCTCGGTGACTGCCGGCAACTCGTCGCAGATGTCCGACGGCGCCGCCGCCGTGATGCTGGTCTCGGAAAAGGTGCTCAAGGAACACAACCTGACCCCGCTCGCCCGCTTCGCCGGCTACGCGGTGGGAGGCGTGGCGCCGGAGATCATGGGCATCGGCCCGATCGCGGCGATTCCCAAGGTGCTGGAGCAGGTCGGCATCAGGCAGGACGATCTCGACTGGATCGAGCTCAACGAAGCCTTCGCCGCGCAATCGCTGGCGGTGATCAACGAGCTGGGCATCAATCCCGAGAAGGTCAACCCGCTGGGTGGCGCCATCGCCCTCGGCCACCCGCTGGGCGCCACCGGCGCCATCCGCATCGCCACCGTCGCGCATGGTCTCAAGCGCACCGGCGGCAAGTACGGCATGGTGACGATGTGCATCGGCACCGGCATGGGCGCGGCGGGGATCATCGAGGCGCTCTGAGCAGTGAGGTCCGCCGGGCTTGCGCCAATGCCGCCAGGCGGGCGGACGCAAATGACGGGGATGGGGGACAACCTCCATCCCGTTTTTCGTGGCGCCAGCCTCCGGAACAGGATCGGTGCCTGGCAGGTCCAGTTGAAAGCCTGCCGCGGGTCGGAGCATACTGTGCCTGAGCGGAGCGGCCATGTCGCCGACAGGAACCGGTTCCGCAGCGAATCGATGACAGGAGAGACAAAGTGATTTCACGTTCCATGCAAGCCGCGGCACTGGTCGCGACGCTGCTTGCCGTTCCCGCCGCTCGAGCGGTGGAAGTCGCCGGCGTCAAGGTGGACGACCAGGTCAAGGTCGGCGCCAATGAACTGGTGCTCAACGGCGCCGGGGTGCGCACCAAGGTTTTCGTCAAGGTCTATGTCGGCGCGCTCTACGTGTCCCAGAAGGCGAATACCCCGGCGGCATTGCTCGAAGCCACGTCACCACGGCGCATGACCATGCGCATGCTGCGCGACGTCGACGCCGATACCTTGTACGGGGCCTTGCGCGATGGTCTCAAGGATAACAACAGCGAAGCCGAACTGACCGCTCTGAAGGCGTCGACCGAGCAGTTCGCCGAGATCATGAAGAAGGTCGGCAGCGCCAAGGTTGGCGACACGGTGGCTGTCGATTTCACCGCCGACGGAGTCAGTGTAAGCTTCAACGGCGAGCCGCGCGGCAAGGTGGCGGGCGCTGCGTTTGCAAAGGCGCTGCTCAAGGTCTGGCTGGGGGACAACCCGGTGGACAACTCGCTGAAGAAGGCGTTGCTCGGCGGCTGAACGGAAAATCAAAGGAGGAACAAAATATGGAAAAGATCTGGATCAAGACGTACCCGCCCGGCATTCCCGCCGAAATCAGCATCGATCATGTGGCGTCGCTGGTGACCCTGTTCGAGGAGGCCTGCGCCAAGTATGCCGATCAGGTGGCCTACATCAGCATGGATCGCGAGATGACCTACGGCGAACTCGACCGCCTGTCGCGCGATTTCGCGGGCTGGCTGCAGTCGCTCGGTATGGTGAAGGGCGATCGCGTGGCGCTGATGATGCCCAACCTGCTGCAATATCCGGTGGCGCTGTTCGGCACCCTGCGTGCCGGTTGTGTCGTCGTCAATGTCAATCCGCTGTACACGCCGCGCGAACTCGAGCATCAGTTGAAGGATTCCGGCGCCAAGGCGATCGTCATCGTCGAGAACTTCGCCCATACGTTGGAGCAGGTCATCGCCAAGACCGGGGTCAAGCACGTCGTCGTCACGCCGATGGGTGACCTGCTCGGCATGATCAAGGGCACCCTGGTCAATTTCGTCGTCCGCCATGTCAAGAAAATGGTGCCGGCCTGGTCGCTGCCGGGCTCGATCAACATCAACGCCGCGCTCGCCGCAGGACGTCGCCATGGCGCGGAGCCGGTCAAGCTGAGTCACGACGATCTCGCCTTCCTGCAATACACCGGCGGTACTACCGGGGTTTCCAAGGGCGCCATGCTGACCCATGGCAACATCGCCTCGAACGTGATGCAGGCCCATGCCTGGATCAAGCCGGTGGTCGAGGACGGCAAGGAATTCATCGTCACCCCGTTGCCCCTCTACCATATCTTCGCGCTGACGGCGAACTGCCTGACCTTCCTGATGATCGGCGCGCGCAACCTGCTGATCGCCAATCCGCGCGACATGGCCGGGTTCGTCAAGGAATGGGCGAAGTATCCGATCTCGGTGGCGACCGGGGTCAATACCCTGTTCAACGGCCTGCTCAACCATCCGGATTTCGCCGCCCTCGACTTTTCGACCATGAAGCTCTCGCTGGGCGGCGGCACCGCGGTTCAGGCGCCGGTCGCCGAGCGCTGGCAGAAGGTCACCAAGTCGCCGCTGCTGCAGGCCTATGGCCTGA
>CAZKSD010000197.1:0-4951 GCA_964555315.1 uncultured Dechloromonas sp.
GTCGAGGTGCAGTTCCTGGTCGGGAACAGGGAATCGCTGCTCCAGAAGCTTCAGGACAATGCCATCGACCTCGCCGTGATGGGCCGCACCCCCGGTGAAATCGACGCCCACGCCGAGCCGATGGCGGGCCATCCCTATGTCCTGATCGGCCCCGCCGACCACCCGCTGCGCGACGCCAGGCGCTTCGACCTGCACGAATTGCGCCACGAGACCTTCCTGCTGCGCGAGGAGGGTTCCGGCTCGCGCCGGGTCGCCGAGGAAATGTTCAGGAACCACCTGTTCACCCCGGCCCGCACCATCAGCATGGGCAGCAACGAAACGATCAAGCAGGCCGTAATGGCCGGCATGGGCGTCAGCCTGATCTCGCTGCATACCCTCCCCCTCGAACTCAAGACAAGCCAGGTCAGCGTGCTGGACGCAATCGGCACCCCCATCGAGCGCACCTGGTACGTCGTGCATATGAACAGCAAGCGCTTGCTGCCGGCAGGCCAGAAATTCCGCAATTTCCTGCTCGACGAGGCAGCCCCCGGCCTGGAGGCGGAATTCGGCCCGTACCTGGCGGCGCGCGCGGCGCTCTGAGCCGCGATAAGCTACAATCCGCTGCGCTGGCGACAACGTCATCGCCACTGCGCGCCACTCCAGAACAAGCCCCCGTCCGATGATCGCCGACCTCGTAGAGCACCCGCTCCGCCAGCGCCTCAACAACGAATTCCATGCCCGCCCGCCGATTGCCCTGCTCGGGGCGACGCTCGTCTCGCATCTGGCATTCAAACACAGCGCCGCGGTCGCCGAGGCGGCGCGCGACAACCTGACGTTGCTCACCCGTGCGCAGAATTGCAATTCGATCGAGAGCTCGGATTCGCACCTGATGCTGGATGCCGCCGGCTTTCGCATGCGCTGGGAACTGCACACCGAGTTTTCCAGCTACACCTTCTTTCGCCCGCTGAAAGCCGGCGAGCCGCTCGCTCCCGATGCCACCGCGTTCGCCGCGGTGCACCCCGACTGGCTGGCCGGAATTCCCGGCAAACTGATGGTGGCGACCCATGTCGAGTTGCGGTCGACCAGCGAAATCAGCCCGGAATCGGTGCTGGCCGGCCTGACCCCGAGCGGGCGGACGATGGTCGCCGCCAGGGTGGCCGACGCGGCGGCCTGGATCTTCACCGACTTCAAGTTCGACAACGGTTTCTCGCGTTTTCTCGTGCTCGATGAAAGGATGACCCAGCGCCAGGCCGGGCGCACCGTCCAGCGCCTGGTCGAGATCGAAACCTACCGCATGATGGCGCTGCTCGGCCTGCCGGTGGCCAAGGAGGTCAGCCGCTGGCTGTACCGGGGCGAGAAGCAGCTCGCCGCGCTGATGGACCAGATCGGCCAGGCACGGACGACCGAGGACGAACGCAAGGCACTGTCCGCCCTGTCGGCGCTGGCCGCCGAAGTCGAAAACTCGATCGCGCGCACGACCTTCCGCTTCGGCGCGTCGCGGGCCTATCACGGGCTCGTCATGCAGCGCATCGAGGAACTGCGCGAGTCCCGCATTTCCGGCCTGCCGACCTTCCATGAATTCATGCAGCGCCGTCTGTTGCCGGCGATGAACACCTGCGCGGCGATCAGCCGCCGCCAGGAAGAACTCTCCGCCCGCGTCGCCCGCAACAGCCAGTTGCTGCGCACCCGCGTCGACATCGAACTCGAGCGCCAGAATCAGGAGCTGCTCGGCCAGATGAACAAGCGCGCACACCTGCAACTGCGCCTGCAGGAAACCGTCGAAGGCCTGTCGGTCGTCGTCCTGACCTACTACGGGTCGCAACTGGTGCAGTATCTCGCCAAGGGAACCAAGGATCTGCACCACCTGAACACCGACATCGTCACCGCGATCTCGATCCCGGTCATCGCCGGCCTGGTCTTCTGGGGCAGCCGCCGCCTGCGCCGGAAGCTCGCCGGCGAAGACGGCATTGCGCGTTAACCTATAATTGCCGCTTCACTTTCCGGAACATCGCCGTGTCGGCACCTCTTTTCCAGTCATCCATCACCAGCCTGCCACTGCTTTCGCGCGGCAAGGTCCGCGACATTTACGCGGTCGACGCCGACAAGCTGCTGATTATCACCAGCGACCGCCTGTCGGCCTTCGACGTCATCCTGCCCGACCCGATTCCACGCAAGGGCGAGGTGCTCACGGCCGTCGCCGATTTCTGGTTCGCCCGGCTCGGACATATCGTGCCCAATCAACTGACCGGGATCGATCCGGAGTCGGTCGTCGCCGCGGACGAGCGCGAGCAGGTCCGCGGCCGCTCCGTGGTTGCCAGACGTCTGCTGCCGCTGCCGATCGAGGCGGTCGTGCGCGGCTACGTGATCGGCAGCGGCTGGAAGGACTACCAGGCGACCGGCGGCATCTGCGGCATCCCGCTGCCTTCCGGCCTCAAGATGGCGGCACGGCTGCCCGCGCCGATCTTCACGCCGGCGACCAAGGCCGCGGTCGGCGACCACGACGAAAATGTTTCCTTCGAGCAGGCGCAGGCCAACTGCCGGGCCGCCCTCGCCAGCGCCCTCGCCGGCACCGGCAAGAACGGTGCCGACCTGTGCGCGGAAGCCCGCGCCGCCGCCATTCGCCTGTACGAGGAAGCGGCGGCCTATGCCGCGACGCGCGGGATCATCATCGCCGACACCAAGTTCGAGTTCGGCATCGACGGCGCCGGCACGCTGCACCTGATCGACGAGGCGCTGACCCCGGACTCCTCGCGCTTCTGGCCGGCCGACCAGTACGCCGAAGGCAGCAACCCGCCGTCCTACGACAAGCAGTATGTCCGCGACTACCTGGAAACGCTGGACTGGGGCAAGAAGGCGCCCGGCCCGAAGCTGCCGGCCGAGGTCATCGCCAGGACCAGCGCCAAGTACCTCGAGGCCTGCGAGCGACTGACCGGCCGCGGCCTGTAGGCCATCGTCGCGAACCTGACCGGCCGGGCGCAGTCGAACGAAGGCAAAAAATTTTTGGAGGGCGTCTCTTTGAATACCTCGCTTGACCCGGCCAGCCACTCCGCCACGACGCCGAACGTCCGCCGCGTCCCGGCAGGCCGCATTGCCGCCTGGCTGCATGCCGGCTGGCGTGATGTCGTGGCCAATCCGATCCCCAGCCTGGCTTACGGACTGCTGTTCGGCATCGGCGGCGACCTCATCCTGCTTGCCAGCATCGGCCGCCCGCACCTGTTCACGGCGGCGCTCTCCGGATTCTTTCTGCTGGCGCCGCTGCTCGCCGTCGGCCTTTATGAACTGAGCCGCCAGCATGCGGCGGGAACGCGCCCCACCTTCATCGATTCACTCCGGGGCTTTCGCGGCAACGGCCGGTCGATCGCGCTGTTCGGCCTGGCGCTGGGAGCGATCACGCTGGTCTGGGAACGCGCCTCGGCAATCGGCTTCGGCTTGCTCGGCGGCACGCACGGGGTCAACGTCAGGCAGTTCATTTCCGAGGCCGTCGCCAACAGCGACAATACGGTCTTCCTGATTCTCTGGTTCGTCCTCGGCGGCATGCTGGCCCTCGTTACCTATGCGTTCAGCATCATCACGGTACCGCTGATGGTCGACCGCGACGCGAACTTCGTCACGGCGATTCTCGCCAGCCTCAAGGCCTTCGTCGCCAACACCCTGACGCTGCTGATCTGGGGGGCGACCATCGTCGTCCTGACGCTGCTCGGATTTGCGACGCTGCTCTTCGGGCTGGTCGTCATCATGCCCGTTCTTGGCCATGCTTCCTGGCATGCCTATCGCGACCTTGTGGAATGAGCCCGGCAGACAACCCCGCGAATGGTAATGCCACCCGTTTTCTCGTCTGACGAAATGAACGCCATCAATCCCCTTCTCGACTTCGCGGATCTGCCGCGCTTCGACATCATTCAGCCCGGGCACGTCAAACCGGCTCTCGAATCGCTGTTGACCGCGGGACGCGAGCTGATCAGCCGCCTCACCGGCGAAGCGACGCCCGCCACCTGGAACGATTTCGCCGGGGCGCTGGCCGATGGACTCGAACCGGTCGGCCGCGCCTGGGGAACCGTCGTTCACCTGCATGCGGTCAACGACGTGCCGGCCTGGCGCGAGGCTTACAACGAGATGCTGCCGGAAGTGTCGCGCTTCTACGCCGAACTCGGCCAGAACCTGAAGCTGTTCGAAAAATACAAGGCGCTGCGCTCCGGTCCCGAGTACGCGACGCTGAGCGTCGAACAAAGAAGGGTTGTCGACAACGAGATTCGCGACTTCCGCCTGGGCGGCGCCGAACTGCCCGACGACCTGAAGCCGCGCTTCCAGGCGATCATGGAGGAATTATCGCAACTCTCGGCAAAGTTCGCCGAGAACCTGCTCGACGCGACCAACGCCTTTGCCGAAGTCATCACTGACCAGGCCCTGCTCTCCGGCCTGCCCGAAGACATCAGGCAGGCGGCCAGGGACGCCGCCGAAAAGGCCGGCGTCGCCGGCTGGAAATTCACGCTGCACGCGCCCTCCTACGGCCCGGTGATGCAGTATGCCGACAACCGCGACTTGCGCGCCCGCATGTACCGCGCCTACGCCACCCGCGCCGCGGAGTTCCACGACGGATCGAGCAAGCCGGAATGGGACAACACGCCGGTCATGCGGCGCATTCTCGAATTGCGTCAGGAAGACGCACGGATGCTCGGTTTCGCCAACTTCGCCGAAGTCTCGCTGGCGCCGAAAATGGCGGACACGCCGGAACAGGTGCTGGCTTTCCTGCGCGAACTGGCGGCCAGGGCCAGGCCATTCGCCGAAAGGGACATCGCCGAGTTGCGCGCATTCGCCTGCGACGAACTCGCGATCGCCGACTTCCAGCCCTGGGATGCCGCCTACGCTTCGGAAAAATTGCTGCAGAAGCGCTACGCCTTCTCCGAGCAGGAGGTGAAGCAGTACTTCACCGAACCCAGGGTGCTGGCGGGGCTGTTCACGGTCATCGAGAGCC
>CAZKSD010000198.1:0-4942 GCA_964555315.1 uncultured Dechloromonas sp.
CGCGCATCACGTCGCCCCAGACTTCCGCCATGGTTCCGACAGCGCCGGCCACCAGGGCGGCATAAAGGACGAAGGAGGCAAGCTCGCCGCCGGTCAGGGCGCCCGCATGGACCTGACGCGCACCGATCCAGAGGACGAAGATGATCGTTCCCATCACCGCCGTGATGATCAGCGCCGTCAGCGCCGCGCGCACCCGGGTGCGCCTGATCCCGGTGGCGAAACTCAGTTCCGTGCGCTCGGCGAAGCGGCTGGCCTCGCGGTCTTCCTGCGTGTAGGCCTGCACCGTTGGCATCGCGTTGAGGATTTCGCCGGCCAGCGCCGACGCGTCGGCGATGCGGTCCTGCGACTCGCGGGAGAGCTTCTTGACCCTGCGCCCGATGGCGACGATCGGCAGGATCAGCAACGCCATCAGTCCCAGGTTCAGCGAGAACAGGTAGAAGCTGGTCACCGCCAGCATGACCATGCCGCCAAAAAACTGGAAGACGCTGCGCAGGCCCATCGAGATCGAACTGCCGACCACGGTCTGGATCAAGGTCGTGTCGCCGGTCAGTCGCGACAGCACTTCCCCCGTCTGCAGGGTCTCGAAGAATTGCGGCGACTGCGTCAGCACCCGCGCGTAGACGGCGTTGCGCAGGTCGGCGGTGACCCGCTCGCCGACCCAGGAAACCATGTAGTAGCGCGCCGCCACCGCCAACGCCCAGACGCTCGCCAGCCCGAAAAGCGCGAGGAAGCGCCCGTTCAGGCTCAAGCCGCCGAGCAGGCCCGCGCCTTGCCGCTCGCGTTCGCCGAAGCCGAAGTCGATCAGGTCGCGGAACGCCAGCGGCACCAGCAGAATCGTCGCCGAAGCGAGGCACAGGAGAACGAAGGCGAGGGCGACGCGCGCCCGGTAGGGGCGAACGAAAGGCCACAGGCCGGCCAGCGCCGAAAGTTTGCGGACCGTTGCCGGCGGACCTGGGGAATCGTGAGCCATCAGCCATTATCGTTGAAGTTCGGGGTCCGCTCTCTCGCCGTTGCCGATCACGACTGAAAAAGCCGGGCCGACAAGGCCGGAGCGGTCAGCCGGCAAGCGCATCCCGGCCGGCGGCCTGCCGCGGAATGGCGGCGAACGACCAGTACCGCAACGCCCAGTCCCAGAGGTCGCGCAACTCCGCACGCGCCAGATCCGGCGGCACCGCCTGACCGAGGAAGGCCAGCGCCGAAGCCAGGGCGCGGCCGGCCTGATCCGGCCGCAAGGCGGGCGCCCTGGTCTGCTTCGACAGCTTCTCGCCGGCGGCGTTGGTCGCCACCGGCAGATGCGCGTAACGCGGCGTCGCGTAACCGAGGCAGCGCTGCAGCCAGATCTGGCGCGGCGTCGAGGCGATCAGGTCGGCGCCGCGGACGACATCGGAAATGCCCTGAAATTCGTCGTCGACCGCAACAGCCAACTGGTAGGCGTACAAACCGTCCGCCCGCAGCAGGACGAAATCACCGACATCGCGCTCGATGTTCTGGGCTTGCCGGCCCTGCACCCGGTCGCTGAACGCGATCTCCTCGCTGCCCGCGCGAAGCCGCCACGAGCGGACGCCGCGCCCGTGCGCCAGGCTGTTGCGACAGGTCCCCGGATAAGCCAGCCCGCCATCGACGGCGGGGCGCGTCGCCGAGTCGGCGATTTCCCTGCGCGAACACCCGCAGCCGTAAGCCAGGCCCGCGGCCCTGAGCCTGTCCAGCGCCGCGGCATAGGCATCCGCGCGCCGGCTCTGCCAAAGCACCGGGCCATCCCACTCGAAGCCGAAGGCTTCCAGGGTTTTCAGGATGCCGGCGGCGGCCCCCGGAACATTCCTCGGCGTGTCGACGTCTTCCATGCGCAGCAGCCACTCGCCGCCATGCGCGCGGGCATCGAGATAGCTGCCGACGGCGGCGACCAGCGAGCCGAAATGCAGCGGGCCGGTCGGCGAGGGAGCGAAACGGCCGCGATAACGTGTCTCTTGCATGCGGATGGTGGGAACTGCGCCAGGATGGCATCCTGCCAGGGAGCCCATTATCGTCCGGAACCATGGCCGACGGTAGGCCGGTCGGCAACACCGTCGACGCCTCCGACCCAGGCCAATGGGGGCTGCAATCCGGGCACGCCGCGAGCGCCAGCGCGGCGGCATTGGTATATTAGCGGCACCGCCAAGACCGTTGTTCCGGAGTCCGCCATGTCCGACCTGCTGCGTATCGCCCAGGCTGTTGAATTTGCCGCCGTCAGGCACGCCCACCAGCGCCGCAAGGGGGCCAGCGAAGCCCCCTATTTCAATAATCTCGCCGCCGTCGCCGCCAACGTCGCCAAGGCGACGGCGGGGCAGGACCCCGATCTGGTCATCGCCGCCTACCTGCACGACTGCGTCGAGGACTGCGGGGTCACCCGGGCCGAGATCGAGGAACGGTTCGGGGAAGATGTCGCCGGCCTCGTCGCCGAGGTCACCGACGACAAGTCGCTGTCCAGGGAAGAGCGCAAGGCATTGCAGATCGAACAGGCCCCGCACAAGTCGGCGCGCGCCAAGATCCTCAAACTTGCCGACCTGGTCGCCAACATCGGCGACATGCTGGTGCATCCCCCGGTCAATTGGAGCCTCGAGCGACTACTGCGCTACTTCGTCTGGGCCAACGACGTCGCCGACGGCCTGCGCAACGGCACCCCGCCGCTCGCGGCTCCGGCGCTTCTCGCCGAGTTCGACGCCCTGTTCGCCCGGTTCGAGGAACTGAAGCCCGGCCCGGCGATGCATCCCCTGGCCCTGGCGATCAAGATCGCCGCCAACGCCCATGCGACCCACAGGCCGGACAAGGGCGGCGCCCCCTACATCCTGCACCCGCTGCGCATGATGATGCGGATGGACAGCGATGAAGCGCGCATGACCGCCGTGCTGCACGACGTGGCCGAAGACCACGAAGGCGAGGGCTGGACTTTCGAGCGCCTGGGCAGGGCCGGAATTCCGGAGAGCGTCATCGACGCGCTGCGCTGCGTCACGAAGCTCGCCGACGACGAAGACTACGCCGCCTTCATCGAGCGCGCCGCCAGCAACCCGCTGGCGAGGGCGGTGAAACTTGCCGATCTCGAAGACAACATGAACCTTCTGCGCCTGGGGGAACTGCTGGACGAGGACGTCGAGCGCCTGCGCAAATACCACCGGAGTTGGCTGCGCCTGTCGTGATCCGGGACGATGCCAGGGGGGTCGGGGAGAGCGGGGTCGGCGAGCGAACACATGGGGATTCATCAGGTGCAGAAGTTCGGACTTGATCTGACCCAAGTTGGCGGGCTGGACGTCGCAGGTCCGCCAAGTGCCGACATTGTCTGGCCTTGGAAATCGACGAATTGAGCGGCAGAAATATATCTTAAGGCTGCTGCAAATGGACACCACTGCAAAGGTGGCAGTTCGACCAAGAGTTGTGCTTTACGAGTGGTCTGCACATCTGAAGGCGGTCATTCGGGGAATGGCCATGATTTCTGGTAAGGGGATTTTCCCTTCGTTGATGCCTCCGAGAACTGGTCATCAGCTCGGGTAATAGCTAGACTGGCGCTTCCAACGATGACGACGAAGACATAAGCGCCCAAATGTCCCGCGAAACCGATGCCCGCATGGTGGTCGATCAACTCCTTAAGGATGCGGGCTGGGACATCTTCGACAAGTCGCAGGTTTCAACCGAAGAACCAGCCGCCGACGGTCGCGCCGATTACTTGCTCAAGAATTCGCTCACGCGCCCGCTATGCGTGATCGAAACCAAGCGCTTCGGCAAAGACCCCTACGGAGCCAAGGAACAAACCTTGCCCTATGCGCAGGGCTTGGGTGCCCCGTTCATCATCCTGTCCAACGGCAACGAGCACTATTTCTGGGATTACGTCGATGGCGACGCGCGGCCGATCATGGGACTGCCGTCACAGTCCGATCTCGAAGTCCGTGCCAACCTCAAATACCACCGCAAGGGTACGCTACAGGGTTCGCTCGACGCGTTGCCCTACCCGGAAACCTTCTGGTTCCGTGGCGAACAGGTGGAAGCCCGGCGCTATCAGATCGAATGCCTTAGGGAAGCCGACAAGGCACTGGTCACCGGGCGGCGCCGGATGCTGTTCGAGATGGCCACCGGCACCGGAAAAACGCTGACCATCGCCATGCTGATGAAACGCTGGTTTCAGTCGGCGGCAATTTCCCGCGTGCTATTCCTCGCCGACCGCATCGAACTGGCCAAGCAGGCCAAAGAGACATTCGACGAATACCTGAAAGACTGGCCGACCGAGCTGCTCTACGGTGGCAAACGCAGCCTTGAGGGCCAGATTGTCGTCGGCACACTGGACACCATCGCCGCACAGTTGGGTGCGGGGGGCTTCGGTCACGCCTATTTCGATCTGGTGGTCACCGACGAATGCCATCGCTCGATCTACAACACCCACCGCGCCACACTGGGCCATTTCGACGCCATCCATATCGGTCTGACGGCCACCCCCAGCCCCGGCGAATTGCGCTGGATCAGCGACAAGGAACGGCAGTTGGTGCGCAACACCTACATGTTCTTCGACTGCTGGGACAGCGCCGCCAAGCAAGGCAAGCCGACATTCACCTACACTATTCAGCAGGGCATCAAGGATCGTTGCCTGGTGCCCTACAAAATCTACGTTGCCGACACCCAGCTTAGTCTTGAGGGCACCACTTGGAACGAAGAGGAAATCAGCGCTACGGATTGGGGACGGCGCGCCGAATCCGAAGACCGGCTCAAAACCATGCTCGACGAGTTTTTCCGCGTCGAAGCCCCGCGCACGCAGGAGCGTCCGCGCAAGACCATTGTGTTCGCCGTTTCCGACAAGCAGGCGGACATGTTGGTCAAGCTCATCAATCGCTTGCTGCCCGATGATCTGTGTCTGGCCATTGCCGCGCGGCTAGTGTAGTGCTGCATTCTGTTTAGATCTTAAGCGACTGTTGGCGCGGATGAC
>CAZKSD010000199.1:0-4908 GCA_964555315.1 uncultured Dechloromonas sp.
GCGCCATGTGGCCGCCATGTTCGTTGCCGATCGCCCACGGGCTGCCGACATCGCCCGGTTCGGCGACCAGGCTGTTGTTCCTGCCCTTGCGGAAGCTGTTGCCGATCGGGTGGATCGGCGGCAGATACACGACATCGAAGCCCATGTCGCTGATCTCGCGCAGGCGCGGAATGCAGTCCTGCAGCGTGCCGTGGCGTTTTGGGTCGGAACCCTGCGAGCGCGGAAAGAACTCGTACCAGGCGGCGAAACGGGTAATCGGCCGATTGACCATGATGCCCAGCGCCGGCGTCAGCGTATAACCCTCGCTGCGGTCGGGATGCGCGGCCATCAGGTCGCGCATTTCGCTGCCGGTCCCGAGATCGGCGGCGCCATGCCAATCGTTGGCCGCCAGGGCGCTCTCCATCGCCGCAATGATGGCGTTCATGCGGGTCCGCGCCTTGCCTTTCGCCGCGCCGGCACTACGTTTCAG
Source organism: uncultured Dechloromonas sp. (assembly GCA_964555315.1). GTDB lineage: Bacteria > Pseudomonadota > Gammaproteobacteria > Burkholderiales > Rhodocyclaceae > Azonexus. The sequence goes on from CAZKSD010000199.1 coordinate 470, forward strand.
AATCGCCAGTCCCTCGAGCAACTCGCTCGTCAGATTGGCGCCCGGCACGTTCTTCTTGGTGATTTCGTCGACCCAGGAAAGATAGCGCTCGGTGTACGCCTCGATCGAGTATTCCCAGCGGCCAATCGCGTCAACCGAGAACTCGCCATGCCAGCGGTCGTTATTGCCCTGGGTCATCGGGCTTTCGTGCCATTTCTTCGTGCCGACCTTGCGCACCTTGAGCAGGGCAGCCAGCTTGTTGTGGCCTTCCTGGTAGATGTCGGCGCTGACCGAGACCTTCTCGCCGACGACGCGCGCTATGGGGAATCGGCCGCCGTCGACCTGCGGGCGGACCGCCTCGATGATCACTCGGGGATATTCTTTAGGCACCATGGTGCAACTCCTGAACACTGAACCGGCCGCAGCCGGAGAGATAACGGTCAATCCCGCGAAACGCCGGCCGGTCGGAACCTTCCCGGCGCATTTCACCGACACAGCGCACTTGTGAACGCCGCAGGGCGATCGCGCGCCAGGCGGTCATTTCAGCAGGGATTCGTAGAGCTTCCTGGTTTGCTGGGCGATGCTTGTCCAGCTGAACACCTCGTGCGCGCGTTTTTGTCCCGCCGCAGCCATCGCCTCGGCGAGTTCCGGATCGTCGAGAACCTTGTTGATCGCGCTCGCCAGATCGCGCGAAAACACCTCCGGATTGACCGGCTCGAAGGGCGCAACCTTGAGCTGCTCCAGCGGAACCTGATAGCCGGTCACGCCATCGACCACGACCTCCCTGATCCCGCCGACGGCGCTCGCCACGACCGCGGTATGGCAGGCCATGGCCTCCAGGTTAATGATTCCGAACGGTTCGTAGATCGAGGGACAGCAGAAAACCGTGGCGTGCGAATACATCTGGATGGCCTGTTCCTTGGTCAACATCTCCTGAATCCAGATCAGATTGGTCAGCCCCTCCTGCCTGACGCGGGCGACGGCCGTCTCCATCTCGGCAAGTATCTCCTTGGTGTCCGGCGCGCCGGCGCAGAGCACGACCTGGGCGTCGCGGCTGATGTGCTTGACGGCGTTCACCAGGTGCACGATGCCCTTCTGCCGGGTTATCCGGCCGACGAACAGGACGATCGGCCTGGCCGGATCGACCCCGTATTTCTCGAGCGCGCTCGTCTCGCTGGTGCGCCGATACTGGTCGACGTTGATGCCGTTGTAGATCACCGAAATCTTTGCCGGATCGATATCGAAATGGTCGAGGATGTCCTGCCTGGTTCCCTGCGAGACGGCGATGACCGCATCAGCCATGCCGAGCGAGGTGCGCTCGATCCACGACGATGTATCGTATCCGCCGCCGAGTTGTTCGCGCTTCCACGGGCGCAAGGGCTCCAGGGAGTGCACCGTGTGCACCAGGGGAACGCCGTACAGCAGCTTCGCCAGGATGCCGCCGAGGTGGGCGTACCAGGTGTGCACATGGACCAGATCGGCGTCGACGCGCGCGCCCAGGGTCGCCAGGTTGGCCTCGAAGGTATCGAGCGCGCCGCTGAGCTTCGCGTCGACCTGTGCGAAACTGCCCTTGCCGAACGGGTAGCCCTTGACCCGCACGCCGTCGTTGGTGGTGTCCTGGTTGCCGAAGCAGCGCACTTCGACGTCCATGAGTTTCGCCAGTTCGCCGGACAGATATTCGACGTGAACACCGGCTCCCCCATAGACATAGGGCGGGTATTCGCGTGTGAACAGGAGTACTTTCATCGTGGCGCTTTCCAAGCCGTGATTGCTGAAGTGGAACGCGGACTCGCCGCGTTGCCGGAAGACCCTATTGTTGAAGTTGTCATTTTAACCAAAAAACCCGGTTGCCGGCACGCGAAGTGACCTGAAACGACGCACGCTTTGGGCTTCGGGTGGATCGATGAGGGCACCTGACGGGTGAGTTGGAACCCAAGCTGGCGAAGTGCGATGAAGATCGGTTGTCGAGCGCCGGGGTGCAGACGATGGCAGGGCAGGGGCGCTTTTTGAGCTTGCTCCCTTTGGATTTGCGCCAAGATTTTGATGATTGACTGAGCTTGGCCCCTTTGATTCTTGGAAGGACAGTTGAAATTGGAGCTTTGCGAATCAGGCTTTCGTTTTCAATCCGTTGTCCGGAGGGGTTCCCTTTGGGTTCAAGGGGCTGAGGAAAGTGAGATCTCGATTACTCAAGCCACTTTAGCCTGCGATTTGCTCCCCAAGTTGACTGATTAGGTTTGTTTCCCCTAGTATTTCAACCAGTGTGAAGCCGTAGCGCTAACGCGTAGTGATGGGACGCGACGTCCCTCGCTAGTTTGGCTGATCCGAGTTACTCGGTCAGTACCACGTTCTAGGCGAGATGCTGGGTGTGGAGCCCTCCTTTATTTTTCTGGAGAAGGCCCATGGCCTCGAAACGTTCAAGCTTAAAACCCCTCGCATCTATCGCTTTCAAAGAGCAAGCCGGCTGTTGCATTTACTGTGACAAGCCGATGTGGCTAAATGACCCCGAGTCGTTCGCCCGGCGATACAACCTAACCCCAAAGCAGGCGCAACAATTGCAGTGCACAGGGGAGCATCTTCTTCGACATAGCGTTGGCGGAAAGGCGTCGCGCAAAAACATCGTTGCGGCGCATCGGTTCTGCAACCACATGAGGCATCAAAGTGGGAAAGATCCAGCGCCTGATGCTTTCCGCGATGAAGTGCAGCGCCGTGTTTGCAAAGGGAAGTGGTTTCCGTTCCCCATAAGCGGGGTCTTACACTGACGTACCCTTACTTCTTCCACTTAAGTCGCCCAGAGTAAAAAGCGGCCGCATTTTCATGTTTCAATCGGCCAGTCGGCGATAAGTCACGAACGCAAACCCGTTCCCCTCGGTTTTTGCCGTTTTTTCCCAGTCGACCGCAGCAACCTCGGGAAACCATGCATCGCCTTCCGGTTCCTGATCGACTTCGGTGATTTCGAGACGATCAGCGACCGCCATCGCCTGCGTGTAGATTTGTTCGCCGCCGATGATGAAGACGAGTGTCGCGGTCGACGCCAGTTGCAGGGCGCTTTCCAGCGAGTCGGCGAGTTCGGCGCCGGGCGCGGCGTAGCCGGGTTGACGGGTGATGACGATGTTGCGCCGTCCAGGCAGCGGGCGGAAGCGCGGGGGCAGCGACTCCCAGGTCCTGCGCCCCATGACAACGGTGTGGCCGGAGGTCAGCGCCTTGAAGCGTGCCATGTCCTCGGGAATGTGCCAGACCAGCCTGTTGTCCTTGCCGATCACGCGGTTGCGGGCGACCGCGGCAATGATGACGATTTCCGGCATCGGGGCCTCAGCCGTGGGCGGCGACGGCGTCGCGGTACAGGGCGACATAGTCGCGGACCGCATGCGCCCAGGCGAAGTCGCGGCGCATGCCGTTCTGCTGGATGCGCCGCCACAGCTTGCGGTCGCGCCAGCACCGGGTGGCGCGTTCGAGCGCCAGCCACAACGCATGCGCTGTCGCCTCCGCGAAGACGAAGCCGTTGGCCGTCTTGTCGGCCAGCGTCGCTTCCGCTACATCGACGACCGTATCCTCCAGCCCCCCGGTGGCGCGCACGACGGGCGGCGTGCCGTAGCGCAGGCTGTACATCTGGTTGAGGCCGCAGGGCTCGAAGCGCGAGGGCATCAGGAAGCCGTCGGCGCCGGCCTCGATGCGGTGGGCCAGGCCTTCGTCAAAATCCAGGCGGACAGCGATCTGCCCGGGGTGGTGCGCGGCGAGGGCGGCGAAGCCGGCTTCCATCGCCTTGTCGCCGCTGCCCAGGACAACGAGTTGCGCCGGCAGTTGGGTGATGCCTTCCCCCAATGTCAGGACGAGATCGAGACCCTTCTGGTGCGTCACGCGGCTGACGACCCCGAACAAGGGGCGGTCGGCTGCGCTCGCCAGCCCCATTTCCTGCTGCAGCGCACGCTTGTTGTCGCGCTTGGCGGCGAGGCGGTTGGCGGCGTAAGGGGCGGCCAGCGCGGGGTCGGCCGCCGGGTTCCAGAGGGCGCCGTCGACTCTGTTCAGGATGCCGCGCAGAGCGCCGGCCCGGTGGCGCAGCAGGGGCGCCAGTCCGTAGCCGAAGGCCTCATCCTGGATCTCCCGGGCGTAGGTCGGGCTCACCGTCGAGATCAGCGTTGCGAATTGCAGGCCGGCCTTCAGGAAGGAAAGCCGGCCGTGATACTCGACGCCGTCGACGCGCCAGGCATGCTCCGGCAGGCCGAGCGCCGCCAGATGGTCGGCCGGGAAATTGCCCTGGAACGCCATGTTGTGCACGGTGACGACGCTCGCTGCTCCGCCCTCGTAATGCAGCCAGGCGGGCGCCAGGGCGCTGTGCCACTCATTGGCGTGCACCACGTCGGGTCGCCAGCCGAGCGGCGAAGCCGGCTGGCCAAGCAGGGCGGCGACACGGGACAGCAGCCCGAAGCGGATGCCGTTGTCGGCCCGGTCGTGGCCGAGGGCAT
>CAZKSD010000200.1:0-4906 GCA_964555315.1 uncultured Dechloromonas sp.
AGTTCGCGCCGGGGCTGCCGATGTTCGCCAGCATGGAGGAGGCCCGCCGCGCGGGTTACGCATAATGGAAGATCTCGCCCAATTCGCACTGCCAGAGGAAGAGCGGCGCCGGCTGCTCATGTCCAATCTGATGATGGGGCTTGGCGCGGGGCTGCTGGATTCGCGCGGGAAGAACGTGTGGCCGTCGATCAGCACGGGGCTGCTCGGCGGGATGCAGATGGGGCAACAGGCCATCGGCAACGCGCAGCAGGGGATGGTGGCGCAGTACAAGCTCAAGCGGGAAGTGGAGCAGGATCGCGAGCGGAAGGCGATGGCCGATGCTGCCGCCGGCCTCAATCAGGAACTGGGCGACATTCTCGACCGCGTGAAAACGGACCCGGCGAAGGCGTTCCAGATCTACACGGAGGGCGCGAATCGGGCGCTGCGGGCCAACGACATGAAGCGGGCCGAGCAGTTGTTCAAGGAAGCTGAGAAATATCGCGCGAAGTATTCCGCGACGCCGCACACGGTCATGGGGCCGGATGGTAAGCCGGTGCTGATGCAGACATCGGAATATGATCCGCCGCGCGTTATTGAAGGCTTCGCGCCGAAGCCGGAGATTGAGCTGCGCGACATGGGCGGCAGCGTGCAGGCGGTTGACAAACTGCGCACGCCGGCCGGGTCCGAGTTCGCAAAGTCGCTAACTCCTGAATCCGTCCTTTCCGCGCAGGTTGCGCGTGAGGGCCACGGCGTCACAATGCGCGGTCAGAACATGACCGATGCACGCGCGCGCGAAGCTACCGGCGTGGCTGCGGGCAAGGGGCTGGCCGAAGCCGTTACCGGCATCCGCAAAGAGTACAACGGGCTGGAACAGGTCAAGGCGTATCGCGCCGCGCTGCCGGCGCTGCAATCGGCGGCACAGGCACCGGATACGCCTGCGGGCGATATCGACCTTATCTACGCGGTCGGCAAGACGCTTGATCCTAACAGCGTCGTGCGCGAGGGTGAACTTAACCTCGTCATCAAGTCAGGCTCGCCGCTGCAAAAGTTTCAGGGCTACGTCAATTACATTTCGCAGGGGCGCGGCCGCCTGCCGCCGGCACAGCGCAGAGAACTCGTTTCCATGTTGCAGGGACGGGCCGCGCAATTGAAGTCTGCGCACGATGCCGCTGCCGCGCCGTTCGTCAAACAGGCGCAGTCGATGGGGCTGCCGCTGGATCAGGTATTCCAGCAAGACGAGCCGGCGCCGCAAGGCGGGAATCTGTCGCCCGCCGAGCAGCGGGAATTGGACGAACTGCGAAAGAGGTTCAAACGGTGAGCGACCGCGATGAACTGATGGCGCTGCGGCGGCTGGCAGAGCTTGAGGCCAAGGCCAGCGGCGGGAAGCAGGCAATCGCGCCTGTGCCCACTGCCGCCGACGATGTGGGCTTCGGTCAGGCTGCATTGATCGGCGCCGGGCGCACGCTGGATCGGCTCGGGCAGGGCGTGCAGCAGGGCGCGCTGTGGCTGTCGTCTAAACTGCCGTATGGCCCCGACGTGGCCGGCAAGATCGCGGATGCGCAGGCGCAACAGGCCGAGCGCGAGGCCGAGAATACCAGGGCTTACGCGCAGCTCCAGGATAAGCGCCCGGTCGCAACGTTCCTTGGCGAAGCGGCGCCGTTGCTGGCGGTTCCTGTGGCGGCTGGCGGCGGGCTTGCGGCAGGCGCTGCGGCTGCGGCAATCCCCGGCCTGGTCGAGTATGGCTCGCCGGAGGAACGGCTGACGCGCGGGGCGCTGGGCGCTGCCGGTGGGGCTGCCGGGGCGGCGCTGGGCAAGGGCATCGGTCGCGTGCTGCAGCCTACGCGCGCGCCCATGTCCGAAGGCGCGCAGGCCGGCGTCGATGCTGCGGAACGGCTTGGCTACAAGGTCACGGCGGGCCAGCAGACCGGCAGCAAGGCGCTACAGGTCATGGAGCAGCAGGCGGCCAAAAACCCGATTGGTGCGTCCGCTGCGCGCAAGTTCAACGACGCCAATCAGTCTGCGCTGAATCAGGCGGCGCTGCGGGCGATGGGCGAAACCGGCGAGGCCGTGACCGAAGATGCGTTTGCGGCGGCGCGTACCCGTTTGGGCGACGTGTTCAATACGCTGTCCGCCAACAAGGCCATCCCGATTACGCCGACGTTTGAGGCCCGCATCAAACTGCTACAGCGCAGCAACGATGCTGCCGGCCCGTTCAAGAGCGCGGAAATTGCCAACCTTGCCGACAATGCGCTTGACCTTGCCAAGTCGGGCCAGATGACCGGCGAGGCGTATCAGGCCATCCGCTCGCAACTGACCGACCGCAGCCGACAAGCTGCGCAGGCGGGGCAGGCCAAGCTCAAAGATGCGATTGGCAAGGTGCGCTCGGCGCTGGACGATGCCGCAGAGTCGATCCTGACTGCTGACGAAAAAACCGCGTGGAAACTGGCGCGCCGGCAGTATGCGGCTATGAAAACGCTGGAGAAGCGGGGCGCGGTCAAGGCCGGCAACGTGGACCCTGCGGTCGTCCGCAATGCGTTGCAGGGCGGCGACCGCAGTGCATTCGCGCGCGGCAATCTGTCCGGCGAACTGGCCGATATCGCGCGCATCGGCAACGCATTTCGCCCGCTGCCAGACAGCGGCACGGCTAGCAACCTGTGGGCGCAGTTGATGATGACCGGCGGTGCCGGCCTGCTCGGCGGCGATGTGCTGGCAGCGTCCGTGCTGGCCCCGGCAGCGGTCAGCAAGGGGCTATTTTCGGATGCTGGCCGGCGCTATCTGACGAAGGGAATCACGAAGGTCACACCAGAGCTGGAGCGCAAGCTTATGATCGGCGGCGCAGGGCTGCTCGGATTGCCTGCCATAACCTATGCAGGCCAGTAATCGGGTCGGCGAACAGGATCGGCTCTGCGCGCGGTAGGAATCTGCGGACCAGCCACAGCGACACAGACAACACAACAAGCCAAAAGAAAGGCGCAATCAGCGCCGCCACAAAGTATTTCATCATCACAGCATAGCCCATTTCAGGAGTTCCGCCAGTGGAGCCGCACACCCTTTGGAATGTCCTTTTGACCACTGCCATAGGCGCGGGCGGCTGGGTGCTGAAATCCATCTACAGCGCGATCAAATCACTGGAGACCGACCTTGCCGGCCACAAGGTAGAGGTCGCCAAGACGTATGCGCAGAATGCCGACCTGTCACGGCTTGAGGACAAGATAGACCGCGTTCTGGATAAGCTCGACCGCAAGGCCGACAAGTGACCGAGCCGCTGCCTGACATCGAGCTGACGCTAGAGCAGGCGGCGATGCTGTTCCAATCCGCGCTGATGGTCATCGTGCGGATGGAGGAGGAGGAATTTGACACGCGTCCGCAGTCGGCCGCGATCCCGCGCGGGGTTATGTGCTGCGGCGATGCGTTGCTGCTGGTGCCAGCGGCGATGCTGCTGACGGCCAAGCTATATCCGCAATTGATGGACGTGGAAGTCCTGCAACAAGCCCTGCGTAACGCGTCGAGCGCGATGCCGACGATCAACTAATGCCGACACCGCCCCGGAGTGACGCCAAGATACAGCAGGCCGTAGACGCATACCACCAGATAGGCACCGAAGCCGGCGCCGCCCGTGCGCTGGGAATCCCGCGCCCAACGATGCAGAACATCATGCGCGAGGCCAAGCGGCGCGGGTTCAAGCCATCGGGCAAACAGAAATTTTTCGTCCGCGAACTTCCTGACGAAACCCTGCCGGTGGATGCGCTCATAGCCCGGCGCAAGCAACAGTTCGCGCATCTGCAGAAGGCCAAGCAGGACCGGCTCCTGGTGCCGATCACGATCCCGGATAACGGCCCCATCGCCATTTCCCACTTTGGTGACCCGCACGTTGACGACGACGGCACGGACATCGCCAAGATAGAGAGCCACGTCGCCATCATCAACCGCACGCCGGGCATGTTCGCTGCTAATATCGGCGACACGCTGAACAACTGGACGGGTCGGCTGGCGCGGCTGTATGGCGAGCAGAGCACCAGCGCGGCCGAGGCGTGGAAGCTGGGCGAGTGGTTCCTGCGCTCAATGCCGTGGCTGTACGTGCTGGGCGGCAATCACGGCGCATGGTCGGGCGCGGGCGATCCGGTCAAGTGGATTCTCGCCAATTGTCAAGGCGTGTTCGATAACTTCGCGGTGCGGCTGGACTTGCGATTCCCGAATGGTCGCGGCGTGCGCGTGAACGCGCGGCACGATTTCGCGGGGCATAGCATGTGGAGCACCATCCACGGTGCTGTTAAGGCCGCGACGATGGGCTGGCGCGACCACATCCTGACCTGTGGCCATCTGCACACGTCGGGCTATGCGGTGCTGAAAGACCCGGCGACCGGGCTGATATCGCACGCGATACGGGTGTCGTCATATAAGACGTTCGACCGTTACGCGCATGAGAAGGGCCTGCCGAATCAGGACATCTTCTGCAACGCGGTGACGATCATTGACCCAAGGTATGCCGACGACGATCCGCGCCTGGTGCATACCTGTTTCGACGTGGAGCAGGGCGCGGACTACCTGACGTGGCTACGCGCGAGGAAATCATGAGCCGCCTGTTTGCGTTCTTTGCCGCGTTCCTGTTCGGCTTCGCGCTAGCGTTTGCCTCGGCCGCGTGGGGCGTGTTCCAGATCAACGATCCGAAGCACGGCGCGTTGTTCGTGTGGACGGCGGATGAGATGGACAAGCTAGAGGCCGCGCTACAGGAGCTGGTGGCCGAGCGCGATGCTCTGCGGCGGCGCGTGGCCGAGTTCAAACGAACGTGTACGTGAGTGATGACACAGTACCTGCGTTGCGCCTGCCCCGATCCTGACCCCGAGCCGCTGCCGGGTAGCCGCACTACCATCTGCGCGCAGTGCGGCGGCTGGTTCAGTGTGTCCATCTTCGAAATGGAGGATTGGAC
>CAZKSD010000201.1:0-4899 GCA_964555315.1 uncultured Dechloromonas sp.
CGAACGGTTCGGCAATGCCCCCTGGCGTCGCTCCGCAGCGGGCAAGCGTCGTCAGACCGGCTAGGCGGAAGCCGGCTCTTTCATGACCCGGCGCAGGCCGGGGTCCGGCTTGGGTGACGAAATGGCCCCGCATTTCCATGCTCCCTGAAATTCGCTTCGATCGTTCCGCGGCCGTCGTCCGGTAAGTCGCCGCTCCGCCCGGGTCGGTCAGGACCAGATGCGCGTTGCGCCGACGGTCAGCAGGCCGAGCCACGTCGCCGTCAGCGAACCGGCCAGGTGCAGCGATGCCAGGCCGATCGCCCAGGCCGGCTGGCCGGCGAGCAGGCGCTCGACGACTTCGGCCGAGAAGGTGGAAAAGGTCGTCAATCCGCCGAGAAAGCCGGTGATGGCGAACAGCTTCCAGGCCAGCGGAAAATGCGTGTTGATGTGAAATAGGCCGACTGCCAGCCCGACCAGATAGCCGCCGATGACGTTGGCGGCCAACGTGCCGAGCGGCAGGGCGATGAACAGCGGGTTGAGCGCCAGGCCGAGCAGCCAGCGCGCCCAGGCGCCGAGGGCGGCGCCGGCGCCGACGGCGGCAAAATTCAGGGCGGTCAGGTGGTGGAGGACGGACATCGGGGGCAATTGTAGCGGTTAGATCGCTTCTGCCGGTTAAAATGGCGCGATCGAAAACCGAGGCACCACCGTGAGCAGCCCCAACCAACCCGCCAATACCCCGGCCCCTGCCGCCAATTTCATCACCAACATCGTCGACGCCGACCTCGCCGCCGGCAAGCACGCGCAGCGGCATTGGGCCGGCCATCCGGGGAGCGCCGCCGACCATGCCGCCGGCCCGCTCGACCCGGCGAGGATCCGCACCCGCTTTCCGCCCGAGCCGAACGGCTACCTGCACTTCGGCCACGCCAAGTCGATCCTCCTCAACTTCGGCCTCGCCCGGCAATACGGCGGCCGCTGCCACCTGCGCTTCGACGACACCAACCCGGAGAAGGAGGAGCAGGAGTACGTCGATTCGATCATCGACTCGGTAAGGTGGCTGGGTTGTTCGTGGGAGCAGGGCGGCGAGGACAACCTCTATTACGCCTCCAACTATTTCGACTGGATGGTGGCATTCGCCGAATACCTGATCTCGGCCGGCCACGCCTACGTCGACAGCCAGAGCGCCGAGGACATGCGCGCCAACCGCGGCACGCTGACCGAACCCGGCAAGGATTCGCCGTTTCGCAACCGCGGCGCTGCCGAGAACATGGATCTCTTCAAGCGCATGCAGGCCGGCGAATTCGCCGACGGCGCCCACATCCTGCGGGCGAAGATCGACATGGCGTCGCCCAACATCAACATGCGCGACCCGGCGATCTACCGCATCCGCCACGCCGCGCATCACAACACCGGCGACCGGTGGTGCGTGTACCCGATGTATACCTATGCCCATCCGATCGAGGATGCGCTGGAGAACATCACCCACTCGATCTGCACGCTGGAATTCGAGGACCAGCGCCCGTTTTACGACTGGCTGCTCGAACGCCTCGCCGAGGGCGGCCTGCTGCAACGGCCGCTGCCGCAGCAGATCGAATTCTCGCGCCTCAACCTGACCTACATCGTGCTTTCCAAGCGCAAGCTGATCCAGCTGGTGCAGGAAAAGCACGTCGACGGCTGGGACGACCCGCGCCTGCCGACGCTGGTCGGCGCGCGGCGGCGCGGCTACGCGGCCGCGGGTTTCCGCCTCTTCGCCGAGCGCATCGGCGTGTCCAAGAACGACTCGCTGATCGACTACGCGCTGTTCGAGGATGCGATGCGCGAAGTGATGAACGAGTCCGACCAGCGCCGCATCGCCGTCCTCGACCCGCTCAGGCTGGTCATCGACAACTACCCGGAAGGGCAGGTCGAGGAGTGCTTCGCACCGAACCACCCCCTGCATCCGGAACTCGGCCAGCGCAGCATCCCGTTCAGCCGCGAGTTGTGGATCGAGGGCGAGGATTTCCAGGAGGTGCCGGAAAAAGGCTTCCGCCGCCTGTTCCCGGGCAACATGGCGCGCCTGCGCTACGGCTACGTGGTCAGGTGCACCGGCTGCGACAAGGACGAGAACGGCAGGGTGGTTGCGGTCCACTGCGACTACCTGCCCGAAACCAGGTCCGGCACGCCGGGCGCCGACAGCGTCAAGGTCAAGGGCAACCTGCACTGGGTTTCCGCCGCCCACGCCTATGCCGCCGAAATCCGTCTCTTCGACCGCCTGTTCGCCGTTCCCGCTCCCGGCGCGCGGCGCGAAGGGGATGCTCCGGAAGTGGAGCGCGATTTCCTCGACGACCTCAACCCGGAGTCGAAGTCGGTCATCACCGCCCAACTGGAACCGGCGCTCAAGGATGCCCAGCCGGAACAACGCTTCCAGTTCGAGCGCCACGGCTACTTCGTCGTCGATCCTGTCGATTCCGGCGCCGGCCAGCCGGTGTTCAACCGGGCGGTGACGCTCAAGGATTCGTGGGGCAAGGGCGCCTGACATGGCCGGAAGCTGGGGCTGTCCGCACGAGGTTGACGACCGCTGCACCAAGGTCAACAACCTCCCCTGCAATCCCGGCATGAAGGGCTGCGAGCTCGCCGGGCGCTACCGCTTTGCCGACGCGAGCAAGAACGAGCGTTACTGGGAGAAGAAGGCGCGGGAAGAGCAGGCGCGGCCGGGGACAGGTGGTCCGGAGGCGTATGAGCCGTAATGTCGAACAGCTCGGCCAGGTGTTCACGCCGCTGCAAGTGGTGGAGTTCATGCTCGCCCTGTGCGGTAACCGCGGGCGGGCGCTCGAGCCGTCGGCCGGTGACGGGGTGTTCTTCCAGTTGCTCAAGGAACGGCATGCGGATTGCGTCGGCATCGAGATCGACCCGCGCGTCGCCCCGGCCGGCGCCGAAATCCGCGATTTTTTCGATTACCCACTGAGCGAGCAGTTCGACACCATCGTCGGCAACCCGCCATATGTGCGCTATCAGGATGTCGCGGTCGACACCAGGAAACGCCTGAATTCCAGATTCTTCGATGCGCGCAGCAACCTGTTCCTGTTCTTCATCGAGAAGTGCGTCCGCCACCTGAAGCCGGGCGGCGAACTGGTTTTCATCGTGCCGCGCGAGTTCATCAAGCTGACCGCGGCCCGGAAGCTGAATGCCTGGCTCCACGCGCAGGGCAGCATCACGCATTTCTACGAAACCGGCGACACACGCGTCTTCGGCGAGCATACGCCGAACTGCGCCATCTTCCGTTTCGAGAAGGGCCGCACGGACCGCCACATGGCCGACGGCCGGCGCTTCGTCGAGGTGGACGGGCAACTGATGTTCCTGCGCGACGATTACAGCGTGCGCTTCGCCGACGTGTTCACGGTCAAGGTCGGCGCGGTCTCGGGGGCGGACAGCATTTTCACGCACCCCAAGGGCAACATGGAGTTCGTCTGCTCGAAGACCGTCGAGACCGGTGAAACGCGGCGCATGCTCTACGGCATCAAGCATCCGCACCTGGAAAAGCACATGGCCGAACTGCTCGCCCGCCGCGTCCGCCCCTTCGACGAAAGCAACTGGTGGCAATGGGGGCGCGCCTTTCCGATCAACCTGCATCCGCGCATCTACGTCAATGGCCGCACGCGCAGGCGCGAGCCCTTCTTCCTGCACGACTGCAATGCGTTCGACGGCGCTGTGCTGGCGCTGTTCACGAAGAACCGCGGCATTTCGCGCCGCGATCTGATCGAATGCACGCTGATGCTGAACAAGGAAGTCGACTGGCAGGAACTCGGCTTCGTCTGCGACGGCCGCTTCCTGTTTACACAGCGCAGCCTGCAAACCTGCGTGCTGCCCGACAAATTTTCCCGATTCCTCCCGCCCGAAGCGAAAAAGGACGCCGCATGACCTTCACCCGGATGCTCGCCGCCGCCTGGCAGAAAAACGATTCCCTGCTCTGCGTCGGCCTCGATCCCGATCCGGCCAGGTTTCCCGCCCACCTCAAGGGGCGCGACGACGCCATTCTCGAATTCTGTTCAGCTATCGTCGACGCGACCGCCGACCTGGTGTGCAGCTTCAAGCCGCAGATCGCCTACTTCGCCGCCCGCCGCGCCGAAGACCAGCTCGAAGCGCTGATCGCCCGCATCCACGACAAGCACCCCGGCATTCCGGTCATTCTCGACGCCAAGCGCGGCGACATCGGCTCGACCGCCGAGCAGTACGCGATCGAAGCCTTCGCCCGCTATGGCGCCGATGCCGTCACGGTCAACCCCTACATGGGCCGCGATTCGCTCGATCCCTACCTCGCCTACCCGGACAAGGGCGTCATCCTGCTCTGCCGCACTTCCAATCCGGGCGGTTCGGACCTGCAGTTCCTCGACGTCGGCGGTGAAAGACTTTACGAGCGCGTCGCCCGTCTCGCCGCCGGTGAGTGGAACAGCAGCGGCCAGATCGGCCTGGTCGTCGGCGCCACCTTCCCGGCCGAGATCGCCCGCGTGCGCGCGCTCGTCGGCGACATGCCGCTGCTCGTCCCCGGCATCGGCGCCCAGGGCGGCGACGTTGAAGCAACCGTCAGGGCGGGCCGCACGGCGAATGCGACGGGCTTGATGATCAACTCGTCCCGTGCCATTCTGTACGCCGGCAAGGACGAAGACTTTGCCGCCACGGCGCGCAAGGTAGCCGAAGAAACCCGCGCCGCCATCAACCTCCACCGCTAAGGAGACGCCATGCGCATGGATGACCAACGCGAAAGCGACAACCTCGAGGACCGCCGCGGCGGCGGTTTCGGCGGGGGCGGCGGCCTGCGGCTGGGGGGCGGCCGCCTCGGTCTCGGCACGATCGCCATCGCGCTCGTCGCCAGCTATTTCCTCGGCATCAACCCGATGACCGTGCTCAGCATGCTGAGCGGAGGCGGCGGCATGCCCGCCGTCGAGC
>CAZKSD010000202.1:0-4887 GCA_964555315.1 uncultured Dechloromonas sp.
TTTCCATGAAGCGCGTCGTGCCGGGGTCAACCCACTTCCACAGCAGCACCCAGCCAAGCAGCCACAACTGCCAGACGAGAAAAAGGCCGATCAGCCCGAGCAATGCCCACTTGAACCAGCGGCCCAGCCGGGTCATGCCGTCGGCAGCCCGCGCAATTCCGCGAGTACCGGCGCGCTGTCGGGTCGCACGCCGCGCCAGACGAAAAAGGCCTCGGCCGCCTGCTCGACCAGCATGCCGAGGCCATCGGCCAGATGGCCGGCGCCCTGTTCGCGCGCCAGGATCATGAACGGCGTTTCGCCCTTGCCGTACATCATGTCGTAGGCGAGGCTGCCGCGAGCGAAGATGCCGGCCGGCAGGGGCAGGGAGTCGCCGGCGAGGCTGGCCGACGTGGCGTTGATGACGACATCGAATGTCTGGCCGGCGGTTTTGGCAAAGTTTCCGGCGTCGACCGTGGCAAGGTCGGAAAACTGTCCCGCCAGCGTCTCTGCCTTGTCGCCACTGCGGTTGGCGATGAACAGGCCGGCCGGACGGCGCTCGAGAAGCGGCGCGATGACGCCGCGCGCCGCGCCGCCGGCCCCGAGCAGCAGGACACGCCGGCCGGCCAGCGAAAATCCCAGATTGACTTCGATGTCGCGCACCAAGCCGGCGCCGTCGGTGTTGTCGCCGATAATTTCATTGCCGACAAAAGCGAGCGTGTTGACCGCTCCCGCCTGCTCTGCGCGCGCGCTGCGGCGGGTGCACAGGGCGAACGCCTCCTCCTTGAACGGAAGCGTGACATTCGCCCCCTTGCCGCCGGCGGCGACGAAGCCGCCAACCGCCGCGGCGAATCCAGCGAGCGGAACGAGGATGGCTTCGTAGCTCAGGTCCTGATGGCACTGCACCGCGAACCGGGCATGAATGGCCGGCGACCGTGAATGGGCAACCGGATTGCCGAAAACGCAATAGCGGTCGGTCATTTTGCGGTGACCTGATCGCCCTGGGTGAAATACCACGTCCGGGTGATCTCGAGAATGTCGGTGTCACGGCGGATTTCGGGAGGGAACGGGGCGTAGGGCGACCCCATCTGGACGATCCGCTTCGCGGCATCGTCGAGCACCTTGTAACCGGAGGAACGGTTGATGTCCACGCGATTGAGGCTGCCGTCATGGTTGATCGAAGCGGTCAGAATCAATGAACCGTAGAGCTTGCCGCGGGCGGCCTCGGGGTAGTTCAGGGTGCCGATGCGTTCGACCTTGCGACGCCAGTCCTCGATGTACTGGGCAAAGCGGTATTCCTCCGTGCGCGCCCCGATGAACTTCTTGCGCGGTCGCTTGTTGTACTCGTCGACGCTCTTGTTGATCTCGCCTTCGAGGCGCGCCATCGCCCGCGCCGATTCGGCGAGGTCGAGACCGCTGACGCTGGTCACGGGCGTCGGCTGCTCCGCCGCATTGCGGGCGGCGGCGGCGGCGCGCGCCGTCTTGGCCTCGGTCAGCATCTTCTGCTGGGCGACTTCGAGTTCACGAAACCGGCGCTGCATGCGCTCGATTTCGGTTCCCGTGGTCTGCTGCGGGGTCGGCGGCAAGGGTGTCTTGAGCCTGCGGTTCTCGTCGGTATTGCCGCCGCCGTCGAGATTGGCCTGGGCCAGCGCCTGCGGATCGCTAGGCTTCTTGGCAGACTTGGCGTTGACCAGGACGACGTCGAGCGCCTTCTCGCGCATCGCCTTCGAGGCATCGGGGAAGCTGAAGTGCAGGGTCAGCAGCAGCGCGTGCATCGCCAGCGAAATGCCGATCGCCAATGCCAGCCTGCGGTTGCCGGACACCAGGGGCTGCCATGCCAGCGTCGCTGCGCTCACTGAACCTCCTCCTCGTCGATCGCCTCGGCCAGGACCTCATCCATGACGTCAACATAGCGGCAACTGACCTCGGGACCCAGCAGATCGATGGCGTCGACCGCCAGACGAACCCGTCTGCCGGTTCCGATATCGGCCGGCAGCGACGGCACGCGCAACAGCAAGGGCAGATGGTCGAGCCTGACCTGCTGCTCGCGGCGTACGGTCGCGGCGATCTCGCCGACGCCGTTCTGCTGCAGCCAGCGCAGGCACCAGTAACGCTCCATCAGGCGCTGGAAATCGGCGTACGCGGCATAGGTCGTCTCGAAATCGCGCATCGCGCCGAACAGTTCCGCCGATTTCTGGGCAAACGGCGGTGTTTCGCCCTTCAGGCAGGCGATCAGTTGCCACTGATTGACGAGATCGCAATAGCGGCGCAGCGGCGAGGTCATCCAGGCATATTGCGGGACGCCCAGCCCCTCGTGCGGCAGCGGCGAGGTCGTCATGCGCACCTTGCCCTGGGTCTGCGCGCGGTACAGGCAGGCGATGTTCCTGTCGGCGAGCAGGCCGCCCCAGGTCGAATTGGCGACGATCATCAGTTCGGCGACCAGCTTGTCCAGCGGGCTGCCGCGCTTCCTTTCGCTGATTTCCACGGTGCACGCGTCCGGATCGGTCAGATCGCCTTCGATCGCGAAGTTGTAGTCGTTGACGCCCTGGGTCGCCGACGGCTTGCCGCGCCGCCCTTCGCAGGCATTGGCGAAGCGCCAGAGGTGGAGTAGTTCGTCGCCGAAACGGAACTCGGGGAGTCCGCTGACCACGGTTTCGGCGTTGAACAGCGGCTCGATCTCGTGATGCCTCAGGTTGGCGGCGATGTGCACCATCTCCAGCCGGGATTCCTGGGAAATGACCTCGAAAGCTTCGTTGACCGTGAGATACAGCGAAACCGCCGGGCAATCGACGCCCCCGGCCAAGGTGTAGCTCTCGACCACGGCATCGGGCAGCATGGTGATCTTGTTGCCGGGCATGTAGACCGTGGACAGGCGGGCGCGCGCCACGCCGTCGAGCGGCGATCCATGCTCGATGGCGAGCCCGGGGGCGGCGATGTGGATGCCGATGCGCGAGCCGATTCCGGGCAGCCTGACGACCGAGAGCGCGTCGTCGATCTCGGTGGTACTGGCGTCGTCGATCGAAAAGGCGGGAACATCGGCGCGCGGCAGATCGTCGGGCAGTTTCGGCGCGGCGAGCGCGGGAAAGGCGGTGCCCTTCGGGAACTGCTCATGCAGGAAGCGTCGAAAGTGCAGGTGGTACGCCGACTTGATCGCGCCGCACCTGAACAGGAGTTGCGCCGGGGTCAGGCCGATCTCGCCGCAGGCGGCCTCGAAAGCCTTGGTTTCCGGCTTGTTGCGATCGGGCGCGTAGAGCAGGGCATCGGTCAACGCCGCGATTTCCGGCGGCAGGCGGAAGGTCTTGAGCTCGCTTATCCAACCCTCGATAGCGAGCGCTTGCTGACGTTTCTTTTCAAGACCGGCCAGCGCGGCGGCGAGAATGTCGGCAGGCGCCTTGCGGAAACGCCCCCTGCCCTTGCGGTGGAAATAGACGGGCGCGGCGTGCAGGGCCAGCAGCACCGCCGTCGCCTCGACCGGCGCGGGCTCGTGTCCGTAGTAATCACGGGCAAAATCAAGAAACGAAAACTCGCCATCGTTCACGCACTCCCACAGGAAATCCGCTTCGATCTCTTCGGCGAGCGGCGCCGCCTGTTCCAGCAAGGCGGTGGACGAAGGCTTCTCGAAGCGCAACAGCACGGTTGCGGCCTTGATCTTGCTGCGTTTGCCGGAGGGCATCTCGACCTGCAACGAACTGTCGTTGTCGGCCATGATGCTGCCCGCCTTGAAACCGCCATCTTCCTCGAACAATACATTCATCGGCGGATTATAACCCAGCGAATTCAAGGATTTGCGGCATGAATTCAGCAAAGCGGGTGAAGCTGTGGTCGCCGCCGGGCAGCACCGTCTGGCGGCAGCCGACGTAGAACTCGACAGCCTGGCGCCAGTCGAGCACCTCGTCGCCGGTCTCGGTGAGCAGCCAGTAGCGGGCGGGGGTGGGCTTCCGTACCTGCGCCGCGAGTTGTGCCGCATGCGCCGCAGTGAAGGTGAAGCGCTCCCCGGTGTGAAAATTGGCGTGCTCGCCGATGAATTTGCCGGCATCCAGGCAGTGGACCGCGGCCGGATTGATCAGTACCGCGTTCAGCCCATATTTTTCCGCCAGATGGTTGGCGTAATGCCCGCCCAGCGAAGACCCGACCAGCGTCACCGGGCCGTCGGCGCCTTCGATCAGGCGGCCGGCGCTGGCTGCCGCCGCGTCCGGCACCGGCGACAGCGGCGGGCAGGCGAAGCGGTCACCGAGGCCGCGCCCGTCCATGTACTCGGCCAGCAGCCGCGCCTTCGGCGATGCCGGCGACGAGCAGAATCCGTGCAGGAAGACGATCAGTGGGCGGTCCACTCGACCCAGCCGAAATGCGCGGTCGCCAGCACGACGATGCCGAAGACGATGCGGTACCACGCGAACGGAACGAAATCGTGGGTCGAGATGAAACGCAGCAGCCAGCGCACGCAGAGGAAGGCGGAAACGAAAGCCGAAACGAACCCGACCGCCCACATCCCGATATCGTCGGCGTTGAGCAGCGCGCGCTCCTTGTACAACTGGTATACCGTCGCCGCGCCCAGCGTCGGGATGGCGAGGAAAAACGAGAACTCGGTGGCCGCCTTGCGCGACAGGCCGAAGAGCAGGCCGCCGATGATCGTCGCGCCGGAGCGCGAGGTGCCGGGAATGAGCGCGAAGGCCTGCGCGACACCCATCTTCAGCGCGTCGACCGCGCTCATCTCATCGACGCTCTCGACGCGAATCCTGTGGTCGCGCCGCTCCGCCCAGAGGATGACGAAGGCGCCGAGAATGAAGGTCGTCGCCACCGTGATCGGGTTGAACAGGCTGGCCTTGATCGCCTTGCCGAAGGCCAGTCCGAGGATGGCCAGCGGCAGGAAGGCGATGAACAGGTTGAGGATGAATTTCTGCGCCGCCTGGT
>CAZKSD010000203.1:0-4868 GCA_964555315.1 uncultured Dechloromonas sp.
TCGGCCGCGACGCCTTCCGCGCCGGCATGGACGAATACTTCCGCCGCCACGACGGGCAGGCCGTAACCTGCGAGGATTTCGTTGCGGCGATGGCGGCGGCTAGCGGTTTCGACTTCACGCAGTTCATGCGCTGGTACAACCAGCCGGGAACGCCGCATGTCGCGGTCGACGGTCATTTCGCTGCCAATTCCGCCACGTACACGCTGACCTGCACTCAGGCCAACGCGCGCGCCGCGGACGATGCCCCGTACCTGATCCCGATCCGCGCCGCCCTGTTCGCCGGCGACGGTCAACCGATCGCGGGCAGCGAGCGGACCTTGCTGCTCACGGCAGCCAGGCAGTCCTTCGTCTTCGCCAACGTCGCCGCCGAACCCGTTCCCTCGCTGCTGCGCGACTTCTCGGCGCCGGTGATTCTCGACTTTGGCTACACGCCGGAACAACTCACGCTGCTGCTGGCCCACGAGACCGACCCGTTCAACGCCTGGGAAGCCGGTCAGCGCCTCGCCGCGAAGCTGATTCTCGACGCCACCGCCGCCATCGCCGCCGGCCGGACGCCGGCCTGGCCGGCCGCCTTCGTCGCTGCCGCCCGGCGCCTGCTGCAGACCCACGGCGAACGCGGCGCCGCCTTCGTCGCCGAGGCGCTGACCCTGCCCGGCGAATCGACGCTGGCCGAGGCGCTGGCGGTGGTCGACCCGGATATCCTGCACGCCGCCCGCAATGCGCTGCGTCGCCATCTCGCCGAGGAATTGGAAGGCGAGTTTTCCGGGCTCTACGCGGCGTTGACCGCGACCGATCCCTACGCCCCGACCAGCGGGCAAGCCGGCCGCCGCGCCCTGCGCAACACCTGCCTCTCCTACCTGCTGGAGCTCGATACCGACGCCGCCCGCCAACTCGCCTACGCCCAGTTCAAGCAGGCCGACAACATGACCGATCAGTTCGCCGCGCTGGCGACGCTCGCCAACGTCAATGCGGCCGTCTGCCCGCAGCGCGAGCAGGCGCTGGCCGAGTTCCACGAAAGATGGCAGGACGAGGCGCTGGTCGTCGACAAATGGCTGGCCGTCCAATCGACCAGCCGCCGCCCGGACACGCTGGCCACGGTCAACGCGCTGACCGAACATCCGGCGTTCGACGCCGGCAACCCGAACAAGATTTACGCACTGATTCGCGGCTTCGGGGCCAACCTCGTCCGCTTCAACGCCGCCGACGGCAGCGGCTACGCCTTCATCGCCGGGCGCATCCTGATGCTGCACGACAAGAACCCGCAAGTCGCCTCGCGCCTCGCCCGCTGTTTCGACCGCTGGAAGAAGTTCGACGCCGGCCGCCAGGCCCACGCCCGCGCCGCTCTCGAACACATCCGCGACCACGACGGCCTCGCGCGCGACGTGCTGGAAGTCGTCAGCCGCGCCCTCGGCGACGGCTGATCCGGAGGCGTGCGATGAAGGTCATCCAGCTCAGCGACCTGCACCTGATCCGGCCGGGGCAACTGCTTTACGGAACGTCGCCGCTGGATCGGCTGCAACTGGCGATCGACGGCATTCTCGAAGCGCACGCCGACGCGGAATTCTGCCTGCTCACCGGCGACCTCGCCAACGCCGGCGGCGAGGCCGTCTATCGGTCGCTGGCGCAGGCCCTCGCCCGCTTGCCGATGCCCGCCTATCCGCTGGTCGGCAACCATGACGACCGGGCCGAGCTGACGCGGTGCTTCCCGGCGCTGGCCGCGAGCGCCGACGGTTTCCTCCAGTCGACGATCGCCACCGGCCACGGGCGTTTCCTGCTGCTCGACACGCTGGAGCCGGGAGTGCCCTGGGGCGTCTACTGCGCCCGCCGCCGCGAATGGCTGGGCGAGCGGCTGCGCGCAGCCGGCGACGAGCCGGTCTGGCTGGCCATGCATCATCCGCCGTTCGCCGTCGGCATCCCGTCGATGGACCAGTATTCGCTGCGCGACCCCGAGGCGTTCTGGTCGGTCATCGCCCCGCACCGGGCGCGCATCCGCCATCTATTTTTCGGCCACCTGCACCGGCCGATCGGCGGCAGCTGGCACGGCATCCCGTTCTCGTGCACCGCTGCGCCGAACCATCAGATCGCCCTCGACCTGGCGACGCCGCGTGGCGACGCGGTGCCCGGCTGCCGCGAACCGGCTGGCTACTCGGTGATCCTGATCGACGACGAGCGCGTCGTCGTGCATCACCAGCAGTTGTCCGAAGGCGAAACGCGCTTCTGGCTGTAGGACGACCGGTCAGCCGGTCAAGGCCGACCGGGCCGGCGCCCACTGGCGGCGGCTGACCGGCAGCTTGTCCGGGACACCGCGCAACAAGGCCCAGCCGTACGCCTCGGCGTCGTCGCCGGCGGCCTTCTCGAAACCGGCGAGCGCCGTCCTCGCCACCAGCACGGCGCGGTGCAGACGGATCAAGCGCTCGGCGAACTCGTTTTCGAGATGGGTCAGCGCCTCGTCGAGCAGGTATTCACGGTCGACCGTGCGCGCCGTGACATATTTGAGGTCGGCCTTGAAATAGAGGACTTCGGCGACCGGCACGAGCAGCAGGCGGCCGCGTTCGAGGCACGACAGATGGGTGCGCCCGCCGCCGCGCACGGCGCGCCCGACGCTGGCAAGGACTTCACGATCGGCCGGCGGCGCGGCCTGCACCTTCTGCAAGGCGACCAGCAGGCGCTGGGCGCGGACCGGCTTGAGCAGGTAGTCGACGGCGTCGAGGTCGAAGGCCTGCACCGCGTAATTGTCGTAGGCGGTGGTGAAGATCACCGCCGGCGGCGCCGGAAAGGCGCCGAGATGGCCGGCCAGTTCGATGCCGTCCATGCGCGGCATGCGGATGTCGGCAAGCACGACATCGACCGGGTGGTCGCGCAGGAACTCGAGCGCGGCGACGCCGTTGCCCGCTTCGCCGACGACCGTGGACGGGAACTGGATGGCGATGTCGACGAGCAGTTCGCGCAGGCGGTCGCGGGCCAGCGGCTCGTCATCGACGACCAGGATTTTCAGGGGTTCGGCGTGCGGCATGGCAGGATGATGCGGACCTCGTAGAACTGCTCGCCGGCCTCGATTTCCAGCCGCGCCTCGAGATCGTAATACAGGGCCAGGCGTTCGCGGATGTTGGCGACGGCGATGTGGTTGCCGGCGGCGTGCTGCGACTGACCGGCGTTCGGGTTGGCGATGGCGATCCGCAGTTCGTCGCCGCGCCGCGTGATCGAAACGCTCACCGTGCCACCCTCGGGCAACGGCTCGATGCCGTGATACACGGCGTTCTCGAGCAGTGGCTGCAGCATCAGTGGCGGAATCGGCAGGTCCATGGAAACCGCGCCGATTTGCCAGTTGACCGCAAGACGCTCGCCGAGACGCAGCCGTTCCAGTTCGAAATACTGCTTGCCGAGGGCGATCTCGTCGGCCAGGCTGATCATTTCGCCGGGGTCGCGCATCGCGGCGCGGAACAGGTCGGACAGCGATTCGAGCGCCGCCTCGGCCTGCTGCGGCCGGGCGCGGATCAGCGACAGCACGGCGTTCAGCGAATTGAACAGGAAGTGCGGGCGGATGCGCGCGTTCAGCGCCGCCAGCCGCGCTTCGGCCTGCGCCGGCGAAAAGGCGCGGGCGCGCAGTTCGAAGTAGCCAAGCAGCACGACGGTCGCCACCATCGCCAGCAGCACCGGCCGCAGCGCGTTGCCGCCTTCGCCGAGACCGAGCGACTGCCAGAAGAGATTCTGGGCATACGCCAGCCCGCCCGCCAGGACAACGACGGCCAGTTGCCCGAGGCGCAACGGCAGGCGCCGCAGCGGATCGCGCAAAGCCGCCAGCAGCCCGAGCGCAAGCAGAAGCAACGGCTCGACCAGCGCCGCCATCTCGACATAGCGCGCCATCCAGTCCGCCAGGCCGGGAGACTGGATGAGGGCGACGGCCAGCGCCAGCAGGTTGACGCCGAGCAACACGCGCAGCATCACCCCGAAATTACGCCAGTCGGGTAGCGGATGCGTTGCCGGAAAGTGCCGTATACTTGCCATTCCTGATGCCTGATCGCCTTGACCGCCCTATTCTATGACCTCCAGCGCCGCACAATACACCTGGGCCGGACGATTCTCGGAGCCGGTCTCCGATCTCGTCAAGCGCTACACCGCCTCGGTCGACTTCGACCAACGCATGTGGCGACAGGACATTCGCGGCTCGCTGGCGCATGCCCGGATGCTGGCGAAACAGGGGATCATCGCGGCCGGCGACCTGATCGACATCGAGCGCGGCATGGAAGCCGTCACCCGCGAGATCGAAACCGGTCAATTCGAGTGGTCGCTCGATCTCGAGGACGTGCACCTCAACATCGAGAAGCGCCTGACCGCGCTCGTTGGCGACGCCGGCAAGCGCCTGCACACCGGCCGCTCGCGCAACGACCAGGTGGCGACCGACATCCGCCTCTACCTGCGCGACGCCATCGACGACATCCAGGTGCTGCTCAAGCAGTTCCGCAGCGCCCTGGTGGATTTGGCCGAAAAGGAGGCGTCGACCGCGATGCCCGGCTTCACCCACCTGCAGGTAGCGCAGCCGGTGACCTTCGGCCACCACATGCTGGCCTACTTCGAGATGTTCGGCCGCGACGGCGAGCGCTTCGCCGACTGCCGCAAGCGCGTCAATCGCCTGCCGCTCGGCGCCGCCGCGCTGGCCGGCACCACCTTCCCGATCGACCGCGAGTTCGTCGCCGCCGAACTCGGCTTCGAGGGCGTCTGCGAAAACTCGCTCGACGCCGTTTCCGACCGCGACTTCGCCATCGAATTCACCGCCGCCTGCGCGCTGCTGATGATGCACATCAGCCGCCTGTCCGAAGAACTGGTGATGTGGATGAGCCCGCGCGTCGGCTTCATCCAGATCGCCGACC
>CAZKSD010000204.1:0-4841 GCA_964555315.1 uncultured Dechloromonas sp.
CGCCAGCGTTTCGGCGTGGCGCTTGGTGACCGCAAAAACGATGGTCTTGCCGATCAGGGGCTTGCGGAGAACGCCCTTGCCGTCGGCGTAGCCCTCGTCCATGACCTTGCGAAATTCGCGCACGATGGCCTGATTGCGCGCCGGAATCGTGAATTTGCGCTCCAGCGCGTTGGCGTCGATTTCGATGTGCGGTTGTGGTGGTTGCAGATTTGCGGCGGCGGTGAAGGCGTCTTCGAGTTCCTTGCGTGTTCGGGCATCCAGGCCGTCCCACTGGATGTCGTTGCGCAGGATCTTGATGATGCCGTCGGCGGTCGCGGTCTTGACGGTCCGGGCCTGGTAAATCTGGTAGCCGACCAGATAGCCGTCGTCGATGGCGCGTTTGAGCGTGTAGGAAAACGTGGGTTTTTCCACCCCGAAAAAGCGCAGGGTGTCACGAACGAAAGCCGTCTCATCGTCGGGCGAGCCGTCGTCATTGGGTGCCTTGACGCAAGGCGTCGCGGTCAGGCCGATCTGGATGCCGTCGAAGTGCTCCAGCACCTTGCGCCACTTGCCGTAGATGCTGCGGTGGCATTCGTCGGTGATCACGAGGTCGAAATAGCCGGACGAATACTCGTGATAGATATTGACCATCGATTGCAGCGTGGTGATGGTGATGCGCTGCTCGTCCTGAAAACGCCGGCCTGCCCGGAGAACATAGCACGGCAGTTCCTTGAGGTGTTCGCTAAAGGCATCCTCGGTTTGCACCGCCAGCGGGATGCGGTCCACGAGAAAAAGCACGCGGCTGACGACGTTGGCCGAAAACAGGCGCTTGATAAGCGCGACGGCGGTTCGGGTCTTCCCGGTGCCGGTGGCCATTTCCACCAGCAGCTTGCGCCGGCCGAAACCGATTTCGCGGCACAGGGTTTCGACGCACTCCTGCTGGTAGTCGCGCCCGGCAATTCTTTGGTCGATGGCGATACTCAGCGGATCGACTCGGATTTGCCGCGTTGCGGCCCGGCGTTCGAGGTCGGATTGCGAGAAGAAGGTTCGGACCGGGCGCGGGTGCGCTTCGCGCTGCCAGTCCCAGAACAGGATTTCCTTGCCGTTGGCGAGGAAGACGAAAGGCACGTTCGCCATTTCGGCGTTATGCCGCGCTTGCTCGGCGGCTTCGGCGGCATTGATGGACTCGCGCTTGGCTTCGACAATCGCCAAGCCTCGGCCCTCACGGCTGCAAAGCAGATAGTCGGCGCGATTGGCGTCTATCGTGTATTCATGTCGGATGCTGACGCCATCGTTTTTCCAGCCCTGATCTTTGAGTTGGGCATCGATGAGGGTGCGGGCGAAGGCTTCGTTCTTGTTCATGTCCCTGGTCGATTTCAATTTTCAGCCATTGTAGGGGCTGGCGCGAGTCGGCGGGGGACTTGTCGATTTCAGGGCCTCTTGCCCGTGGACTTGGTACCCCCAGGTGGAATCGAACCACCAATTCGCCCTTAGGAGGGGCGTGTTATATCCATTTAACTATGGAGGCAGCGCATGCGTCCGGAAACGGGCGCCATCGGCAAGACCGCATTGTACCGGTGTCGTGCCCGCTGCGGATAGTTGCGGCGATCATCCGGCGTATCGCGAAGCGGATGCGTCGCGGGCGGCGCCAAGCGGATAAAATGTCGCCTCCCTTGGCCGGCGCTTGTGCGGGGCGCCGTTTTCACATCTCCGATGCCTTATCTCAAACTCTCCGACGCCTCCCTTGCCTACGGCCACGTGCCGCTGCTCGATCACGCGGATTTTCTGCTCGACCCGGGCGAGCGTGTCGCGCTGATCGGCCGCAACGGAACCGGCAAGTCATCGCTGCTGGCGGCGCTGGCGACCGGACCCGGACGGGGCAGGCTGGACGATGGCGAGGTCTGGGTGCAGCCGGGTATTCGTGTCGGCTGCGTGCCGCAGGAACCGCCCTTCGATGCGCGGTCGACGGTGTTCGAGGCGGTGATTTCGGGGATGGGCGAGGCCTCGCGACTGCTCGCCGCGTATCACGAAGTTTCGCACCGGATGGCCGAAGGCGAGGGCGATCACGATACGCTGCTGGCGCGGATGGAAGCCCTGCAACACGAACTGGAAGCCTGCGGCGCATGGACCTACGAGGCGCAGGCGGAGAAGGTTATCGATCGTTTCGGTCTCGACCCCGAGGCCAGCGTCGGTAGTCTTTCCGGCGGCCAGAAGAAGCGCCTGGCGCTGGCCCAGGCGCTGGCCGTCACGCCGGAGGTTCTGCTCCTCGACGAGCCGACCAACCACCTCGACATCGCCGCCATCGAATGGCTGGAGAACATGCTGATCGAGACCGGCGTCACGCTGCTCTTCATCACCCATGACCGGGCTTTCCTCGAACGCGTGTGCACGCGCATCGTCGAGCTCGATCGCGGCAAGCTGGCCAGCTTTCCCGGCAGTTTCAACGACTATCAGCGGCGCAAGGAACTGCTGCTGCACGAGGAGGCGCTGGCCAACGCGCGCGCCGACAAGCTGCTCAAGGAAGAGGAGATCTGGATCCGCAAGGGCGTCGAGGCGCGGCGCACGCGGGCGGTGTTCCGGGTGCAGCGGCTCGACAAGCTGCGCGCCGAACGCCAGGCGCGGCGCGAACGCCTGGGCAAGGTCCATCTGCAGCTCGATGCCGGCGAGCGCAGCGGCAAGCTGGTCGCGGAACTCGAGCATGTCGGCAAGTCCTTCGGTCAACAGCCGGTCGTGCGCGATTTTTCGGCGCGCATCCAGCGCGGCGACAGGATCGGCGTGATCGGACCCAACGGCGCCGGCAAGACGACGCTGCTGCGCCTGATTCTCGGCGACCTGAAACCGGACGCCGGTGTCGTCCGCTTGGGAACCAAGATCGACGTCGCTTATTTCGACCAGTTCCGCACCCAGCTCGATCCGGATGCGTCGCTGGTCGACGTCATCTCCCCCGGCTCCGACTTCGTCGACATCGGCGGCGCCCGGAAGCACGTGATCGGCTACCTCGAGGACTTCCTGTTCCGGCCCGAGCGGGCAAGATCGCCGGTCAGTTCGCTGTCCGGCGGCGAGCGCAACCGCCTGCTGCTGGCCCGCCTGTTTGCGCGGCCGGCCAACGTGCTGGTTCTCGACGAGCCGACCAACGACCTCGACATCGAAACGCTGGAACTGCTCGAGGAACTGCTCGCCAGCTACGACGGGACGCTGTTCCTGGTCAGCCATGACCGGACTTTCCTCGACAACGTGGTGACCCAGACCATCGCCGCCGAAGGCGACGGCTACTGGAAGGAATATGCCGGCGGCTACAGCGACTGGGCGGCCTACAAGAGCAGCGTGGCCAGGGAGGCGGCGCGGCAGAAGACCGAGGCCAGGCCGGTGGCCAGGGCTCCCGAGCCGGCCAGGGCCAGGGGCGACAGGCTGTCGTGGAAGGAGCGGCGCGAACTCGATGGCCTGCCGGACAGGATTGCCGCGCTCGAGAGCGAACAGGCCGAACTGGGCCGGCGCCTTGCCGATGCGTCGATCTACCAGAGCGATCCGCAGGCGGCACAGCGGGCGGCCGCGCGGCTGGCGGTCATCGACGATGAACTGATGGCGCTGCTGGAGCGCTGGGAAGCGCTCGAAGCGCGTGCCGGGAACCCAGCATGAACAGCATGTTCGAACCGAATTCCGGAGACCGTTGCGCATGAACAAGCCCGCCTGGCGAACGCCGCTGGTCATCCTGGTCGCCGGCAGCATCGTCCTGACGCTGGCGATGGGCGTCCGCCACACCGACGGCCTCTTCCTGCAGCCGATGACGGCGGACCACGGCTGGAGCCGTGAAACCTTCTCCGTCGCCTTCGCCCTGCAGAACCTCGTCTGGGGGCTGGGCTCGCCGTTTGCCGGGGCGTTGGCCGACCGCCACGGCGCCGGGCGCAAGGTGCTCGGGGCGGCCGCTCTATGTCGCCGGGCTGGTGCTGATGGCATACGCCACGTCGCCGCTGGCCTACGCCCTGGCCGATGGCCACAAGCCGGCGGCGGGAGCCGGGCAGTCGGTCGTGCAGGCATTGCATGAAGCACGTGGCGAGAGGAGCTTCCACTATCTGTTCTGGGGCTATTTCGTATGCGGCTTCCAGACCGCCTTCATCATGCTGCACCTGCCGTCCTTTCTCGTCGACGCCGGGTTTTCGGCCAACATCGGAATGACCGCGGTGGCGCTGATCTACGGGCTGCATGCCGTGGCGATCCTGGTCTTCCTGCTGCTGCCGCTGTCGACCGCGACCGCCTGGGCTTTCGCCGCCGTGATGGGGCTCCTGTGGCTGGGCACGGTGCCGCTGACCAACGGGCTGATCGCGCAGATCTTCGGCTTGCGCTACATGTCGATGCTGACCGGCGTCGTCTTTCTCGGCCACCAGTTGGGCGCCTTTCTCGGCATCTGGCTCGGCGGGCGGGTCTTCGACGAAACCGGCTCCTACGACATGGCCTGGCTGATCGCCATCGGCCTGTCGCTGGTTGCGGCCTTGTGTTCGTGGCCGATCGACGAGAAGCCGCTGGTCCGCCAGGGAGCGGTCGCATGAGGCCGCACTGGCGCTGGTTCCTGGCCGGTGTCGGCGCGGCGCTGGCGGCGCTGCTGCTGGCGCTGATCTTCGTCGCTTACCAGATGCCCGAACTGCTCATCGACTGG
Source organism: uncultured Dechloromonas sp. (assembly GCA_964555315.1). Taxonomy (GTDB): domain Bacteria; phylum Pseudomonadota; class Gammaproteobacteria; order Burkholderiales; family Rhodocyclaceae; genus Azonexus. The sequence continues at coordinate 4,631 of CAZKSD010000204.1, forward strand.
GCCAACATCCGCTATTGCGGGTGACCGTCATTGCCGGCACGAGCAGCGTGCGATAATTCCGGCTGCTCCGTCATTTCCCCGCCGCCATGCGCTACGCCATCATCCCCGTCACTCCCTTCGAGCAGAACTGCACCGTCTTCTGGTGCGAGAAGACCCGCCAGGCGGCGGTCATCGACCCGGGCGGCGACATCGAGCGCGTCCTCGACTTCCT
>CAZKSD010000205.1:0-4819 GCA_964555315.1 uncultured Dechloromonas sp.
GCGCCCAGCATCGAGGGCTTGCCCTTGAAGATCCATTCCGCCAGCATCCAGGACAACGTGGCGCAGGCTGTCGCCACCCAGGTGTTCACCATCGCCAGGGCGGCGCCGCCGGAGGCCTCGAGAGCCGAGCCGGCGTTGAAGCCGAACCAGCCGAACCACAGCAGCGAGGCGCCGATCATCGTGAAGGTCAGCGAGTGCGGAGCCATCGACACGTTGCCCAGACCGGTACGCTTGCCGATCATGTAGGCGCCGACCAGACCGGCGATCGCGGCGTTGATGTGCACCACGGTGCCGCCGGCGAAGTCGAGAGCGCCCTTCTGGAACAGGAAGCCGGCCGTCTTGCCCGCCGCCTCGCCGGCGGCGGCATCGATATAGGCATCCGGTCCGGCCCAGTACCAGACCATGTGCGCCATCGGGAGGTAGGACAGCGTGAACCAGATCACCATGAAGACCAGGATCGCGGCAAACTTGGCGCGCTCGGCGAGGGCGCCGACGATGAGTCCGCAGGTGATTGCCGCGAAGGCCCCCTGAAAGATCACGAACGCCAGTTCGGAGATGACGACCCCCTTGGTGAAGGTGGCGCCGACCGAATCAACGGTGATTCCCTTCAGGAAGACCTTGTCGAGCACGCCGACAAACGCGTTGCCCTCGGTGAACGCCGCCGAGTAGCCATAAACCACCCACAGCACCGTGATCAGCGAGAAGATGGTGAACACCTGCATCAGCACCGACAGCATGTTCTTGGTGCGGACCAGGCCGCCGTAGAACAGTGCCAGGCCGGGGATCGACATCAGGATGACCAGCGCGGCGCTCATCATCACCCAGGCGTTGTCGCCCTTGTTGACGACGGGCGCCGGGGTGGCGGCAGCGGCCGGTGCGGCCTCCGCAGCCATGCCGCTCATGCCGGCCATTCCGGTTGACGCGGCGGCGGTCGCCGCCGGAGCAGCCGCCTTTTCTTCGGCCCAGGCCGGCGCGCCGAGGGCGACGGCGCCGACCAGTGCCAGCAAGGCAAATAGACGTTTCATGGTTCGCTCCTTACAGGGCATCGATACCGGACTCGCCGGTACGGATGCGGATGACCTGTTCGAGGTCAAAGACGAAGATCTTGCCGTCACCGATCTTGCCGGTGCTGGCGGACTTTTCTATCGCTTCGATGACCTGGTCGATCTGGTCGCTCTTGACGGCAGCCTCAACCTTCACCTTGGGCAGGAAATCGACGACATATTCGGCGCCCCGGTACAACTCGGTGTGCCCTTTCTGCCGGCCGAAACCTTTCACTTCAGTGACCGTGACACCCTGCACGCCGATGGCGGACAGCGCCTCACGCACTTCGTCAAGCTTGAACGGCTTGATGATGGCGGTTACGAATTTCATGAGTAGTTCCCCGAAAAAATGGAAGTTGGCGTTTCCCCGCCGGTGTCAGTCAAGTCACCCGCGGGGAGTTTTGGTCCGGATCAGAAGGTCTTGGAAACTGAAAGGACAGCCGTCGCCTTGCCGGCATCAAGCGTCTTCCCGTTGCTGTTGACGTAATAGTAGGGGTCACCCAGGGAAGAGCCCTTCGCATTGGTGTCGACATAAGCCAGACCGATGACCCAGCCGCTGATGTCCTTGGTCACGCCAATCTTCCAGTCGGTGTACTTGCCGTCGTTGCCGGTAGGGCTCCGGTAACTGCGCAAATCGGTGTATCCGACGTGGGCATTGATGCCCCAGCCATCCCCGAGGTCGTGGCTGCCGGACAGGTCGAAGTAGTTGGTGCCCGAAGTGTCAGGAATGCTGAAGTAATCGGACAGCGCATGCGACCACTTGAACGAAAGCGTCTTCCAGCTCAGCCCCAGGTAGATCTCGGTGTTGTCCACGCGACCAGTGGCGCACGAGATGCCGTTCTTGAAGTTGCACGGCGAGTAGAAACCGGTAGCGGTTCCGGGATAATAGTAATACAGCACCCCGACATCGACGCCGAAGTCGTCAAACGTCTTCTTCCAGCCGCCGTAGAAGTCCATTTCGACGCTGCCGCCCGGATAACCGGTCGCCTCGTTCACGTTGGAGTTCCAGTTGCCGACATAGATGCCGCTCTCATGGAGGTAGTCGACGCCACCCTGAATTGCCGGCTTGCCGAAGGTCTGGGAAATGCCGCGGAACCGGTAATCGGTTGCAATGGTCAGGTTGCCGGTAAAGGCGTGCGGACTGGCTTCCGCTTCGGCCGACGGCGCCTCGCCGCGTTCCGACGAAGCCGTCTGGGCGACGGCGGGTAGCGCAAAGACGCCGGCGAGGGCAAGGGCTATCAGAGACCTGTTCATGATGTTTCTCCTGCGGTGAAAGTGAAAAAGAATTTGTGCAGTACAGCATTAGCACGACCCGTGCCAGAATCTCTTTTTGATGAATATCAAGGGACTTTTGCCTGTTTGTGTCGGAGATCGGCAGTTTAAGCACCAATGTGGTGCGCTGCGAATTATCGGCGCACCACGGACAGGCAGGGTGCCCGAAATCAACGGGCGGGCGCTGTGTTACACTTTTTCGACACGGAGGACCCCCATGCTCGACCCGAAGACACTTGAAGAAATCGGCAACAAGATGAACGCCCTGCTCGCCAATTCGCCGGCCAGGGATCTCGAGAAGAATGCCAGGGCGGCAGTGAGCGGGCTGCTCGCCAAGCTCGACGTCGTCACCCGCGAGGAATTCGATATCCAGTCGCAGGTGCTGGCCCGCACTCGCGAGAGGCTGAAGGAACTCGAAGCGCGCGTCGAGGCGCTGGAAAAAGCGCGGTCGGCAACGTAGGGCCACGGTGGCGCTCGCCATCGCTCACAGCCGGGGACTCGATGGCCTGAGTGCGCCGCCGGTAACGGTGGAAGTGCATCTGGCCAGCGGTTTGCCGACCTTCACCCTGGTCGGCCTGCCGGATACCGAGGTCAAGGAGGCGCGCGACCGCGTCCGCGCCGCCATCGTCAATTCCGGCTTCGACTTCCCGAGCAAGCGCATCACCGTCAACCTCGCCCCGGCCGACCTGCCCAAGGAGTCGGGCCGCTTCGACCTGCCGATCGCCCTGGGCATGCTCGCCGCCAGCGGCCAGATTCCGGCAGCGGCGCTGAACGGCTGCGAGTTCGCCGGCGAACTGTCGCTGTCGGGAGAGCTGCGCCCGATCCGTGGCGCACTGGCCATGGCCTTGCAGACCGCCGGCAGCGGCAAGACCTTCATCCTGCCTGAAGACAGTGCCCGGGAAGCGGCGCTGATCGGTTCGGAAAACATCCTAGCCGCGCGCTCCCTTCTGGAAGTGTGCGCTCACATATCCGGACAGGCCATGTTGCCGGGACCGGCTGCGGTCGACAGCGAAAATCAGCCGATAATCCCCGACCTCAACGAGGTTCGCGGCCAGAGTCAGGCCAAGCGGGCGCTGGAAGTCGCCGCCGCCGGCGGCCATTCGCTGCTGATGATCGGCCCGCCAGGCTCGGGGAAGTCGATGCTCGCCGCCCGGTTGCCGGGTTTGCTGCCGATGCTGGACGGCGAAGCCGCCAAGTCCTCGGCCGCCGTCCTTTCGCTGGTCGGGCAGTTCCGGCCCGAAGCCTTCGGCGTTCGCCCCTATCGCCAGCCGCACCATACCGCGTCGGCCGCCGCCCTGGTCGGCGGCGGCAACCCGCCGCGCCCGGGCGAGATCAGTCTGGCCCACCATGGCGTGCTGTTCCTCGACGAGTTGCCCGAGTTCGACCGCAAGGTGCTGGAAACCCTGCGCGAGCCGCTCGAGTCCGGGCATATCCACATCGCCCGCGCCGCCCGGCATGCCCGATTTCCGGCGGAATTCCAGCTCATCGCGGCAATGAACCCATGCCCCTGCGGTTACAGCGGGCACAGCAACGGCAAGTGCCGGTGCACCCCGGACCAGATAGCCCGCTATCGCGGCAGGATTTCCGGCCCTTTCCTCGACCGCATCGACCTGCTGATCGAGGTTCCGGCGGTGCCGGTCGATGCGCTTGGCGGCACGGGCGACGGCGAATCATCGGCCACCGTGCGCCGCCGGGTCGAGGCGGCGCTGGCGTGCCAGCGGGAGCGCCAGGGCAAGACAAATTCCCGCCTGACGGCGAAGGAAGTCGATACCCTGTGCCAGCCGGATGAAGCCGGCGCCAGGCTGCTCAAGCAGGCGAGCCTGCGGCTGGATCTGTCGGCGCGCGCCTGGCACCGCATTCTCAAGGTCGCCCGGACCATCGCCGATCTCGCGGGCAGCGCTTCGCTACGGGCTCCGCATGTGGCCGAGGCGATCCAGTACCGGCGCCTGTCCGGTGGCTGAGCAGGGGCGTTCCACCCGCGCCATCGCTTTTCTGCTGGCCAGCATGGCGGCGCTCGGTCCGTTCTCGATCGACACCTACCTGCCCTCGTTTCACGACATCGGGCAGAGCCTGAAGGCGACTCCCCTCGAAGTCCAGCAGACGCTCTCGGTCTACCTGGCGGCCTTTGCCGTGATGACGCTCTGGCATGGCGCGCTGTCCGACCGCTTCGGCCGGCGCCGCGTCATCCTCGTTGCCCTTGCCCTTTTCGGCGCCGCGTCGGCCGGTTGCGCCTTCGCCACCTCGATCGCCCAGCTCTGGTTGTGGCGGGGGCTGCAGGGGATGACCGCCGGCGCCGGCATGGTCGTCACCCGCGCCATCGTCCGCGATCTGTTCGACGGCCCGCCGGCGCAGCGCCTGATTGCGCAGATCACGATGATGTTCGCGCTGGCCCCGGCGATCGCCCCGATGATCGGCGGCTGGCTGCAGACCTGGTTCGGCTGGCGTTCGGTTTTTGCCTTTCTGGTGCTGTCGACCGCAACCCTCTGGATCGCCTGCTGGAAGCT
>CAZKSD010000206.1:0-4807 GCA_964555315.1 uncultured Dechloromonas sp.
CCGCGGCAGTGGCCAGAACCCGCCGCAGATACTGCAGTTGCAGCACCAGATGATCATCGAAGCGGCTGCGCCAGTCGCCGACCTGCCAGCCAGCCGCCGCGTAGATTTCACGCAGTTCGAACATCGACCGGTCGCAGGCCAGATGCTCGTCGCTGAGCCAGACCGACTCGTACGGCGAGGCGCCGCAACTGTTGTTCAGGTAGATCGCCGCATAGTCGGCCGCAAGTTCGTCCAGCGTCGGATTCTCGCGCAGCGCGGCGGCCATGTTGGCGTAGGCCGTTTCGCTGGCCTCGTCGGCGGCGGACAACGCGAGCCCGCCCGGAAAGGCCGCCGCCCGCAACGCCGCCAGCGTCTCCGCATCCAGTTCGCGGTCATGCAGGCGAATCAACTGGTCGAGATCCTCAACCAGCGCATTGCGCAATTCAGCCTCCATCCACCCTGCCCTTGCCGTGCGGAATGAAAGCGATCGACGGACGCGTCAGTTCCGGGTTGGCCATGTTCCTGACCTGCCTGACGGGTTTGTCATTGGGCCCGATCGCCTTGCTCTTGAGCACGCCCTGCCAGATTTCCTCGATCGGTCCGATGTCGAGCACGCGCATCATGCACGCCATCACGCAATACGGCTTGCGCCCGGCTTCCAGCTCATCGATGCACATGTTGCACTTCTTGATCACCTGCGCCTGCGGATCCCATTGCGGGGCGCCATAAGGGCACGCAGCCTCGCACTTGCGGCAGCCGATGCACAGGGTCGAATCGATGTCGACCACGCCGTTGTCGGCCCGCTTCCAGATCGCGCCCGTCGGGCAGGTCGGCAGGCAGGCCGGTTCGGCGCAGTGGTTGCAGGACATGTTGACCTTGTAGGCAAACACCTCGGGAAAGCTGCCGCCCTCGATGTACATCACCCGCCGGAAGCGCGGGCCGGGCGGCAGGCCATTCTTGTCCTTGCAGGCAATCTCGCAGGCGCGGCAGCCGATGCAATCGACGTTGTGATGAATGAAGCCGAACTGCTTGGCCGGCTTCACCGGTTCGTAGGTTTGCGCCACCTTGCGGCGGATGGCCTGTTCAAGTTCCTGCTTGTCGACTTTGTTGACCATGATCGCCTCACTTGTCCCTACGGAAGATCGCCGACCGCGAAGTTACCTGAACATCCCAGCCCGGCCGGTGTTCAAGCGGGGTCTTCTTGAGGTCGACGAGTATGGTGTTGTAGGCAAATGCCCCCGCCGGACTGGGCTGATCGAGTGTCAGGAAATCCGGGTTGCCGGCACGGTCGGTCCCGTCCTTGGCCAGGTCCATCCAGGCGCCCTCGTAGAGGACGACGACATTCGGCATGCACCGTTCGGTCACGTAGGCGGGAACCACCACCTTGCCGCGCTCGTTCCACACTTCGACGATGTCGCCGGTCCTGATGCCCAGCCGTGCGGCGTCCTTCGCATTGATCGTCACTTCCTGCTGGTAGGTTTCGCGCAACCACGGAATATTGTGGAAGATCGAGTGGGTGCGCCAGCGCGGGTGCGGGGTAATCATGTGGAAAGGAAGCTGCTTCGCCTTTTCGTGATTGAGCGACTCGAACGGCTCGACCCACTTCGGGATGTAGGGAATCTCGTAGCCGTACTGGGTTCTCGTCCAGTCCTTCACGCTGGCGAGATAGCCCGAGAGAATCTCGATCTTGCCCGACTGCGTCTCGAAGGGGACGCCCTTTTCGATCTGCTCGCTGAACGCAACGAGCGGCTTGGCGAGAACGAACTTATAGACACCGTGCTTCTTGAAATCTTCCCAGGACATGGTGACACCCTGATGGTGCTGAACCTTGTTCTTCCACCAGTCGATCAGATAGGCTTCGTCGGTCGCGTCGTTGTTCTGGAAGTAGTCGCGCTGGGCTTTCGGGTTGTAGCGCTTGCCGAAATCCTTGACCGAGGGATCAATCTGCTCGATGCGGTAGGCCAGTTCGGTGAACACCTGGAAATCGGTCTTCGCTTCGCCGAGCGGCTCGATGACCTTCGGGCGATGGATGTAGTAATGCCCCTTGTACCAGGGCAGGGCGACATCATGGCGCTCGAAGTGGGTGGCGATCGGAAAGAGCACGTCGGCCCACAGCGCCGAGGGCGTGATCGTGGAGTCCATGCAGACCACCAACTCGAGCTTCTTGACCGCCTCGATTTCCTTGTTCACGTTGGTCAACTGGTTGAACCAGTCGGAACCATGCCAGAAGATCGCCTTGATGTTGGGAATCTTGCCGTCGAGTTCGTCGTCGCGCGGCCAGCAACCGATTTCCTCGCGCTTGAGGTTCGGGTAGTTGAGCACGCAATGCGCCCAGCGGTCCGACTTGATCGAGGCGTACCAGACATTGGCGTACTCGTCGTAGGGATAGGCCACCGCCTCGGCGTGCCAGCCCTTGCCGACGCCTTCGGCGCAGCCGCCGAGGAGGCCGATGTTGCCGGTCATCGCCTGCAGCGCCGCCGCCATGCGGTTGTATTGCTCGCCGTAGCTGGCACGCCCCGGCGCCCAGCTCGCCTTGAGCGCGGCGGGCTTGGTCGTGGCGTACATTTCGGCCAGTTTTTTGATGTCGACCGCGGCAACCCCGCAAATCTTCTCGGCCCATTCCGGGGTTTTCGGTGTGTTGTCGTACTTGCCGAGAATGTAGTCCTTGAAGTTCTCCCTGTCCTTGAACTGCGGCGGCATCGTGCCGGCGTCCATGCCCTGGCAGAACTTGTCGATGAACTTCTGGTCCTGCCAGTTGTTGACGAAGATGTGATGCGCCATTCCGGCCAGCATGGCGGCATCGGTATTGGGCTTGATCGGAATCCACCAGGCGTCGTAGCTGGCGGCCGAATCGGTGTATTGCGGGTCAACGACGACGAACTTGCAGCCGCGCTGCTTGGCCAGCCGCATGTAGTAGAAGGTGTTGCCGCCGTGGAAGGTGTAGGCCGGGTTCCAGCCCCACATGATGATCAGCTTGCTATGGGCGAAGGCGTCGTCCTCGTTGCCGTCGGTAATGGTGCCGAAGGTCATCCGCGAACTGAAGGTGGTGCCTTGGTAACTGGGGACAGACCACGAATTCGTCCGGCAGCCGAACATGCCGAGAAAACGCGCCAGCAAGCCCTCGATCTGGTCCGATTTATGGAGCACACCGTAGGAAGTGCCCGCGTAAGCCTGGTCGAGGATCGCCGTCGGGCCGTATTTCTGTTTCAGTTCGACCATTTTCTTCGCGACATGGTCGAGCGCCTCGTCCCACGAGACGCGCTTGAACTTGCCTTCGCCGCGCTCGCCGACGCGCATCATCGGGTAGAGCAGGCGTTCCGGCGAATAGAGGCGGCTGCGATAGGAACGACCGCGCAGGCACGCGCGCAGTTGTGGAGCCTGCTCGGTATCGAGGCCGAACTTGCCGCCCTCCTGGAAACGCCCGTCGTCGGTTGACAGGCGGACGATGACGTCGCCCTTCTTGTGGGCGACCAGCATGTGGCGCGAGCCACAGTTGTGGTCGCACGAAGTCACCACCGTCGTCAGGTCGTCATCCCTGGGATAAGGCGCGTAGGGAAAGGCCTGGGCTTCCTGCTTGCCAGCGCCAAGTTCGACCAGGCCGCTGGTGGTCGCCACCGCGGCGCCGGCGCCGACCGTCTTGAGGAAGGAGCGGCGCTTGGGGTTGAGAATTTCCAGACAGTTGCGTTTCGTGTCCATGATTCGTCCTTATTGCCTGGGCTGGTTGCCGGTAGTCGGCAGGGCAAAACGTGCTTCGCTGGCAACCGGGCGGTCCTTCGCCCAATCGGGCACCTCCGGGGCCATACCCTCCCACGGATGACGCGGATAGGGGTACATCGTCCGATACCAGGCTCGCCCGCCGTGGCAGCCATAGCACACATCCGCATTCTTCTGACCGGCAGCCTCGATCGCCTCGGCCTTGAGATAGTTGACCTGATGACGGTTGGTACGAATGGCCGCATGACAGGTCAGGCACGAGTCGCCGAACATTTCCTTGCTTTCCGGCCAGGGGCTGGGCAAACCCATGATCTGGGCATTCATCGGGGCATGGCACTTGAGGCAGGTCGTCTCGGTGTTCACCGCCTTGCGCAGCGTGAACCCGTTGTCGGTCTGTGGCGTTCCGGTCGCCGAGGTGCCCTGCGCTTCGTCGCGCGGGTCATTTCCCTGGTGACAGGTGTTGCAACTGAAGTTCATGAACTCCTTCGCCATTCCGGTCACCAGATGGCGGCGATGGAAGGTGTCCTGCTCCCCGCTGTAGGTACTCAAGCGTTGATACCAGGCCTGACTGGTACTCGCCTTGACACCGGCCGGCGAGGTTTCGCGAACCTTGCTGTCGAGCACCTCGCGGTGACATTCGAGGCATTGCTCGTCCTTCGCGGTTTCGATGGCCGGCCTGAAGTGGATCGGATCGTAAGTGGCGCGCAGCAGATTCTTGCCTGCGGTCGGGGCTGGCTGCTGCACGACGGCGGGTGTCGGGGCAGGCTGCGCACCCTGCTGGCGAATGTACCAGGCGCCGACGGCGAGGACCGCCACGACGAGAGCGATGATGCCGAACTTTGCGCTTTTCATGATCCATCCTTGCGCGCCACGTCGGCATGGAGACCGCGAATATCATAGCGGTCCTTGAGATTCGGATAGATGAACGGGGTATACCAGGCGCCCTGATACTTCAGGAAGTCGAGACCCGTCGGCGGCGGCGTAATGCCCGTCAACGCCCGCGCCTGCCATTCGGGTGTCTGTTCGAATACGGTGATAACCGGTGCGTCTGCCGGGCGCTGATAAGGTGCAAGTCCAGCGATGAACACGGGAGCTTCGGCAAGTACGTTGGCGC
>CAZKSD010000207.1:0-4750 GCA_964555315.1 uncultured Dechloromonas sp.
TCACCTACAAGGGCGCGGTGCCCAAGGCGATGCGCTACCCCCGGCGCAAGTTCAAGCACGCCGAGCGCGCCGATGCAGCGGGTGAGCCCAGCGCGGCCACCGGTGGGCCGGCCGTGCGTCGAGAAGACATGGAGCCCGCCCACGCGGCGTGAGCCTCGACAAACGAAGGGTGCCCCATAGGATCAATCCGAGGGTCATCCCTCTCGATCAAGGAGATTCAAGCGATGTTCAAAGAGCTATTTCCGCTGGCAGCACAGGGCGCGTTCAGTCTGCTGCTGTCGGCTGACGAGGCCAGCGGCCTCATGACGGTGGTGGTGGTGCCGAAGCACTCGGAGGGTGGCAAGGACGTTCCCGCGCTGGCGATGCCGCTCAAGCTCACGGCCGTCCCGGACGAATTGGATGCCGGGTTCGCGCAGGCCGTGCTCAGCTACTCGACCCATCGCGCAAGCCTGGACGAACAGGTGGCCGCGACCAACGAAGTGATCGACGCGGCGAAGGCCGCAGCGGTGAGGAAGGGCATGGATGCCGTGACGAAGGCCGGCACCAAGCCCGCGCAGCGAGTCGCAGCACCCAAGGCAGCGGCGGGCAACGTCGACGCAGACGACGAGCATCGCGACGCCAACGCCGACGCTGCGCCTGCAGCGGTGCCCGCTGTCGTGCCGGCGGCGGCTCCCGCTGCGGGGCCGGGCGTGCCCGATCTCTTCGGCGCGTGAGGGGAGGCAACCATGTCCATCGTTGTTGCCGCATTGGCCCGTTGCTTCAAGTACAACGGCATGACGCTGCCGGACATTCCGGGCCTGAGCGTCGAACAGGTCAAGGAGGTCTACGCCGCGCAGTACCCGGAACTGCTGACGGCCGAGGCCCAGGTCGGTGAGGTCGTCCGTGGCGTCCAGGAAATCGCCTTCAAGCGCGCGGTCGGCACCAAGGGCTGAGGACGATCCGGTCGCGCGCTATGCGGCGCGGCTGGATCAGTTTCTCGCCCAGCCCGGACAGGGCGAGGCCGGGGCTCTTGAAGCCGCGATCGGCGAGCCGAGACTGGCTCTCGTGAGCAGCATCGTCCACCAGTTCGCCGAAGACGTGCGGGGCCATCTCCACGGGGACCGGCAGGAGCGCATGGTGGTACGGGGTGCGCTCCTTCCGCCACTGTTCTAGCCATGTTTCTGCTGCCAACCGTTGACCCCCGCATTCCCTGCGCGCTGGTGCCTCAGGCGTCGAGGCGCCGTGGTGCGCAGCTGGCCCGGACCCTGCTGCGCGCCGGCATCGTCGATGCGGCTCTGATGCCCGCACTGCCGGGGCCTGACCACATCGGAACCTGTCAGACGGTGCTGCAGAGTTGGGTCAGTCGTGAACTCGGTGCCCTGCGAATGCTCCGGCCGTACTTCGGGATGAACCTGCGTGAGGCCGGCAGCGATGCGGGGCACGCTGCGGGGCCGTCCTGTGCGATCGAGTGGGGCGGCGAGTCCTTCGGCGCGCGCTGCGTGGGGCCCGCACTGGAGTTGCTCGAGCGCTTCCAACCCAGGCTCGGCCGCACGGTGCTGCATGTGCTGGATCGGCAGGCGTTTCGCACGCTGCCGATCTACACGCCAGCCATCGTCATGGAGTGCGCCAGTGACGTCTACTGGCACGGCGAGGCCGACGAGGAAATGGCCCTGGACGAGGCATGTGGCGACGATGCCGACGAGCGCAAGGCCATGCGCGACAGCATGGTGACGCGGGCGATGTTCGACAGTACGTTCCCGCGCTGGGCGCTCGGGGGCCGGTTGAGGCCACTCGGCCGGCGGGCCTTGCAGCGCATTGCTGAGTCCGCATCGGATCGCCGCATTGCCAACGTGATCGAGAGCTTGCTGCGCCTGCTTGAGGTAGACCTGCCCGCCTACGACTGGACCTTACGGGAGGGGCGCTTCGTCGGCTTCTCCGGCGTGCTGGCCTGGGGCCGCGAAGATGAACTCACCGTCCGTGTACTCGATGACTATGAACAGCTGGTCAGCGAGAGCGGCGACTACTTCGAGACCTGCGGCGAACTCACGATCGCTGTCGAGGATCACGAGACATTTGCGCGCTGGTTCTGCTCGATGCGACCGTGGTGCCGGGCGACGAGAGCGTTGGACGGCTTGCTATCGCAACTGTGCGAGGGAGACTGGTAAGTGAAGTGACCGTGAGAAGAAGGACTTCCGATGACCCAACATCAACAAGACGTGAAATTCAGCGTGGCCGAGGAAGGCCCTGCCGAGATGCATCTGCGGCGAGCGATCCTGGTCTATGCGAGCAAGGGCAGTGCAAGCTTCGCAACCGTGCACGACATCGCCGCGAACCCGTGCGGAGGCGCGACGATCCTGCCCGGACGTCCGATGACGGCGTTCGCGGTCTTGCGCCTGGCCCGCAGTTTGACGAAGCGGCAGGACGGCGGCTTCATTCCGGATCGCTTGATCTTCCAGGACTCGGGCGCGATGGCGTGGTGGGTGCCTCCGGGCATGCGACGAATCTGGTTCCGCTGCCCCGAAGACCAACTCGTCGCCGGCGAACGCTCCGGGGTCGTCCGCCATCCGGGACTGGTGTTCTGCGTGACGACGGCGCGCAAGTGGTTTGTCTGGTCGATCAAGGGGGCGAAGCGGCCGACGGACAAGACCAGGCTGTTCCGCGCACCGTACTTCAACGTCTGGGAGAGCGGCCAGATATGCGTCGGCAACGTCGACCTGCCACGGCGCGCCACGGCCGAGAAGCTGGATGAGTGGACGAGCGCGTTCTTCGACAGTTGGTTCACGCACCCCAACGTTCACGGCAATCTCGTACGCTACCGCGGCGGTGCCTACCGGTTCTGGCGCGACATGCTCGACGGCAAGCATGTGGTGTTTCCCGAGCGGACGCTGGTCGACCTCGACCGCACCCTGGGCGAAGCCCTTCAGTCCCGCGGTGCCAATCTTGACGATTGATCCGCGCGACGCGGCCATTGCGATCAGTTGCCCGGTGGTCGCCATGCCACGGTTCGGCACGCTGGCGCCGCACGCGAGTGGGCAGCGCATGCTGCTGGCCCGAAATGGCCTGTTCGTGCAGATGAGGACGCCGTGGCTGGACTGCACGACTCGGGTCGGGGAGGTCGGCATGCACCTGCCATACGGGGCGGCGGCCGAGGCCATCACATTCGCCTTCGGTGTCATCCCCTTGGGACTGCTGGAGCAGTTCATCGTCGCCGCGCGAAAGGCGATGCCCAACGAGGCGGCGGGCGCGCTGGTGTACGACGTGCGCACGGGCGCTCTGCGCCTCACCATGCACGAGGCCATCGAGGTCGGGCCCGGTCACGTCAGGTACCGGATCGAAGCGTTGGCCGATGACGAACTCCTCGCGATCGATCTTCACTCACACGGCCGGCTGGAAGCGTTCTGGTCGCACGAAGACGATCGGGACGACCAGGGCGTGCGGGTCTGCGGCGTCTTTGGCAACCTCGACCGCGAGCGGCCCACCGCGAGATTTCGCCTCGTACTGAACGGCATGTTCCGGGAGTTGCCGCATCCGTGGGCCGTCGAGCCAGCCGGCGCACTCGCGGCGTAGAAGGGGCGCCTCGACGCTGAACGCCGAGGCGCCGAAGACGCATCTGGCCTTGCCCAGGGAGGACAAGCAAGGACGGATCGGATGCGCACGGCATTATGCGGCGCAGAGCACTGATGCGCAGCCTTCGCCGCCGGGTGTGCCGATGGCGTACGCGCAGGGGTTGAAGCGGACGCATGGTCCACGATCATCTTCGGGAGAGGATCGGAATCGACATGGAACACTGCATCGCGCGAAGCCTGCTGAGCCAGCGGGTAAAGGTCCACCTGGTCGGCGTCGGCGGTAACGGCGCGCAGATGGCCAACTGCCTGGCCCGCCTGGACATTGCGATGCGGGCGCTCGGCCACCCTTACGGCCTGCATGTCACGGCGTTCGATGGCGACCGTGTGAGCGAGTCCAACGTCGGGCGGCAGATCTACAGCCCGGCCGACGTGGGGCTGCACAAGGCGGTGGTGACGATCCACCGGCTGAACCAGTACTTCGGCCTCGACTGGGACGCGGTGCCGCGGCACTACGACGCATCGCCGGGCTCCGACCACGGATGCGGTCCGAGTATCGTCATCAGCTGCGTGGACTCGGCGCGCTCGCGGCGTGATCTGCACAGGAACCTGTTCCAACGCGGATCGCGGGCCACCTACTGGCTCGACCTCGGAAACACCGACAGCGGGGCGCAGGTCGTGCTGGGTCAGCCCAAGCCCTATCCGTTGCCAGAGCGACAGGAGTGGGAGCGGCTGCCCTGCGTGACTGAGTTGTTCCCGCAGTTGCTGGAGGAACGCGAGGAGGACGACGCACCGTCCTGCTCGGTGCGAATCTCGTTGCAGTCCCAGGGGCTGTTCGTCAACGACATGGCGGTGCGGTGGGCGTCGCAGTTGCTCTACGAGTTGTTCCAGGGGCCGATTCGGCAGCACGGTGTGCTGGTCAACCTGTCGTCGAAGCGATCGGGCCCCATCGACGTGAATCCGGCGGTGTGGAGGCGCTTCGGTGTCCGGCGGCGCAAGCCGCGCGGCCTTCAGGCCGAGTAGGTGACCCGCGGCGGCGGCCGCAGTGCCGGCCGAAAAGCGAGGGTACTGCGAGCCGCCTTTCGGTTGGCGCGAACAGGTCGAACCCGGCAGGATGACAAGGCAGCGCCGGCTGGGTCGCCATCGGGCGTCCGGTTCCGCAGGCCAGCCCTTGAACGCGTCGAGCGACGTCCAAGAATGAACCCATG
>CAZKSD010000208.1:0-4728 GCA_964555315.1 uncultured Dechloromonas sp.
GCCTTCTGGAATTCGCCCTGGGCGTGCATCAGGTCATCGGCATTGGCGGCGGCCAGGCCCATGGCGAAGTGCGCTTCCGGGAGGTCGGCGTAGGGGGTCGCGACACGGTCGATCAGGCGTTGCACGGCCTTCTTGTCGCCATGCCGGGCCAGCATGCTGTTCAGGTGCATCAGATTGCTGGCGAGATTCACCGGGTCCTGGGCGAGCAGGCTGGCGAGTTGTGGCCCGAGGTCGTCGATGCGGTTGGCCAGGACCAGCAGCGAGGATTCGGTCTGGCGCGCCCTGGTCGAGTCGGGTTCGACCTGCAACCAGAGACGGGCCAACTCGAGCGCCAGCTCATTCTGCCGGGTTGCTGCTGCCACTTCAATTGCGCGCGCGATCACCGCCGGATCGCGGGTGCGCCGGGCGAGATCAACCCAGGCACTGATGCCCAGTTGGGTATCGCCGCGCTTGAGCGCGAGTTCGCCGACCAGAGACTGGAAAACGGTACGGGCGAGAATATCCTCGCCGGCATACTGAGCGGTCAACCGCTTCTTTGCCGGCGCTTTCGCCGGCGCCTTCGCGGGTTCCCTGGCCACCTCCTCGCTGGCGGCGTGAATCGGCCCGGCAAGGGCCAGGGCAAGGGCTGCGAAGATCAACTTCTTTGACATGCGCTGCTTTCAGTCTGGGGACGCGCTTTGGAGCGCTTAGAATCCGATAAGTTTGCGATGTTATTTTGGTTTCGCCGGAGGAACAAGCAATGCCGGAATTGCCGGAGGTCGAGGTTTGTCGACGCGGGCTCCAGCCGGAGGTCGTGGGCGAGCGGATGCTCGGCGCCATCGTGCGCTCGCCGCGCCTGCGCCTGCCGCTGCCGGCGACGCTGGGCGCCACGCTGGCGGGGCAACAGGTCGTGGCGGTGAGGCGGCGCGGCAAGTACCTGTTGCTCGACTGCCGCGGCGGCGTCGAGGACGGCTGCCTGATCATCCATCTCGGGATGTCGGGGAGCCTGCGCTTCGTGGCGAATGGCACGCCGCCCGGGAAGCATGATCACGTTGACTTGCTCTTCGCCCGCCAGGTCCTGCGTCTCGCCGATCCGCGGCGCTTTGGCGTCGTCCTCTGGCAGGCAGCTGGCGCGGAACCGCATCCGCTGCTGGCGGTGCTCGGCGTCGAGCCGCTGGCCGACGAATTCACCGGCGACTGGCTGTTCGCCGCAACGCGAGGCCGCGCCGCGCCGATCAAGCCGGTGCTGATGGACAGCCATCTGGTGGTCGGCATTGGCAACATCTATGCCGCCGAGAGCCTGTTCCGCGCCGGCATCTCGCCGCTGCGCGCGGCCAACCGGATCAGCCGGGAGCGCTACCGGCGGCTGGTGCCGGCGATTCGCGAGACGCTGGCGGATGCCATTGCGGCCGGCGGCAGCAGCATTCGCGACTACGTGCATAGCGATGGCGGCGCCGGTTGCTTCCAGGTCGACTGCGCGGTCTATGGCCGCGCCGGCGAGCCCTGCCGCCGCTGTGGCGGCGTCGTTCGCCAGGTTCGCCAGGGCGGGAGGTCGACCTTCCTCTGTCCTTCCTGCCAACATTGAAAAAGGCGTGCAAGTCCATGTTTTCGTGATAGATTGCGGAATCGACCGCGAGCGCTCACGACCATGACACTTACCCTGCAGATTGCCGCCTATGCCGAGTGGCGCTCGCACCTGTCCGCCAACATCGGCGAGTTCCAGGCCTGGCTGTCGGACAATGACCTGTCGGACGCTCAGACCGATCTGCGGCTTTCGCAGCTTCTCGAACGCCTGCGCGAGGATCGCCTGAACGTGGCGTTCGTCGCCGAGTTTTCGCGTGGCAAGTCGGAGCTGATCAACGCCATCTTCTTCGCCGACTTCGGCAGCCGCATCCTGCCATCATCGGCCGGGCGCACGACCATGTGCCCGACTGAGTTGCTCTACGACCCGCAAAAGACGCCACGCATCGAGTTGCTGCCGATCCAGACGCGAGCCGGCAATGCCAGCGTCAGCGACTACCGGCGCTACCCCGAGGAGTGGTTGCTGGTGCCGCTCGCGGTCGAATCGGCGGAAGTGATGCAGGAGGGGCTGCGTCATGTCAGCGAGACCATCCGGGTTGCACCGGAGGAGGCCGGACGTCTCGGCTTCGAGGTTGGCGGTGCGGCGGGCGAACTGTACCGGATCGG
The DNA here is from genome assembly GCA_964555315.1 of uncultured Dechloromonas sp. Lineage (GTDB taxonomy): Bacteria > Pseudomonadota > Gammaproteobacteria > Burkholderiales > Rhodocyclaceae > Azonexus. The sequence continues at coordinate 2,167 of CAZKSD010000208.1, forward strand.
CGAGGACGGCCTGGTCGAGGTGCCGCGCTGGCGCCACGCCGTGATCAACTTTCCGCATCCGCTGCTCAAGCAGGGTCTGGTCATCCTTGATACGCCTGGCCTCAACGCCATCGGCGCCGAACCGGAACTGACGCTTTCGCTGCTGCCCAACGCGCATGCCATTCTTTTCATCCTTGCCGCCGATACCGGGGTCACGCAGTCGGACCTGACGATCTGGAAGGAACACATCGGCGCCGGCGGCGCCGGCAGGCGCGGGCGCGTGGTCGTGCTGAACAAGATCGACGGCCAGTGGGACGAACTGAAGACGCTGGCGGAGATCGAGGGCGAAATCGACCGCCAGGTCGCTTCCTGCGCCTCGATCCTCAACCTGCCGCAACGTCAGATCTTTCCGGTCTCGGCGCAGAAGGGCCTGGTGGCCAAGATCAACGGAGACGAAGCGCTGCTTGCAAGGAGTCGCCTGCCGACCCTCGAGGCGGCGCTCTCCGGGGAACTGATTCCGGCCAAGCAGGACATCGTCCGCGAAAACACCGAGAGCGAATTCGTCGAAGTCAGCCTGCGCGTGCGCGGCTTGCTCGAATCGCGACTCGCGGGTCTGCGCGAGCAGTTGACCGAACTGACCGAACTGCGCGGTAAGAACAAGGGTGTCGTCGAGTACATGATGGGCAAGGTGCGCGCCGAAAAGGTCGAATTCGAGTCGGGTCTGCAGCGCTACTACGCTGTCCGCAGTGTCTTCTCGTCGTTGACCAACAACCTGTTCGGCCACCTCGGCCTCGATGCGCTGCGCCAGTTGACCCAGGAGACGCGCACGGCGATGGTCGAGGCGAACTTTTCCACGACGCTGTCCGAGGCGATGGGCAATTTCTTCGGCCGCTCGCGCTACGCGCTGGCCAGGTCGGCGGGCGAGATCGGCGAGATCCGGACCATGATGGAAGCGGTTTACAAGAAGTTCTCGGTCGAGCACGGCCTCAAGCTGGGGACGCCGGCCGGGTTCTCGCTCCTGCGCTACGAAAAGGATCTGGATCGCCTCGAAGCCTGGTGCAACACCCACCTCAACTCGATGCGCAGCCTGCTCACCACCGACAAGAAGAATCTCACGCACAAGTTTTTCGAGGAGGTCGCGTTGCAGGTGCGGCGTGCCTTCGAGCGGGCCAACAAGGATGCCGAAACCTGGCTGCGGGCAATCATGGCGCCGATGGAAACCCAGGTCCGCGAGCACCAGATCCAGCTCAAGCGCCGTCTGGAAAGCATCAAGCGCATTCACCAGGCGACCGATACGCTGGAAGACCGCATCCACGAGCTGGAAGGCGTTGACCGCGACCTGCTGCAGCAGATCCACGCCCTGGAGGATGTGGTCGGGCGCGTGCGCGAATTGCTGATGCCACCCGAGGCCCGACGCCGGGCCGCCTGATCAGAGGCGGCTTCCCGGGCCGCGGGCCAGGTGACCCGGCGGGCGCGGTCGACAACAAAAAACCCGCGGAATCCGCGGGTTTTTTCGGCCCGGCAAGCTTACGGACGCTTGTTGCCGGTCAGCTTTTCGTACTTGACCCAGAGCATGTCTTCGCTTTCGACATGCGCCGGATCCTTGGGGATGCAATCGACCGGGCAGACCTGCACGCACTGCGGCTCATCGTAGTGCCCGACGCACTCGGTGCACTTGTTGGGGTCGATCTCGTAGATTTCCGCGCCCTGGGAAATCGCCTCGTTCGGGCATTCGGGTTCGCAGACGTCGCAGTTGATGCATTCGTCGGTGATGATCAGGGCCATTGCCGTTCTTCCTCTCTCAATTGTCTGAAGTTGTCGCCCGCAGGCGTCTATCTACACAAGGTTGCACAAACTTGCTGACGTCGCCGCCGAGGCGCGCGATCTCGCGCACCATCGTCGCCGAGATGAACATGTACTGCTCGCCCGGGGTCAGGAACACCGTTTCGACCTCGGGATAGACGCTGCGGTTCATTCCGGCCATCTGGAATTCGTACTCGAAGTCCGAGACCGCGCGCAGGCCGCGGACGATGACCTTGGCGCCCTGCTCGTGGACAAAGTCCATCAGCAGCGTGTTGAACCCGACGATCTCGACGTTGCTCACGTCGCCAAGGATTTCCTGGGCCATTTCGACGCGGTCGGCAAGCGGAAACCGCGGCTGCTTGGACGGGCTTTCGGCAATCGCCAGGACCACCCTGTCGAACAGCGAGGCCGCCCGGCGGACCAGGTCTTCGTGGCCGCGGGTGATCGGGTCGAAGGTTCCCGGATAGATCGCTACGCGATGATTGAGTTTGGCCAACCTGTTTCCCGCCGCAACAACTGAAAATGGACCTCGCCAGCCTTGCCGTGACGCACCGCGCGCCAGTCGCCCAAGGCCGCGACTTCATGTTCCGCCTCGATGTAGACCGCCGCATCCCCGTTCGCGACGCCGGCAAGAAGCGGCTCCAGGCGCGGAATCCAGCCCCTGTTGAAGGGCGGATCGAGGAAGATGAGGTCGAACTTCGACTTCGTCGAGGCGAGGTATTGTAGCGCATCCCCGCGAATGATCTCCATTCCGGGCGGGTTCTCCAGCGTTTTGGCGTT
>CAZKSD010000209.1:0-4712 GCA_964555315.1 uncultured Dechloromonas sp.
CAGCGCCATGCCGAAGCTCGGGTGGTCGATGTAGGCGTCGCCGGTGACCAGGATGACGTCGCAGGAATCCCAGCCGAGCGACTCCATTTCGGCCCGCGACATGGGCAGGAACGGGGCCGGGCCGAAGCGGGCCGCCCAGAATTTCCGGTAAGCGAAGAGCGGGCGCGCCGCCTGTAGATCCGAAGCCATGCCGTATTTTACCCGAGGCGGCGGGCGCCCCGCCGCGTCAGGCGCCGGCGCGCAGGGCCAGCAGCGGCGGCGTGCCAAGCAACTGACGCACCGCCAGCCAGCCGACGCCGACCGAGAGCGCCGCTCCGGAAAACGTCGCCAGCGGAAACAGCCAAAGACTCAGCGGCATGTCGAACATGAAAACGTTTTCCGCCAGCACTTGGCCGACCACCGCCGCGCCGGCCCCGGCAATCAGTCCGGCAATCGCCCCCACCACCGCCAGTTCGGCCAGGAGCGACTGCCGCAACTGGTCGCGCCCGGCACCGAGCGCCCGCATCACCGACAGTTCGTAACGCCGTTCGTCGAACGCCGTGAGCAGGGCCGACCCGAGCACGATCGCCCCGGCCAGCAGCGAGAACAGGAAGATCAGCTGCACCGCCCGGACCACCTGCCCCATCACCGTCTGGATCTGCGCCAGGATGGCGCTGACGTCGACCAGCGTCAGGTTGGGAAAGCGCGCCACCAGGGTGCGCACCAGCGCCGCTCGCGTCTCGGGAAGATGGAAACTGGTAATGTAGCTCGCCGGTGCCGACTCGAGCACGCCGGGCGGCGTCAGGACGAAGAAATTGACCCGCATCGAATCCCAGTCCAGCTTGCGCAGACTGCTGACGCGCACCCGCGTTTCCTGGCCCCCGATCATGAAGCGCAATTCATCGCCGATCCTGATTCCAAGCGTCCTCGCCAGACCTTCCTCGACCGAGGCAAGCCCCTTGCCCGAATCTTCGGGCCCGAACCAGTCGCCGCGGATGACGCGGTTGCCCGACGGCAGGTCGGAGCGCCAGGAAAGATTGAATTCGCGCTCGATCAGGCGCTGGGCACGCTCGTCGTCCGGGTAGCTGGCGGCACTCAGCGTCCGCTCGCCGATCCGCATCAGTCGCCCGCGCACCATCGGCGCCAGCTCGACGGCGATGCCGCTGGCGGCGAGCGCTTCGGCGACGGCCTGCCGCTGATCCGGCTGGATATTGACGATGAAGCGGTTCGGCGCATCGGCTGGCGTCGCCTTCAGCCAGACATCGATCAGTTCGCCGCGGGTCACGGTGAGCAACAGCATCGCCATCAGTCCGAGCGCCAGCGCAACGATCTGCAGGGTGCTTGCCGCCGCATGGCGTTCCAGATTGGCGAGCCCCTGCCGCCAGCCGAAGCCGCCGCCCCCGCGCAGTCGCGAAGCCACGCGCACGCCAAGGCGGGCGAACAGCCAGAAGGTGACCAGCGCCCCGGCAAATCCGCCGATCGCATAGGCGCCCAGGCGCAAGTCGCCGGAGACCAGGAGCAGCAGGCCGGCGAGCGCCAGGACGCCAAGCGCATAGCCGCCGAGCAGGAACGGCCGCGGCGGCCCCAGTTCGCGGCGAAGGACGCGCAGCGTCGGCACCTTGCTCAGTTGCAGGAGCGGCGGAAAGGCAAAGCCGAACAACAGGACCGCGGCAACCGCGCCACCCTGGAAGAGCGGCAACCAGCCCGGCAGGGGAAGGGGCAAGTCGAGCAACTCGGCGAGCCAGGAGACGAGGATGAAATGCACCACGAAACCGGCAAGGCAACCGGCCGCCGCGGCCAGCAGCGCCAGCCAGACGAACAGCGCCGAATGCAGACGGATCAGGCCGGACTGGGTGATGCCGAGGCAACGCATCACGGCGCAGGCGTCGAGATGGCGCTGCATGTAGCGGCGGGCCGCCAGCGCCACGGCGACGGCAGCGAGGATCACGGTCAACAGCGTCGCCAGACCGAGAAAGCGCTGGGCCCGGTCGAGCACGCTGCGGATTTCCGGCCGCGCGTTCCGCGTGTCCTCGAGCCGCTCGCCCCGCCCGAGACGCGGCTCGACCCAGTTGCGGAATCCCGAAACGGCGTCCGCCGCGCCGGCCACCATGAAGCGGTAGGTCACCCGCGAACCGGTCTGGATCAGCCCGGTTCCCGGCAGATCGTCGAGATGCAGCATCAGGCGCGGGGCGAGCCCGAGGAAGTTGATTCCGCGATCGGGTTCGAAAGTCAGGATGGCCGAGACCGGGAAAGTCCGCTGCCCGAGTTGCAGATTCTGCCCCGGCCCCGTCTCCAGTGTGCTGGCCAGGCGCTCGTCGAGCCATACCGTGCCGGGTGCGGGGCCGCCCGGCGTCGCCACGCCCGCCTCGCCGGGAAGATCCGTCCGGCGCAGCGTCCCGCGCAAGGGATAGGTAGCGCTCACCGCCTTGATGTCCGCCAGTTGCGCCTGCCCGCCAGCCAGCACCATGCTCGGAAAACCGACCGTTTCGGCCGTTTTCAGTCCGCGCCGGGCGGCCTCGTCGCGGACTGGCTCCGGCCACGGATGATCGGAGATCAGCAGCAGGTCGCCGCCGATGAGTTGTCGCGCTTCCTGCTCCAGCGCCAGGCGAACCCGGTCGGTGAAGAATCCGACCGCCGTCACGGCCGCGACGGCGACCACCAGTGCGGCGAGAAGCAAACGGAGCTCGCCCGAACGCAGTTCCCTGCCGAGCAGCCGCCAGCCAAGCCCGGTCATCTCGGCAGGCTGGACCAGCGCGCGCGGAATTCCGCAGGCGCCACGGCGGTTCCGTGCAGGAAGCCCTGCAGTTGATGGCAGCCTGACGCTTTCAGAAACGCCGCCTGCTCGGCGGTCTCGACCCCCTCTGCCACGACTTCGAAGTCGAGACTCTGGGCGAGCGCCATCACCGAACGGATGATCGCCTCGTCTTCCGGATTGCTGCCGATGCCGGTCACGAACGAACGGTCGATCTTGAGCTGCTGCACCGGCAGCATCTTCAGGTAACTGAGCGACGAATAGCCGGTACCGAAGTCGTCGAGCGCCAGGCTGATGCCGATCTTGCGCAGGCGATCGAGCAGCGAGAAGGCATCATCGACGGCCATGACCACCGACTCGGTGATCTCGAGCTTGAGCCGGGAAGGCTCGATGCCGGTTTCATCGAGAATTTCCAGCAGGGTATCGACGAATTCGGGTCGCTCGAGCTGCTTTACGGAGAGATTCACCGAGACCTGCGGCAGTTCGAAGCCGCTCGCATGCCATTTCATGACCTGACGGCAGGTCTCGCGCAGGACCCAGGTGCCCAGCGCGATGATGATGCCCGAATCCTCGGCCAGCGGAATGAAGCGCGCCGGGGGTACGTTCCCCAGTTCGGGGCTGTCCCAGCGGACCAGCGCCTCGGCGCCGACCAGACGCCCGCTCTCGGCTTCGACCTGCGGCTGCAGATGAACGGAGAGTTCGCCATTGCCCAGTGCACGGCGCAACAGCATCTCGATCTGTATCCGTTCCTGGGCGTCACGCGTCATTTCCGGCGTATAGAAATGGAAATGGCCACGCCCCATCGCCTTGGCGCGATACATCGCACTATCGGCATTGCGCAGGAGGTCGTCGACCGAGCTGCCATCGTTGGGAAATACGCTGATGCCCACCGAAGCCGAAAGGAAGAGTTCGTGCTCGCCGAGGCGGAACGGCAACTCAAAGGCGCCGATAACCTCGCGCGCCAGCATCTCGACCTCCTCGTCGGTGCGCACCGCTTCCATGACGCAGATGAACTCGTCACCGCCGAGCCGCGCCAGCATGTCGATCAGCCGGACGTGCTCGCACAGGCCGGCGGCTACCGAAACCAGCAATTCGTCGCCAACCCCGTGGCCGAGCGAATCGTTGACCTGTTTGAACTGGTCGAGATCGATGAACAGGACCGCCACGCGGTGATTTTTCCGGGCGGCATCGATCAGGCTGGCCTCCAGGCGCTCGATGAAATAGCGGCGGTTGGCCAGACCGGTCAAGGGATCATGGTAGGCGAGATAGTTCAGCTTGCTCTCGGCCTGGCGGCGTTCGATGATCTCGCCCTCGAGCTGGCGGTTGGAGCGTCGCAACTCCTCGGTCCGCGCGTCGACCTGGACCTCCAGCGTACTGCGCGCCGCCTCGATTCGCTCCGCCTGGTCGTAGAGGATGCCCTGAGCCCGCCGTACCACCAGGAACTGCGCGAAGAACAGCAGGGCGAAGACAGCGACGACAACCGCCGTGATCAGCCACAGCCCCTGCCGGAACGGAGTCATGAACGGCGTCACATCCTGATAGATCTCGAACACGCCCTCGACCGCCCTGCCCTCGCTGGAAATAGGCACGTAGCTGGCCAGCAGATCGATGTTCGAGCGGGTACCATCGAGCGTTTCCACCGTCTCGTGATGGCTCAGGCCGCTGGTCACCGAACCAGCGAGCGCGGACTTGAATCCGGGACTGTCGGGCCGGCTTTCCCCGACCTGCGCCACATCGGTCGAAAAGATCGTCACCCCGAGGCGATTGTAGATCCGGACCTTGGCCACCCCCGTGCCGTCCAGCAGTGCGCCGACCCTGGTCTGCATCTCCTGCGATTCGTCCGACGCCTCGAGCATCGAGGCGTCGATGCCCACCGATGCCGCCATCAGGCCGGCCAGCGGCACGCCAAGGGAATTCTCGATGACCCGCGCCATCGCCACATTGCGGTCTTCGGCCAGCATCGTCATCTGGCGCACCGACA
>CAZKSD010000210.1:0-4676 GCA_964555315.1 uncultured Dechloromonas sp.
ACGCTCCTGGCGCTGATCGGAACCTGCATCTCGTTCACCTTCATCAATCCGTTCAGCCACCAGTCCAACCTGATGGTCATGCAGCCCGGCGGCTACACCTCGGCCTCGTTCGCCAGGTTCGGCATCCCGCTGGTCGCCGGAGCGCTGGTGACGGTGATCGGCGTCAGCTACCTGCTGCTGCACCTGCAGATGCGGTTTTAGTTCCGGCTGCTCGGCAAGGGTCCCGCGCCACGATCAACGCCGGGGTAGCGCGGCGCGCCGGGTACGGCCCGGTCATACCGGCTGGCTCGCCACGCAGAGTTCGGCAGGCGCCACGGGTGGGGGCGCGGCGACGCCTGGCGGCAATTTGATGAACGCTGCTTTTCAAGACATTTTCAGGAAATTTCAAAATGCTTTTTGTTCGGCCACTCCTGCTGACAACCTTGACCATCACCACGGCCAGCGCCGGAGAAGTCAAGATTGCAGTCGCGTCGGATTTCACAGGCCCGATGCAGGTGATTTCCGTGCTTTTCGAGCGCGATACCGGGCGCAAGCCCAGCCTGGCTTTTGGCAGCACCGGCAAGCTGGCGCTTTGGTCGGCCGACCCGAAGCGCGTCGATGCCGCGGGCGAAATCCTCAAGAATGGCGGCTTCGGGCATCCGGCAATAGGCAAGGACAAGCCGGCAGCGATTGCCCCGCTGAATTACCTGAAGAGCGAAAAGGCGCAGACCGTCATCAACTCCTTCGGCTAGACTTGCCCTGACTCCCGAATCGCTCATGGACTCCCCCGACCTCGCCGCGGTCTGGCTGACACTGAGGCTGGCCAGCGTCGTCACCATCCTGCTGCTGCTTGTCGGCACGCCGATCGCCTGGTGGCTGGCGCGCACGCGCTCGCGGCTGAAGGGCGTCGTCGGCGCCGTCGTCGCGCTGCCGCTGGTGCTGCCGCCGACCGTCCTCGGCTTCTACCTGCTGGTCGCCATGGGGCCGCATGGCCCGGTCGGGCAACTCACGCAATGGCTGGGCATCGGGCTGCTGCCGTTCACCTTCCCCGGCCTGGTCATCGCCTCGGTGTTCTATTCGCTGCCCTTCGTCGTCCAGCCGATCCAGAACGCCTTCGAGGCGATCGGCGAGCGCCCGCTGGAAGCCGCCGCCACGCTGCGCGCCAGCCCGTGGGATGCCTTCTGGTCGGTGGCGGTGCCGCTCGCCCGGCCGGGATTCATCTCCGGCGCGATCCTCGGCTTTGCCCATACCGTCGGCGAATTCGGCGTCGTGCTGATGATCGGCGGCAACATCCCCGGCGAGACGCGCGTCGTCTCGGTGCAGATCTACGACCACGTCGAGGCGCTGGAATACGCGCAGGCGCACTGGCTCGCCGCCGGCATGCTGCTGTTCAGCTTCGTCGTTTTGCTGGCGCTGTACACGTTCAACCCGGCGCGGAAAAAGGTCGCATGAGTTCGGAAATTCGCGCCCGCTTCCGGGTCGACCGCCGCGACTTCACGCTCGCGGTCGACCTGACCCTGCCCGGGAGCGGCGTCACCGCCCTGTTCGGCGCGTCCGGCTCGGGCAAGACGACCTGCCTGCGCGCCATGGCCGGCCTCGAGCGCGCCGCGGACGGCCTGGTCGCCATCGGCGACACCGTCTGGCAGGACGAGTCCAGGGGGCTTTTCGTAAGGACCCACCGCCGCAACCTGGGCATGGTATTCCAGGAAGCCAGCCTGTTTCCGCACCTGTCGGTGCGCGGCAACATGGAATTCGGTCAAAAACGGGCGTCGACCGCGACAGACGGCTTCGCCCTGCCGGATGTCGCCGGGATGCTCGGCATCGCCCACCTGCTCGAACGCATGCCCGGCCGGTTGTCCGGCGGCGAGCGCCAGCGCGTCGCCATTGCCCGCGCCCTCCTCGCCGCGCCGCGGATCCTGCTGCTGGACGAGCCGCTGTCCGGACTCGACCTCGCGCGCAAGCGCGAAGTCCTGCCCTACCTGGAGCGACTGCACCGCGAACTGGCGATCCCGGTCATCTACGTCAGCCACGCCCACGACGAGGTCGCCCGCCTCGCCGACCACATCGTCCTCCTCGACCGCGGCAGGGCCATCGCCAGCGGGCCGCTCAACGCCGTGCTGGGACGCATCGACCTGCCTGCCGCCTTCGCCGACGATGCCGGCGTCGTCATCGAAACCGTCGTCGCCGAACACGAGGTGGACGAACTGACCCGGCTCGAATTCCCCGGTGGCCACATCCATGTCTCGCGCCGCGGCGAGCCGGTCGGCACGCCGCTCCGCTGCCGCATCCTCGCCCGCGACGTCAGCCTGGCGCTGGTTCCGCAAACCCGGGTCAGCATCCTCAACTGCGTCGCCGCGCGCGTCGTCGACCTCGCCGCCACCTCCACGCCGGGCCACGTCATGGTCCGTCTCGACGTCGCCGGCAACCCGCTGCTGGCCCGCATCACCCAGCGCTCGGCGCACCGCCTCGAGATCCGCCCCGGCCTCGCGCTGTGCGCGCAGATCAAGTCGGTGGCGCTGCTCGGGTAGCATCGCTGCCATCGTTCATCGCGAACGAGCGAGCGCTGAATTCTTCGCCGGGCATCGCTTCCACGGAACTGCGTGGAGATGCCGACGCTCCCACGCGCGCTTGCCGCGCACCGGTCGGCGCCTACCCCGGGAAAGCAGAAGCCCCGCCGCGGCGGGGCTCCGAAGCGGACCGCCGCGGACTACGGCGCCGCGCGCCTGCGCGACACGGCCATCGCCAAGAGGGCGATTGCCAGCAGGAAGACCGTACCGGGCTCGGGAACGGATGCGGCGAACTCCCGGCCAAGAAGCGCGTGCGCACTGGTGGTCGGGTGTGCCGAATCCCAGAACACCCACTTGTCCCAGTTTCCCGGATTGCACAGGCCGCTCGCGAGATTATCGACACAGGCCTTGTCGGTAACTTCGAAGCCGTAGGCGCCGGGATTGGCGAGAATCCTGTTCAATACCCCGAAGGTATCGAACTGGACAATCTCGGCCGATGTCAGCGCCGCGTCAAGCGCGGTCAGCCCCTGACCGAGGTAGAAATCGAAGGCGCTGCTCAGCGCCGTCATTTGGGCCGCTCCCGGCGTACCGATGTAGCCCGGCGTGCTGCCGAGATCGGGCATGTTGGGCACCAGGAAATGCTGCGCGCCCAACGACGCCAGATATTGAACCGTCGTCAGGATGTTGCCGACGCCGTTCGCGACAAGCTGGTCCACGGTCCCGGCACCGCCCGGAGAACCCGTCGCCGTGCCGGGGAGTTGCCCTGTCTGGGCGTAATTGAACAAGTCGTTCGGGAACAGCCAGACGACGAACAGCGAGGTCGCCGGATCAAAGACCGGGTGTTGAGCCGTGAATGTCTGCAATTGCCAGTTGTTGCCGAGGTTGTCGTAAGCGGGTTGCAGAAATCCGGGAACGTTGGTGTTGACCGAATTGTAGTTCGCCACCCCGCTCGTGGCGCCGCCGATCGCGTAGTTGGTGCCTCCGGCAAGCGATGGCGTGAAGCTGGTGCTGCCCGGGTTGTAGGCCTGCCACAGGTATTCGACGGCGACCGGGCCGTTGGAATACTGGCCGTTGTAATAGGGCGGCGGCGGAAAGGTCAGGGCGCCACCCGTGGCTTGCTGGCTGACCAGCCCGCTGTTCCCGCCGTCGGAAAGACTGTCGCCAAAGACGTACAGGTTGGTCAGTTCCTGCAACGAGGCGTTCGCCGCGACCGGCAGGCCGGCGGCGACAATCAGCGCCATGCCGGCAAGAAGCTTTTTCATTGTGTACCCCCCCTTTCGAAAACATCGTGTCAAATGCCATTCACCTGAATGGCCAACCCGTTCGCGGCAACCGGCCGACCCGGCAACTCTCCCGAATTTGTCGTGCCGCCATCTCTGGGCGACAATATGCAAGAATCGCACCCGCTGCGGTACACCGTTGATTGTTCGTGATTGTCCGTTCCGCGCGCGACCGGCGCGGCCTCCCGTTGTAAGTATTTCCGACAGTCGCCGCGCTCAACCCGGTTCTTACGCGGCGCAACGCGAAATGTCCGCGTCAGGTAGAATCGGGCACCGTCAAACCGCCGATCCAGCCGCCCCGTGAACAAGACCCAGATCGCCGAATTCTATTCCCGCCTGGCGGCAGTCAACCCGGCGCCGACGACCGAACTGGCCTACGCGACCCCGTTCCAGTTGCTGGTCGCCGTCATCCTCTCGGCGCAGGCGACCGATGTCAGTGTCAACAAGGCGACGGCGCAGCTCTTTCCCGTTGCCCCGACCGCGGAGGCGATGCTGGCGCTCGGCGAGGAGGGCCTCGCCGGGTACATCAAGACCATCGGCCTGTTCCGCACCAAGGCGAGGAATGTCATCGCCACCTGCCGGCTGCTGGTCGAGCGGCATGGCGGCGTGGTCCCCGCGGAGCGCGCGGCGCTCGAGGCGCTGCCCGGCGTCGGGCGCAAGACCGCCAACGTCGTCCTCAACACCGCCTTCGGCCAGCCGACGATCGCCGTCGACACCCACATTTTCCGCGTCGGCAACCGGACCGGCCTCGCGCCCGGCAAGACCCCGCTCGAAGTCGAAGAGAAGCTGCTCAAGGTCACGCCGCCGCAATTCGCCAGGGACGCGCATCACTGGCTGATCCTGCACGGGCGCTATGTGTGCAAGGCGCGCCAGCCCGAATGCGGCCGCTGCGTCGTCGCCGACCTCTGCC
>CAZKSD010000211.1:0-4674 GCA_964555315.1 uncultured Dechloromonas sp.
TCAGTTCACGCGCCCGCCACAGGGCGCGCAGGGTGCGGGCGGTCAGGCCGTGGAGATCGGAGTTTTCCTGCATGACCAGGAAGGTGTCGAGAATCAGCGCCGGATCGCCATCGAAGACAGCGTCGTCGCGGATGTCGAGCAGCCCGCCGACAGCCTGGAAATGTTCGTCGATCGGCTGCGGCATCTGCTCGCTTTCCGGCGCCAGCGCCGCGCCGATGTTCTGCAGCAATATCGTGTTGGCGAGAGTGATGCCCTTGGCGTTGCGGTAGTAGCCCTGCATCAACTGTTCCGAGGCGCGCCTGGCGGCGGTCGATTCGAGTCCGTACTCAGTCGCCAGCGCGTTCTGGTAATCGAACAGCAGGCGGTCCTCACGCCGCCCCGCCATCAGGTGCAGGCGAATGCGCAGGTGTTGCAGGTACTCCTCGCAGCACCGGGCAAGCCGGCATTCCTCGCCAGTCAGGAAGCCGTGCCGCTCGAGGTCGGCCCAGGTCCTGCCGTAACCGGCCGCATGCGCCGTCCAGAAGATGGCCTGCAGGTCGCGCAGGCCGCCCGGCGCTTCCTTGAAATTGGGTTCCAGGCTGTACGGCGTCTCGTTGTAGCGCAGGTGTCGTTCCTGCTGCTCGAGTCGCTTGCGCTCGAAAAAGACGAGCGGGTCGAGGTTGCCGCGCAGTCGCTTCTCGAAGGCGGAGAACAGGTCCCGGTTGCCGGTCAGCAGACGGGATTCGAGCAGGGCTGTCTGGACGGTGATGTCGGTGGCTGCCGCGTCGAGGCATTCCTGGATCGTGCGCACGCTGTGCCCGATTTCGAGCCCGGTGTCCCAGAAGTTGCCGACCAGCGTCTCCAGTTTTTCCTGGACCGCAGCACCGGGTTCCTGCGGAAGCAGGATCAGCAGGTCGATGTCGGAGGCCGGGTAGAGTTCCCCGCGTCCATAGCCGCCAACCGCGGCTAGCGTCAGCGAGGCGGGAAAGTCGAGGCTGGTCCACAGCCGGGTCAGGACGTCGTCGACCATCCGGCAGCGATTCGCGAGCAGGGCCGCGGCATCGTTGGTCTGCGCATAATCCTTGCGCAGGGCTTCCTGCCCTGCCTTGACCTCGTTGCGCAGCACCGCGACGTCGATGCCCATCAGGTGATCCAGTCGGGTTTCGGTCGGGCGCCGGCCGAGAGCGTCAGGACTTCGTGGCCGGTTTCGCTAACGAGAACCGTATGTTCCCATTGCGCGGAGAGGCTGTGATCCTTGGTGACGATGGTCCAGCCGTCGGCCATCTCGCGGATGCCGGCCTTGCCGGCGTTGATCATCGGCTCGATGGTGAAGATCATCCCGGGTTCCATCAATGCGCCGGTGCCTGCCTTGCCGTAGTGGGTCACCTGCGGATCCTCGTGGAACTTGGCGCCGATGCCGTGCCCGCAATACTCCCGGACAACCGAGTAGCCGTTCCTTTCCGCATGTTTCTGGATAATGGCGCCGATGTCGCCGATGTGGCCGCCGGGGCGGACCACTGAAATGCCCAGCCACAGACATTCGAAGGTGATTTCGCAGAGGCGCCTGGCCTGGATTGAGGCATCGCCGATCAGGAACATGCGGCTGGTGTCCCCGTGGTAGCCATCCTTGATCGGAGTGACGTCGAGATTGACGATGTCGCCGTTCTTGAGCACGCGGTCGCCGGGCACACCGTGGCAGACCTGATGATTGACCGAGGCGCAGATCGATTTCGGGTAGGGGTTGTAGCCCTTGGGCGCGTAATCCAGCGGCGCGGGAATGGCGCCCTGCACGTTGACCGTGTAGTCGTGGCAGAGGCGATCCAGTTCATTGGTTGTCACGCCAGCCCTGACGAAGGGTTCGATGTAGTCGAGCACCTCGGAGGCAAGGCGCCCGGCAACGCGCATCTTTTCGATTTCTTGCGGCGTCTTGATGGAAATGCTCATTTTCGGGGGCGGGCAGAACGGTTGGGAGGGCGCCAAGGATAAAGGATTGGAAGTCATTCTCAAAGCTGGCGGCGCGGGTGGCATAATTTCGCCTTTCAGTATTCCGGTTGGCAAGCGATGAGCATCCTTCTCCTCGGCAAGGACGGCCAGGTTGGCTGGCAGTTGCAGCGCTCGCTGGCGCCGCATGGGCCGGTCATCACCTGCGGCCATGCCGACTGCGACCTGACCGATCTCGATCGCCTGCGCCTGCTGGTCAGGCAGATTGCCCCATCGGTCATCGTCAACGCGGCGGCTTACACCGCGGTTGATCGCGCCGAGGCCGAACCGGAACTGGCCATGCGCATCAACGGGGAGGCGCCGGGCGTCCTGGGGCAGGAGGCGGCAAGGCTTGGCGCATTGCTGGTCCATTACTCGACGGATTATGTCTTTGACGGCACGAAGCCGGCGCCCTACATAGAGAGTGACCCGACCGGTCCGCTGGGCGTCTACGGTGTCAGCAAGCTGGCGGGGGAGGAGGCAATCCGGGCTGCGGGGTGCAAGTCGGTCATCTTCAGGACGAGTTGGGTTTTCGGCGCGCGCGGCGGGAATTTCGTCAAGACCATCCTGCGCCTGGCGCGCGAGCAGCGGACACTGAATGTGGTCAGCGATCAGGTCGGCTCGCCGACGCCGGCGGCACTGATCGCGACCGTGACCGGCATCGTGCTGGCAATGCTGCGTCAGGGTCACGCGATGAACCGCGAGACGCAGCGCCGCTACAACCTCTGTTGCGGTCGACCGGTCAGTTGGCACCAATTTGCCCACGCCATCGTCGATCTGGCGGGGGCGACGCCGGGGTTCGACCTGCGCCTGAAGCCGGAGGCGATCATCGCCATTCCCAGCAGCGAGTATCCGACCGCTGCCGCGCGCCCGGCCAATTCCCGGCTCGACTGCGGGCGTTTGGAGAAGGAGTTCGGCTTGCGGATGCCGGACTGGCAACCCTATCTCGTGCGCATGCTGCAGTTGCTTGCGCTGAAACAGAACGGCTATTAGCTTCCTTCGCAGAGCCCGGCAATGCTATAATTCAAAAGTTTTTTCGCGATGAAAAAGTCTCGAAGAAGCGGTTGCAGGCGCTCTGCGTGCAATCAATCCACACATCCGCCGATTAAGGGTGTCCGCCAGAATACAAGAATGGCGGGCGTTTCAGGCGGGTGGCGGTTCAACCCTTAAAGGAGTTTCGTATGTCCGTAACCATGCGTCAAATGCTGGAGGCCGGTGTTCACTTCGGTCACCAGACCCGTTTCTGGTCCCCCAAGATGGCTCCGTACATCTTCGGCGCCCGCAACAAGATTCACATCGTCAACCTCGAACAGACCCTGGCCAAGTACAACGAAGCCATGGGCTTCGTCAGGAAGCTTTCCGCCAACCGCGGCACCATTCTGTTCGTCGGCACCAAGCGCCAGGCCCGCGAAATCATTGCCGAGGAAGCGCAACGCGCCGGTGCCCCCTACGTTGACCAGCGCTGGCTGGGCGGCATGCTGACCAACTTCAAGACGGTCAAGACCTCGATCAAGCGCCTCAAGGACATGGAGCTGGCGGTCGAGGCGGGCGACCTCGAGCGCATGCCCAAGAAGGAGGCGCTGAACTTCCGGCGCGAACTGGAAAAGCTCCAGAAGTCCATCGGCGGCATCAAGGACATGCCCGGTCTGCCGGATGCCATCTTCGTCATCGACGTCGGCTACCACAAGATCGCGATCACCGAAGCCGGCAAGCTCGGCATCCCGATCATCGGTGTCGTCGATACCAATCATTCACCGGTTGGCGTCAACTATGTCATCCCGGGCAACGATGACTCGTCCCGTGCCATCCAGTTGTACGCCCGCGGCGTTGCTGACGCGATCCTCGAAGGCCGCAGCCAGGTCGTCCAGGAAATCGTCGCTGCCGGCGGCGACGACGAGTTTGTCGAAGTCCAGGACGAACTGGCGGAGTAAGTCTGCAGGGGCGGGGCCGGCAGCCCCGCCGGTTTGAAGAAATCAGGAGAACAAGTATGGCGGCAATTACCGCAAGCATGGTGTCCGAACTGCGCGGCAAGACCGACGCGCCCATGATGGAATGCAAGAAGGCCCTGACCGAGGCTGACGGCGACATGGCCAAGGCGGAGGAAATCCTCCGCGTCAAGCTCGGCAACAAGGCAACCAAGGCGGCGACGCGCATTGCCGCGGAAGGCGTGGTCGGCCTCTACCTTTCCGCTGACGGCGCGCTTGGAGCCCTCGTCGAAGTGAATAGCGAAACCGATTTCGTCGCCAAGAACGACGAATTCATTGCCCTGGCGAAGGGTTGCGCCGAACTGGTGGCAACCCGCAATCCGGCCGATGTGGCGGCGCTGTCGGCGCTGCCGATGGGCGAGGGCACGGTGGAGACCACGCGCACCGCGCTGGTCGGCAAGATCGGCGAGAACATGGCGCTCCGCCGCTTCGCACGCATCGAGGCCAGCGGCAAGCTGGCCTACTACGTTCACGGTGGCTCGAAGATCGGCGTGCTGGTCGACGTCATCGGTGGCGACGACCAACTGGGCAAGGATCTGGCGATGCACATCGCCGCCTCCAAGCCGAAGTCGCTCGATGCTTCGGGGGTGCCTGCCGATCTGCTCGATACCGAGCGCCGGATCGCTGTCGAAAAAGCCCGCGAAGCCGGCAAGCCGGAAGCAATGCTCGATAAGATCGCCGAGGGTACCGTCCAGAAGTACCTGAAGGATGTTACCCTCCTCGGCCAGGT
>CAZKSD010000212.1:0-4625 GCA_964555315.1 uncultured Dechloromonas sp.
CGACGAGATCGTCGGACCAGGCGGTCGGCTTGCTGCCCCAGAGGTTGAGAATGAACTCCCGGTACCCGAGTCCCTGCAGGGCGGCTTCCACCTCGCCCGCCAGTTCGCGGGCGCGGGCGGCGGACCACTGCGGCAGCAGGCCGGCGTGGACCAGGCAGTAGTCGCCTTCGGTGTGGCAGAGCGGCTGCTGGCGCAGCCATTCGAGCAACTCGGCGCAGTCGGGCGCGTCGAGTATTTCCTGCAAGGTGTCGCCCTTGCCGCGGAATTCGGCGCCGCCCTCGGCGACCATCAGCAGGTACAAATCGTGGTTGCCCAGCACCGTAACCGCCGAAGAACCGAACGACTTGACCAGGCGCAGCGTTTCCAGCGACTTCGGGCCGCGATTCACCAGGTCGCCGACCAGCCACAGGCGGTCGCTGGCCGGATCGAAATTGCAGGCGTCGAGCAGCGTCCGGAATGAGTCGAAGCAGCCCTGAATGTCGCCGATGGCGTAAGTTGCCATGAATTCCCGGTTCCCGTGTCTTGGCGTTGATGGTTATGCGGACGGCACGGCAAGCGCCGCCGCGACTGTTCCTCAGGTTCTGTAGTAATCGCGATACCAGGCGACGAAGCGGCCGACGCCTTCCCGGACACTGGTGCCGGGGACGAAGCCGACCCAGTCGTTGAGCAGGTCGGTATTGGCGTAGGTCGCCGGCACATCGCCGTCCTGCAGCGGCAACAGGCGCTTTTCCGCCTTCATTCCAAGGGCATCTTCGATGGCGCCGATGAAATCGAGCAACTGCACCGGATTGTTGTTGCCGATGTTGAAAACGCGGTAGGGGGCGTTGCTGGTCGCCGGGTCCGCGGAAATCGGGTCATATTCCGGGTTGACCGCAGCCGTCTTGTCCACGACGCGGATGACGCCTTCGACGATGTCGTCGACGTAGGTGAAGTCGCGCTGCATGTTGCCGTGATTGAAGACGTCGATCGGCCGCCCTTCGAGGATGGCCCGGGTGAACAGGAACAGCGCCATGTCCGGCCGCCCCCACGGGCCATAGACGGTGAAGAAGCGCAGGCCGGTGGTCGGCAGGCCGTAGAGATGGCTGTAGGTGTGCGCCATCAGCTCGTTGGCCTTCTTGGTGGCGGCATAGAGGCTGATCGGATGGTCGACGCTGTCATGCTCGGAGAACGGCATGCTGGTGTTGCCGCCGTAGACGCTGGAACTGGATGCGTAGACCAGGTGCCGCACCTTGTTGTGGCGGCATCCTTCGAGAATGTTGGTGAAGCCGACGACGTTGCTTTCGATGTAGGCGTGCGGATTCTGCAGCGAATAACGGACACCGGCCTGGGCGGCGAGGTGGATGACCTTGTCGAATCTTTCAGCAGCGAACAGCGCTTCCATGCCGGCGCGGTCGGCAACGTCGACTTTGACGAAGCGGAAATTGGCGTGGGGCGTCAGGCGGGCGAGGCGGTCTTCCTTGAGGCTGACCGCGTAATAGTCGTTGAGGTTGTCGAGGCCGACGACCTCGTCGCCGCGCGCCAGCAGGCGCAGCGAGGTGGTCATGCCGATGAAACCGGCGGCGCCGGTGACGAGGATTTTCACGGGTCAACCTCTTGCAGGAAAGTGGGAATTTTACCGCAGCGCAGCAAAGGAGTAGGGGGTTCGACCATTCTTCGATGCCGCTCGACCAGCCAACGCTCAGTCGCGGCCGTGGCAACGAAAGGCGGCTGGGGGGGCGGGCATCTATAATGGCGCCTTCGATAAGTCGTCATTCTATTTGCCGATGCCCATCCTGACCGTGAAAAGTTCCTCGTTCGGTGACGCGATGGACGATCTTCCCCCGGGCGGCGACAGCGGTCGCCGGCCCGCGATTGCCAGTCCGCGAATGGCGATGCCGGACCCGGCATTCGCGGCATTGCCGCCGGGACGTCGCTGATGGCGCGCCTGCTTTACAGCCTGATCATCTATCTGGCGACCCCGCTGATCCTGCTGCGGCTGCTTTGGCGTGCCCGCAAACAGCCCGAGTACCTGCACCATCTGCGCGAACGCTGGGCGTTCCATGGCGTCGCGGCACCCGCAAGGCTGATCTGGGTGCATGCCGTTTCGGTTGGCGAGACCCGCGCCGCGCAGCCGCTGATCGAAGCCTTGCAGGCGGCATGGCCGGAACACCGGATCCTGCTGACCTGCATGACGCCGACCGGCCGCGCGGCGGGCAGCGAAGTCTACGGCGACAAGGTGATGCAGGCTTATCTTCCCTACGACTATCCGGATGCGGTCGACCGCTTTTTCCGGCACTTTTCGCCAAGCTTCGGGGTGCTGATGGAAACCGAGATCTGGCCGAATCTGCTGGCCGCCGCGAAGCGCCGGGGCGTGCCGGTAGTTCTCGCCAACGCGCGGCTTTCCGAGCGCTCGGCGCGCGCCTACGGGAAGGTTGCCGCGCTGGCCCGCCCGGCCTTCTCCGCCCTCGGCGCCGTCGCCGCGCAGACGCCCGGTGATGCGCGGCGGATCGCGCAGCTCGGCGCGGGCAACGTGAGCGTCTGTGGCAACCTCAAATTCGATGTCACGCCGGCGCCCGAAAGGATCGCTCTCGGCAAGACCTGGCGCGCGGCGCTCGGCGGCCGCCCCGTGTGGCTGGCGGCCAGCACGCGGGAGGGAGAAGAGGCGCTGGTGCTGGAAGCATGGCGGAGAATTGCCGCGTCACGGGCGCTGCTCGTCCTGGTGCCGCGCCATCCGCAGCGCTTCGCGGAAGTTGCGGCGCTGCTGACCAGGCTCGGCATCGACTTCGTCCGGCGCAGCGACCGCCTGCCCGGTCCGGAGACGCCGGTGTGGCTGGGGGACAGCATGGGCGAAATGGCCGCCTACTACAGCCTGGCGGACATCGCCTTCATCGGCGGCAGCCTGTTGCCGCTCGGCGGTCAGAACCTGATCGAGGCTGCCGCCTGCGGCTGTCCGGTGGTCGTCGGCCCGCACACTTTCAATTTTCAGCAGGCGACCGCCGACGCCATCGCCGCCGGCGCCGCATTGCGGGTGCCGGATGCGGAAGCGCTTGTGGGGACCGTCTGCCGAGCATTGGGCGATGCCAGCGAACTCGGGAAAATGCGGGCCGCGGCCACGGGCTTTGCCGCGTCCCATCGCGGCGCCGGCGCGCGGACGCTGGCGCTGATCCGTTCGGCGATTACCGGGTAGCGCCGGGGTCGAGCAGCGCGTTGGCGGCCACCACGTCGTCCTCGCTCAGGGTGCCCACCGCAGCCTTCAGCCGGAGTTGCGACATCAGCGTTTCGAGCACCGCCTTCGCCAGGTCGCGGCGGGTAACGTAGACCTGGTTGTCGGCATTGAGCACGTCGATGTTGATGCGCACGCCGACTTCGAAGCCAAGGCGGTTGGATTCCAGCGACGATTGCGACGAGATCAGGGCGGCCTTGAGAGCGCGGACCTGCGCCAGCCCGTTGGTGGCGCCGAGGTACTGCTGGCGGGCCTGGAGGGCTGCGTTGCGCCGGGCCTGCTCGAGATTCGATTCGGCGGCCGAACGGTTGGCGCTGGCCTCGCGCTGGCGGGAAACCACTTGTCCGCCCTGGAAAATCGGGAGGTTCACCTGAATGCCGATGCTCCTGAAATCGGAGTCGACCAGGCCGAGGCCGGCCGAGGCGAGCGCGGTTGTCGATCCCTTGTTGGCGACCAGATCGACCGTCGGATAGTGTCCGGCGCGTTGCCGGTCGACCTCGCGCGAGGCTATCTCCAGCGCCGCCATCTGCAACTGGACGTTGATGTTGTCGTTTTCGGCTGCGGCTGCCCACTTCTTCATGTCGGCAGGTTGCGGTTGCGGTATTTCCGCATCCCTTCGAAAGGGCGCGAGCGCGCCCGGTTCCTTGCCGATGATTGCCTGCAGCGTCCGCTGCCTGACCTCGACGTCGCTCTCGGCGGCGATTTCCTGTGCGATTGCCAAGTCGAAGCGGGCCTGCGCTTCCTGGGCGTCGACGATGGTCGATGTGCCGACCTCGAAATTGCGTTTTGCCGACTCGAGTTGCTGTTCGATAGAAACCTTGTTGGCGCGCACTGCCTTGAGGTTTTCATTGGCATAGAGCACGTCGAAATAGGCTTGGGCAACGCGCAGGATCAGATCCTGCCCGGCCTGGACGAAATTGGCTTCGGCCTGGGCGACCTGGAATTTCGACTGGTCGTAGGCGACCCAGTTCTGCCAGCGGAACAGCGGCTGGGTCAAGGTCAGCGTGTAGCCGTTGCTGTTGAATTTGACGTTGTCGGTGGTGGTCGATTTCCGCAAGGAAATATCGTTCTCGTTCCACTGGGTGTTGCCCGAAATCCCGATCGTCGGCAGGAGACCGGCGAGCGCCTGCGGTGTCCGTTCGCGTCCGGCTTCGACCGTGGCGCGGGCGGCTGCGTAGGCGGCGTCGTTGGCCTGCGCCTCGCGATAAATCTGCATCAAGTCGGCGGCCCGCAGCGGCGATGCCAGGAAGGGCGTGACCAGCAACCAGACGAGTCTTTTCATCGCGTCCTCAATAACGGGGCAAGTCGGGGGCGACTTCGTCAGCCCAGGCGCTGACGCCGCCGGTCAGGTTGATCGGCGACGAATAACCCTGGCGTTCGAGGAACATCGCCACCTGCAGGCTGCGCTGACCATGATGGCAGA
>CAZKSD010000213.1:0-4605 GCA_964555315.1 uncultured Dechloromonas sp.
CTACCAGTTGCGCATGCCGGACCAGAAGCGCGAGGCGGTCAGGCGCTTCAAGGAATTGAACTTCACGATCGTCGCCGCCGGCGACAGTTACAACGACACGGCCATGCTCAAGGAGGCCCACAGGGGCATCCTCTTCCACCCGCCGGAGAACGTCAGCCGCGAGTTTCCGCAGTTTCCGGTCACGCTCGGCTACGACGAACTGCGCAACGAGATCGACAAGGCATTCGCCAGTTGCCGGTAGCTGGTGGCTGGTTGCCGGCAAACTCCGCGCAAGCGACCGCCAGCCAGAACCCCGCAACTCCAGGAAGAACATGCATCACGACCGTTTCTACACACTCTCCGCCTCCTGCCCCGACCAGGTCGGCATCATCGCCCGCGTATCCGGCTTCATCGCCGCGAACGGCGGCTGGATTCTCGAATCGCGCTTCCATGCCGACGCGATCACCGGGCAGTATTTCATGCGCCTGGAGGTCAGGGCGGACACGCTGCCCTTCCTGCTCGCCGAATTCCGCGAACGCTTCCGCCGCGAGGTCGCCGGGCCGCTCGAGATGACCTGGCGGATCACCGACAGCTCGGTCAAGAAGCGCGTCGTCGTGCTGGTGTCGAAGCAGGAGCACTGCCTCTACGACCTGCTCGCGCGCTGGCAGGCGAAGGAGCTCGACGTCGAGATCCCGTGCGTGATCTCCAACCACGACACCTTCCGCGGCTTCGTCGAGTGGCACGGCATCCCCTTCCATCATGTGCCGGTCGACCCCGACAACCGGTCGGCGGCGAACGCCGAGATCCAGCGCATCTTCGAGGACGTGCGCGGTGACACGATGGTGCTCGCGCGCTACATGCAGATCCTGCCGCCCGAACTGTCCGACGCGCTGGCCGCGCGCGTCATCAACATCCACCATTCCTTCCTGCCCAGCTTCGTCGGCGCCAGGCCCTACCACCAGGCCTACCAGCGGGGCGTCAAGCTGATCGGCGCGACCTG
The DNA here is from genome assembly GCA_964555315.1 of uncultured Dechloromonas sp. Lineage (GTDB taxonomy): Bacteria > Pseudomonadota > Gammaproteobacteria > Burkholderiales > Rhodocyclaceae > Azonexus. The sequence continues at coordinate 980 of CAZKSD010000213.1, forward strand.
CCACTACGTGACCAGCGAGCTCGACGCCGGCCCGATCATCGAGCAGGACGTGATCCGCATCGACCATTCCGATTCGCCGGACGACATGGTCCGCTACGGCAAGGACATCGAGAAGACGGTCCTTGCCCGCGGCCTGCGCTACCACCTCGAAGACCGGGTGCTGGTGCATGGCAACAAGACGGTGGTCTTCCGCTAGACCGGTTGCCGCCCGCCCGACGGGCGCGAGCCGCCAAACGGCCATCCGCGACAGGCGCTCCCGGTAACGGAACGCAGCCGTCGCGCCCTCGGTTTCGCGAAGATCTCCAGGCAGGAAGATGCGCCCGTGAGTCGGGCCGGGGCGAGTCCTCTTTCGCAGCGATCCGCGACATATTTCACGGCGAACCGAAATCGGCCCGAATGTTCGCCCGCAAGTGCGGAATTTTTCCTGTCGCCGCCCGCCGCCGGAACACAGAATGAAACCTGTCCAATCCGGAATCAAGCCATGCCTGACGTCGCCCAACCTCCCTGCCGCCTGCTGCTCATCGACTTGCGCGTCAGCAGGCACGCGCCCCAGCCCGCATTGCCTGGCCTCGTTGTCGTCAACCCCAACACCGGCGCCGGCGACTGCGCGGAGGCCGATACGGTGCTGGCCGTCCTCGTGGCAGTCGACGGGGAAGCCGCCTATGCGGAGTGGCGGCTGCAATTTCACGCGATGTGCCCGAGCAGTTTCCAGCACATCGTTCTGCTCGATCCCTGGAACCCGGAACTGGCGCGTCGCATCGTTCAGGGCGATGCAGCCGACTGCTGCGCCATGGACGATCTCGAACGCATCGATCTGGCGGTCACCCGTCTTGCGCACCGTCCCCGCGCCGCCAGGCCGGAACCGCTCGCGCCGTCGGCGCTGGCCCACCAGTTGAGCCTGCGGGCCGCCGTGGATACCCTGCCGATCCCGATCTTCATCAAGGATCGCAACCGGCGCTACACGGCCAGCAACAAGGCGTTCGCCGAGTACCTCGGCCTTGCGGCCGGCGAGATTGTCGGCAAGACCGTGTTCGACGTCGCCCCCGAAGATCTGGCGCGCATCTACGACCGGGCGGATGCCGAGCACCTGGCCCGGGGCGGGACACAGTCCTATGAATCGCAGGTCCGGCACGCCGACGGCAGTCTTCATGACGTGGTCTTCCACAAGGCGATCTTCCTCGATCCCGCCGGGGAGCCGGACGGCATCGTCGGCGCGATACTCGACATTTCCGAACGCAAGGCGCTCGAGCGCCGTCTGGAAGTACTTGCCGCGACCGATTTCCTGACCGGTGTCTACAACCTGCGCACGTTCTACGAACTCGCCCGCCACGAGGTTTCGCGCCAGGCCCGCAACGGTGGCGAACTGGCGCTGGTCGTGATCGACATCGATCACTTCAAGGGTATCAACGACAGTTTGGGCCACGCCGCCGGTGACAACGCACTCAAGCAGTTCGTTTCGGTAGTCCACGAGAATCTGCGCGAACAGGACATCTTCGCGCGCGCCGGCGGCGACGAGTTCCGCCTGCTGTTGCCGGACACCTCGCCCGCGGGCACCCACCTGGTCGCCGAACGCATCCGGTCGGAAGTCAACAAGATCATCGTGCGCAGTCATCGCGGCCGCTGCCGGCTCTCGGTCAGCATCGGCATCGCCCAATGCCTGCCGGGTGAAGACTCCATCGACATCGCCACCGGGAATGCCGACGATGCGCTCTATGAGGCCAAGGCAGCGGGACGAAACTGCATCCACCCCTTGCCTGAAAACCGGTAGTCGCCCGTGCCGCCCTCGCCAATGCCAACGGCGCCGGGATGCGGAAGGCCGCCGGGTCGCGCCTAGAGCCCGTCGCTCAAGGCGATACCGGCGCCGATCGTCGTCTGGTTCCAGTTGTAGTCGATCAGGCTTTCACCGTACCCCGAGAACACCTGCACGTAACCGCGCAGAGGCCCGAAAAGGCGGGGCGAGAACCAGCCGGCTTCGACGGCGCCCTTGCCGGTCCTCAGGTTGCCGCGGACCGAGCCCGAGAAGGTGTTGCCCCGCCAGCGGTAGAGCGCACTGAGCTTGCCATGGCCGTAGTAATCGGTGATGTCCGGATTGTCGTCCTTGGTCGAACTTTCCGGCAGGCGGTACCAGACCGTGCCGAACAAGGCGAGATCTTCGCGCTCGACGCCGAACTCGGCGAAGAGCCTGTCCCAGCTCCGCGACAGTCCGTTGTTGCGGCCGTCGGCAAAGAGGTCGGAGCGACCGTTCGACTGATGGTTGTAACCGACATTCAGGAGCTTCCAGTTGAAGCCGGCGCCAAGGTCGACATCCGGCCGGTAACTGACGAACAGTTCGGGCATGTAGTTGTTGTCGCGGAATGGCCGCGAGGTGTCGCCGTTATACAACTGCCACTGGCTCTGTTGGGTGTAGGCGGCCCACAGGCCCCAGCGCCGGTCGTCGCTGGTCCACACGCGCGCCTTGAAGCTGATCTGGAATTTCGCCTCGGTGCCGTTGAGATCGAGTTGCTCTCGCCCGGCGCCCTGAACCAGGGGCAAGAACGGCGCCTTGTTGACGTTGTCCGAATAGCGGCCGAAAAGCAGATAGTTGGCATTGTAGAAGCCGATGTCGAAGGGGGCCGAGTTCGGATCGAAGCCCCATGCGGTATCGATCATCGAGGTCGCCGTCGGACGCGCCACCACATCGCTGTCCGCGCGCTTGGCCTCCGCGGATGAGGTGGACGCCGGGGTGGCGACCGCCGGTGCGCCCGCAATTCCCGTGGACGCGGCATCGGCACGTCCGCTGACGGCGTCGTAGCAGGCCAGGCGTTCCATGCTCGCCGCGATGCCGCGACAGTCGGCCATGCTGGCAGGAGGCGTTTGCGCCAGCGCCGCGCTGGCGCTGCCCGCAGCCACGAGAACGAGCGCACTGATGCGCCCGCGGGGCTTGCTCAATTTCATTTTCTGGTGCTCCAATGCAATACGGGATCTTGCCGGGACGTTGGACAAGCTAAAGTTATCATGGTGACAGACGCCGGCATCGGGGACAAATGGGTTCGGCCACCGCATTGCCGGGTACCGGAAAAAAATGGGCACCCGAAGGTGCCCAAAGGGAGAGAGACATCAGGGGTTCGCTGCTCAGTGGTGATAGGCGCTTTCGCCATGGGAGGTCAGGTCGAGGCCTTCGCGCTCTTCCTCTTCCGGCACCCGCAGACCGATGACGATATCCACCAGCTTGTAGGCAACCGCCGAAACCACGCCCGACCAGACGATGACGGTACCGACACCCCACAACTGGCTGATCACCTGGGCGGCCATGTCGAAGTCGCCGACCTTGTTGGCCACATAGTCATAGACGCCCGTCCCGCCCAGCGCCGGATCGACGAAGACGCCGGTCAGGATGGCGCCGAGAATGCCGCCGACGCCGTGGACGCCGAAGACGTCGAGCGAGTCGTCCGCACCGAGCATCTTCTTCAGGCCATTGACGCCCCACAGGCAGAGGATGCCGGCCAGCAGGCCGATCACGATCGCACCCATGACCCCGACGAAGCCGGCCGCCGGAGTGATCGCCACGAGGCCGGCGACGGCACCGGAAGCGGCGCCCAGCATCGAGGGCTTGCCCTTGAAGATCCATTCCGCCAGCATCCAGGACA
>CAZKSD010000214.1:0-4605 GCA_964555315.1 uncultured Dechloromonas sp.
AGGCGCGAAAACTGCCGCGCAAGGTGCCGCTGCAACGCTTCGGCATCGACGCCGAAGTCTCGGCGGCGATCGTTTTCCTGCTGTCGCCGGCAGCAAGCTTCATCACCGGCTCGGTCATCCGCGTCGACGGCGGCGTCCCCAACGCCCGCCCGACCTGGCCATTGCCCGTACATGACCAGTCACGGCCCTTCGACGGTCAGGAAGGGTAGAAATCCCCGATACCGGTGTCAGGTGGCGCTGCCATCACTCGCTTGCCCAAGGCATGCGGCCGCCCTTGAACCCTGACCGCGCCTCGGCCAGCCGCGCGCCAGCCCCGCAAGCCTAATCGCCGAGCAAGAAGCCGGTGAGCGACTGCCACCATGCGGCATCAACCCGCCCCATCCAGTCGTTGTGGCCGGCGCCTGGGATCAGCCACAGCCGCTTGGGGCCGGCCAGTCCGGCGAATAGGGCGCGGCCGAAATCTCCCGGAACGATGCTGTCCCGTTCGGCAATGACCAGGGCGACAGGACCGCGAAAGCCGAGGAGGTTGTTAACATTGTCGTATCGGTCGCGCAGTATCCAGGTGATCGGAGCCCAAGGATAATGGTGGCGCGCGACGTGCTCGAGCGTGTCCCACGGCGTGATCAGCAACAGCGCATCGATTTCGCCAGGCGCGCGGGCGACTGCGCCGGCAGCAACGCCGGCACCCAGCGATTCTCCGGCGAGCACGAGGGGACCTTGAAACTGGCTGCGGGCGAGAGCGAGGGTTTCGGCCGCGTCAGCCACCAGCGCGGCTTCGCCGACCTTGCCCGTTCTCGGCCCATAGCCGGGATACTCCGCCAGGATCACGCGCAGACCAAGACGGGTGAACACATCGGCGTACCATTTCCGGTGTCCGGCGTGGCCGGCATTGCCGTGAAACAGCACCAGCGTGCCGCGCACCGGCGCCTCCGGTTCGCGCAGCAGTCCGCGATAGTCGTCTTCACCCGGCCATGGAACAAGCCCATCGCGCCGCGCGTCGGCAAGCACGACCGCGAGCGGCGGGTTGTCGGGAAAATAGAGAAAATGGCTGTCCTGCAGCAGCGTACAACCTCCCAAGGTCATCAGGACAAGGACGGCAAGCCGCAGCGCCAGCTTTCTACCGGCGCCCATTGCGCCACATTGCAAGGTCTCTTGCCGCAGATGCCGCGTTGCTCACGACAGTCTCTCCCGGTTTCTCCACCCGCTTTCGATCCGAAAATCCCGGAACCGGGACTTCCGGGAGTTGCGCGGATTACCATGGACCTGGTCTCCGCGCGCCATCCCGGATCGGAGATTACCGCGAGATCAGCGCTGAGGGAACCAGCGACCCTCAGGCTTGCAGGGAAGCCTCGAAGAGCGCCTCATCATTGCTCGAGAAGCGGAACCTCGCAAACAGACTCTTCAACAGACTGGAACGAATGTTCGCCGTCGCCGCGAACCAGATGCCGATTCTTCTGCCCTGCTTCACCAGGGTGCTGAACGCGTAGTGCCATTCACGGGCTTCGGCAAGACGCTCGATCACTTCCCTCTCGTTGTTGATTGCCACGCCAGCCTTCTTCAACGACTGGATGAACAGCGTGGATTCCGTTTGATTTACGAACATTTTCGACTCCGTCAGTAGTGTCCCCATGCCCAACCAACGGGCGCCAGCAAATTCCGCCGACCTTCGTCTGTTGTGTTCGTGTAACAGAGGTCCGTGCGCCGGCCCCTGATTCCGCCGCCGGCATCGCGCCGGCACGCCCTGAAGCGGCCCAATGGATTCAGCCGTATAATCTGGCCAAATGCCGAAACAGGATTCTTCGGGACGCAAGTCTGCAGGCAGGCGGTTCCGTTGCGCAGAATTGTCTGCAGCACGGCATGCCTCCGGGATCGAGGGTTAAAATACCGTGTCACTTAAGGGTGTACCGCCAGCATGCAACACTGAGGCATGTTTGGCGTCATCAATCTCTTGTTTGTTATGGACAACAAGAAATTGAGCGTTGATGGCGGAGAGGATGGGATTCGAACCCATGTGCCAGATTTCTCTGACCATCCGATTTCGAGTCGGCGCCGTTATGGCCACTTCGGTACCTCTCCGGAGCGGGCAGGATAATAGCACAAAACAACGCATGCGCTGGTTCAAGACCCTGCCGATCGTGCTGCTTCAAGTATTCTTCGCGGGATGCGGCGAGCAGGCGCCGCCGTTGGCCATGAAACGGCCGTTGCCCTTCCCGACGCCGGCGCAGCATGACCTGATCGTCGTCACCAGCTCGGGGCCGCTGACCTACTATCTCGATGACAAGGGCGCCGTTGTCGGCCTGGAACACGATCTGATCGAAGCCTTCGCCCAGGAACTCGGGGTCGGCGTGAAGTTCGAGGTCGTGCCGCCGGACGAAATCGACGCCGCGCTCGATGCCGGCAAGGCCCATCTTGCCGCAGCGTGGCTGCCCTTGCCTGCGGACGCCGGAGAAAAAACGACGCCGCCGATATTGCAGACCAGCGATGTCCTACTCCAGCATGAAGCGTCGCTGCCGCTCGACGACATCGGCGACCTGCGCGGACGAACGGTGGTCGCGATGCCAAGCTCCCGGCAACTGGCCACGCTGCGCGAACTCCAGAACCGGATACCGGACCTGAAGGTTAGCGAATACCAGGAGGACGGCGACCTCTTCAGCCTGCTCGAATCGCTCGGCAAGCGGGAGATCGAGCTGGTCGCCATCGATTCGACGCTGACCCAGATTGCCGCGCAATTCGTTCCCTCGCTGCAGGCGACGCTGGAACTGAACGAGAACCACCCCGTCGTCTGGCGGCTGGGAACCCACCCCAACGCCGAGTTGCTGGCCCGGGTCAGCGATTTCGTCGAACGGGCTCAGCGCGACGGCACCTTGCTGAAGATCGAGGACCGCTATTTCGGGCATGTGCGCCGCCTCAAGCAGGCCGATATCGTGACCTTCCTGGGGCGCATCGAAACCCTGCTACCGAAGTTCAGGAAGCATTTCCAGTCGGCACAGACGCTTTCCGGGATCGATTGGCGCCTGATCGCCGCGGTCGCCTACCACGAGTCGAACTGGGACCCGCAAGCCACCAGCCCGACCGGCGTGCGCGGCATCATGATGCTCACCGAGGAAACCGCCGACCGCCTCGGCATCGGCAACCGGCTCGATCCCCGCGAGAGCATCATCGGCGGCGCGCGCTACCTGAACCTGCTCAAGGACATGCAACCGGAAGATGTCCCAGAACCCGACCGCACCTGGCTGGCGCTCGCCTCGTACAACATCGGCCCCGGCAATTTCAACGCGGCGCGGGCGCTGGCGAAACTGCAAGGGGCCGATCCGGCGGCGTGGTACGAAATGAAACAGATCCTGCCGCTGCTGGCCCAGCGCAAATACCATGAACTGGTCAAGTCAGGCCGCGCGCGCGGCGGCGAGGCCGTTCTGCTGGTCGAGAACATCCGCGCCTACTACGACATTCTCGTCCGCAATCAGCCGCCCTACCAGTCGGTTTCGCCGCGCGTCGGGAACATGGTCGGCATGCAGGGCGGCGGCCCCGGTCTCAAGATCAAGCCCTGAGCGATTCGCTTCCGCCCATGTACGGGCGCAGCGCGGCAGGAATGGTTACGCTGCCGTCCGCCTGCTGGTTGTTTTCCAGGATGGCCACCAGCGTGCGGCCGACCGCCAGCCCGGAACCGTTGAGTGTATGCACGAGCTCGGTCCTGCCCTTGTCGTTGCGGAACCGCGCCTGCATGCGGCGTGCCTGGAAGGCGCCGAAGTTGGAGCACGACGAAATCTCGCGAAAGGCATTCTGCGCCGGCAGCCAGACTTCGAGGTCGTAGGTCTTCTGGCTGGAAAAACCCATGTCGCCGGTGCACAGCACGACGCGACGGTAAGGCAATTCCAGCCTTTCGAGGATGGCCTCGGCGTGGCCGGTCAGTTCCTCGTGCGCCGCGGTCGACTGCTCGGGATGGACGATTTGCACCAGTTCCACCTTGTCGAACTGGTGCTGGCGGATCATGCCGCGCACGTCGCGCCCGCCCGAACCCGCTTCGGAACGGAAGCACGGGGTATGGCAGACGAGCTTGAGCGGCAATGCCGAGGCTTCGAGGATTTCGTCGCGGACGATGTTGGTCACCGGCACTTCGGCGGTCGGGATCAGGTAGAGCGGTTCCTGTTCGCCGCGTGGCACCTTGAACAGGTCTTCCGCGAACTTGGGCAACTGGCCGGTGCCGAACAGGCTGGCGGCATTGACCAGGTAAGGTGCATAGACCTCGGTGTAGCCGTGCTCGGCGGTATGCGTGTCGAGCATGAACTGGGCAAGGGCGCGATGCAGGCGGGCGACGCCGCCCTTCAGAAGCGAGAAGCGGGAGCCGGAAATCTTGGCCGCCGTTGCGAAATCGAGCTGGCCGAGCGCCTCGCCGACGTCGGTGTGGTCCTTGACCGGAAAATCGAAGGCGCGCGGCGTGCCCCAGCGCTTGATCTCGACATTGGCCGTCTCGTCGCTGCCGACCGGCACTGAGTCGTCCGGGATGTTGGGCAGCGTCGCCACGATGGCGTTGAACTTTTCCAGCAATTCGCCGAGACGCGCCTCGGACGCCTTCAGCTCGTCGCCCAGCGCGCCGACCTGCGCCAT
>CAZKSD010000215.1:0-4601 GCA_964555315.1 uncultured Dechloromonas sp.
AGCGGGCCGTGGTGCGGCAGTTCGACCAGCGTGTAGTTGCGGAACTCGTGCGTCTCGCGGAAATACGCCAGCCTGTCCTCGCTGCAACCGTTGCCCGTGAGTGCGGCGGCCTGCTGGTAGAGCAGGCGGGCCTGGCCGATCAGGTCGAGGCTGACGTTGGACATCGCGATGTCTTCCTCGAGGACTGGGCCGTGGCCGCACCACTCGGCGTTGCGCTGGCCGAGGATGAGCGCGTTGTCGGCGAGGTGCAGCAGGTAGTCGATGGCGGCGCCCATCACATGTGTCCCACTTCGTCCGGGATCTCGTAGAAGGTCGGGTGGCGGTAGATCTTGTCGGCCGCCGGGTCGAACAGTTCGCCCTTGTCGTCCGGGTTGCTGGCGGTGATCGCCTTCGATTCGACGACCCAGATGCTGACGCCCTCCTGGCGGCGGGTGTAGACGTCGCGCGCCATGTCCAGCGCCTGCGCCGCGTCGGCGGCGTGCAGGCTGCCGCAGTGCTTGTGTTCGAGGCCCTGCTTGCTGCGGACAAAAACTTCCCAGAGCGGCCATTCCTTCAATGCGGGGCTCATGCGGCCTCCTTCATGCTGCGAGCTTGCTTCTTGGCGGCGTGGGCCAGCGCAGCGTCGCGCACCCATTCGCCATCCCGGTAAGCCTTGACGCGGGTCGCCAGGCGCTCCCGGTTGCACGGGCCGTTGCCATTGACCGTCTCCCGGAACTCGTTCCAGTCGATCTGGCCGTAGTCGTAATGCTGGCGCTCCGCGTTCCAGCTCAAGTCAGGGTCGGGGAGGGTGACGCCGAGCACCTTCGCCTGCGGCACGGTGGCGTCGACGAACTTCTGGCGCAGCTCGTCGTTGCTCACGCGTTTGATGCCCCAGCGCATGCCCTGCGCGCTGTTCGGACTGTCGGCGTCGGGCGGTCCGAACATCGCCAGGCACTTCCACCACCAGCGATTGACGGCGTCCTGGACCATCGCCTTCTGCTCGGCGGTGCCGGTCATCATCACCAGCAGGGCTTCGTAGCCCTGGCGCTGGTGGAAGGACTCCTCCTTGCAGACGCGCACCATGGCGCGGGCGTAGGGGCCGTAGGAGCAGCGGCAGAGCGGCACCTGGTTCATGATCGCGGCGCCGTCGACCAGCCAGCCGATGACGCCGACGTCGGCCCAGGTCAGCGTCGGGTAATTGAAGATCGAGCTGTACTTGGCGCGCCCGCTGTGCAGGGCGTCGAGCATCTGGTCGCGGCTGGTGCCCAGCGTCTCGGCCGCGGAATAGAGGTAGAGGCCGTGGCCGCCCTCGTCCTGCACCTTGGCGATCAGGATCGCCTTGCGCTTGAGGCTCGGGGCGCGCGAAATCCAGTTGCCTTCGGGCAGCATGCCGACGATTTCGCTGTGCGCGTGCTGGCTGATCTGGCGCACCAGCGTCCGGCGATAGGCGTCCGGCATCCAGTCCTGCGGCTCGATGCGCCCGTCGGCATCGATGCGGGCGTCGAAGGCGGCCTGGCGGACCGGATCCTCGCCGGCGGAGGCGGCTGCGGGCGCCGTGGCGCCAGGGCTGTCGGGGACATTGAAGGACTGCGTGTACATGAGAGTCTCCTTGCTGTGGGCTCAAACCCGCTCGATGACCATGGCGATTCCCTGCCCGACGCCAATGCACATCGTGCACAGGGCGTAGCGGCCGCCACGGCGCCGGAGTTCATGGGCGGCGGTGGTGACCAGCCGGGCGCCGCTCATGCCGAGCGGGTGGCCCATGGCGATGGCGCCGCCGTTGGGATTCACGTGCGCCGCGTCGTCGGCCAGGCCGAGGTCGCGCAGGACCGCCAGTGCCTGGGCGGCGAAGGCTTCGTTGAGTTCGATGACGTCCATATCGGCCAGCGTCAGGCCGGTTTGCGCCAGCACCTTGCGCGTCGCCGGCGCCGGGCCGATGCCCATGATGCGTGGCAGCACCCCGGCCGTCGCCATGCCGACGACGCGCGCCAGCGGCGTCAGCCCGTAGTGGCCGGCGGCGGCGTCGGAAGCAAGCAGCAGGGCGCAGGCGCCGTCGTTGACGCCGGAAGCGTTGCCGGCGGTGACGCTCAGTTCCGGGCCGTTGATCCCCTTGAGCGCGGCCAGCATCGCCAGCGTCGTCTCGGGGCGCGGGTGTTCGTCGCGGTCGACCGCCTTCGGGTTGCCCTTTTTCTGCGGGATGCTCACCGGCATCAGCTCGGCGGCGAAGCGCTCGGCGGCGTCGGCGGCGGCCCAGCGCTGCTGCGAGCGGACGGCGAAGGCATCCTGATCGGTGCGCGAGATGGCGAACTCGGCGGCGACGTTGTCCGCGGTCTGCGGCATCGAATGCGTGTCGTGGAGCTTCTTCATCACCGGATTGACGAAGCGCCAGCCGATGGTCGTGTCGAAGATCGCCGCGTCGCGCGCGAAGGCGGTTTCCGCCTTGCCCATGACGAAGGGCGCGCGTGACATGCTCTCGACGCCGCCGGCGATCATCAGCGCCGCCTCGCCGGCCTTGATCGAGCGCGCGGCGAGGCCGACAGCATCCATTCCCGAGCCGCACAGGCGGTTGACCGTGGTGCCCGGCACGTCGACCGGCAGCCCGGCGAGCAGGCCGGCCATGCGCGCGACGTTGCGGTTGTCTTCGCCGGCCTGGTTGGCGCAGCCGAGGATGACGTCGTCGACGGCGCTCCAGTCGACCCGCGGGCTGCGTTCCATCAGCGCCCGGATCGGGATGGCGCCGAGGTCGTCGGCGCGCACGCCGGAAAGCGCGCCGCCGTAGCGGCCGATCGGGGTGCGGATGGCGTCGCAGATGAAGGCTTCGGTCATCGGCGGTTCCTCAGTTCTGCCGCGAGCGTTCGTCGATCACGCGGCGCGCCTTGCCGACCAGGGTGCGCGGAATCGTGTCGAACTCCATGACGCTGACCAGCGTCGACACGCCGACGAGGGTCTTGATCCGGTGCTGCAACTCCCTGGCGATGGCCTGGATGTCGGCCTTGCGCAACTGCCCGGAAAGCTCGCGCTGGACCTCGCAGCGCACTTCCAGGTTGTCGAGATGGCCGTCGCGGGTGATGACGATCTGGTAATTGCCGGACAGGCGCTTGTCGCGCAGGATCTGCTCCTCGATCTGGGTCGGAAAGACATTGACGCCGCGGATGATCAGCATGTCGTCGGAGCGCCCGGTGATCCTGCCGATGCGCCGGAACGCGCGCGCCGTCGGCGGCAGCAGGCGGGTGAGGTCGCGGGTGCGGTAGCGGATGACCGGGAAGGCTTCCTTGGTCAGCGAGGTGAACACCAGTTCGCCTTCCTCGCCGTCGGGCAGGACCTCGCCAGTTTCCGGGTCGATGATCTCGGGGTAGAAGTGGTCCTCCCAGATCACCGGGCCGTCCTTGGTCTCGATGCACTCGCTGGCGACGCCCGGGCCCATGACTTCGGTCAGGCCGTAGATGTCGATGGCATCGATGCCAAGCTTCTTCTCGATCTCGCCGCGCATGCCTTCGCCCCACGGCTCGGCGCCGAAGAGACCGACGCTCAGTGAAATTTCGTCGGGCTTGACGCCGAGGCGCTCGAATTCCTCGGCGATGACGAGGGAATATGACGGCGTGACCATGATGATTTCCGGCCGGAAATCCATGATCTGCTGCACCTGCTTCTCGGTCTGGCCGCCGGACATCGGTACCGCGATGCAGCCGAGGCGCTCGACGCCGTAGTGGGCGCCGAGGCCGCCGGTGAACATGCCGTAGCCGTAGGCGACATGCACCATGTCGCCGGCGCGCCCGCCGGCGGCGCGGATCGAGCGCGCCATCAGGTCGGCCCAGTGGTCGAGGTCGTTCTGCGTGTAGCCGACGACGATCGACTTGCCGGTCGTCCCGCTCGACGCGTGCAGGCGGCGCAACTGGTTGCGCGGCACGGCGAAGAGGCCGAACGGGTAGTGGTCGCGCAGGTCGGACTTGGTCATGAAGGGGAAGCTGGCGAGATCGGCGAGCGTCTTCAGGTCGTCGGGATGGACGCCGCGCGCGGCGCATTTCTGGCGGTAGGGGGCGACGTTGTCCCAGGTGTGGCGCAGCGACCATTTCAGGCGCTCGAGTTGCAAGGCGGAAATTTCGTCGCGGCTGGCAGTCTCGATCGGTTCGAGGTCGCCGGGCAGGGGTTTCCTGACGGTCATGGGTGTTGTTCCTGGTAGCGGTCAGCGGGGTTCGTCGGCATGCTGCAGGCCGGCGATGACCTCGCCATTGATGCGGTAGGACTTGCCGCGAAAGAGGGCGACGACCTTGCCGCTGCGCGTCCGGATGGTCACGTCGTACACGCCGGTGCGGCCCGACAGCGACTGCTCGACGGCCTCGGCCTCGAGGATGTCGCCCTCCTTGGCCGGCGCCAGGAAATCGATGTGGCAGGCCGAGGCGACGGTGTTCTTGTTGTAGCTGTTGCAGGCGTAGGCGAAGGCGCTGTCGGCGAGGGTGAAGATCAGGCCGCCATGGCAGATGTGGTGGCCGTTGACCATGTCCGGGCGGACCGTCATCAGCAGCCGCGAATAGCCGGGGCGGATGGTCAGGATGCGCAGCCCCAGCAGCTGGCTGGCGTGGTCGCGCGGCCACATGGCGCGGGCGACTTCCTCGGCGACGACC
>CAZKSD010000216.1:0-4548 GCA_964555315.1 uncultured Dechloromonas sp.
TCATCCGCGCCAACAGTCGCTTAAGATCTAAACAGAATGCAGCACTACACTAGCGCATTGGCGGTCATCGAAGCCATCGGCAGAAAACGCGGCTGCATTGTCGAGGGTTGCGGCGCGAACCCGGTCTCGCAAAGTTGCGTTGATCCTGCTGTTCGTTTGCCGCAATGTCAGGCCCGGGCCGATTGGCCTTGAAACCCCGGAAATTTGTGGTGCGGGCGCGTTGGTTGAAACAGGCTGCTGCGGTCGACGGTGAAAAAGACTGAAAAACCGGGGTACCCGCCGCGCTTCAGTTATCGTTGCGCGCAGCAACCGAACGTAAAGCACCGATTCCTGGATACATGGCGAGTCTGGTTTCGGCCGAAGCAGCCACCAGCATCACTTCCCAAGAACGGCCGCGCACGGCACCGGCATGTGCACTACGGAGTAGTTCCCACTATTGCAGCGGCGCATGCCATGAGGCAGAACGACTGGAGAGCGTACCGAAATCGCCTGACTCTTCCCCTCGTATTCCTTGACATGATCCGGTAGCATTACCGAAATCCGGCCGGCGGCGCATGCCGCCGGCTTTTTGTATTCCGTTTGCGTGACACACATGACCACCAAACCACAACCCGCCGCCGTCATCGTCCAGCAAGGCAAAGTGCTGGATTTCATCGACGGCCAGACCCAACGCGAGGAAACGCCGGAGGAATATGTCCGGCAGGAGATCGCCAAATCGCTGGTGCGCGAATATGGCTACCCGAAGAAGGACATCGCTGTTGAATTCACCCTGCGGCTGGGTAGCCGCAAGCCACGCGCCGATCTGGTCATCTTCACCGCCGATGCCGAGCACGTCCAGCAACCCGGCGACATCATCGTCGAATGCAAAGCGCAAAGCGTCAAATCCAGCGACCGCAAAGAAGGCGTCGGCCAGTTGCACAGCTATCTTTCGGCCTGTCCGAATACCGCCTATGGGATGTGGACCAACGGTCTCGAACGCTTTTGCTACCGCAAGGTCATCAAGGGCGGTCAGATCGTCTACGAAGAAATCCCCGATCTGCCCAGCTACGGCCAGAGCGGCGAAGATGCCGAGCGCCCGCGCTTCGACCAGTTGAAGCCGGCGACATCAGATGCGCTGCTGTTTGCCTTCCGCCGTTGCCACAACTACATCGCCGGCAACCAGGGCTTGCAGAAGCCCGAAGCCTTTTGGGAGCTGCTCAAGCTGATCTTCTGCAAAATTCACGACGAGCGCGAATCGCCCGATGTCGAATTCTTCGCTGCCGCTAACGAACGCAGCGGCATCAATGGCCCGCTCAAGGTCAAGTCGCGCCTCGACAAACTGTTTGGCGAAGTGAAGAAGGATTACCCGGCGATCTTCCCGGCCAACGAGGCCATCGCCCTGAATCCGCCTGTGCTGGCCTACCTCGTCAGCCAGTTGCAGATGTATTCGCTGTTGGAATCCGACGTTGACGTGAAGGGCCATGCCTACGAAGAAATCGTCGGCGCGAACCTGCGTGGCGACCGTGGCGAGTTCTTCACCCCGCGCAACATCTGCAACATGGCCGTCGCCATGCTGGAGCCGGAAGAAGGCAAGCTGACCCTCGACCCAGCCTGCGGAACGGGCGGTTTCTTGATTGCCGCGATGAACCGCGTCATCGAGAAAATCCGTGCCGCTGAAATCGAGCGCTGGAAAGGCGACGTGGAACGCGCCGAGCCGAAAATCCGCGACCGCATCGCCAAGTATGCCGGCAGTTGCATCGTTGGCCTCGACTTCAATCCCAACCTCGTCAAGGCCAGCAAGATGAACATGGTCATGAACAACGACGGGGCGGGCGGCCTGTATCAGGCCAATTCGCTGGCCAGTCCGGCAACGTGGGAAGAAGGTTTGCGCGAGCGCGAACTGCTCGGCAGGGTCGATCTGATCTTCACCAATCCACCGTTCGGCTCGAAAATTCCCATCGACGATCCGGCCATCCTCGAAAAGTTCGACCTCGGCCACGCCTGGAGTTACGACAAAGAAGCCGACACCTGGACGCAGACCGAGAACATCCAGAAATCGCAGCCACCGGAAATCCTGTTCATCGAGCGTTGCGTCCAGTTCCTCAAGCCCGGCACCGGCCGCGTGGCGATGGTGTTGCCGGATGGAATTCTCGGCTCGCCCGGCCTGGGTTATGTGCGCGAGTGGATTCTGACCCATACCCGCGTGCTGGCCTCGGTCGATCTGCACCCGGATACCTTCCAGCCCAGCGTCAGCGTGCAGACCAGCGTATTGGTGCTGCAACGCAAGACCGAGCAGGAAATTGCGCTGGAGCAGGCCGCCCGCCGCAAGAACGATTACAACGTCTTCATGGCCGTCGCCAATCACGTCGGTCACGACAAGCGCGGCAATCGCACCTATGTGCGTGACAAAAAGGGCAATGAGATCGTCGAGGAACTCGAAGAGGAAACCAAGGAATACGAGAACGGCAAGCCGATCTACAAGAAACAGAAGACCCAGCGCAAGGTCGTTGACGACAACACCCAGCAAATCGCCCAGGCATTCCGCAAATGGTTCTCCGAGCAAGACTGAGCGCACCGCGCCAGGAGCGCGACAACTGGCCTTGGCATCATGCCAAGTGGACGACACTGTCCGCCTCGTTGCTGATGGGCGGCGACCGCCGCATGGAGGCCGAAAACTATCTGGCCGGCGGCTACGGCATTCGGCTGGCGATGGAGGCGCGCAAGGCGGGCTGGGCGAACATGGGCAAGCTCGCCAAGGTTTGGCAGCCGCTGCGTCTCAAAGGCATTCAGGTTTCGCGCGAATTCGGTACGCCATTTTTGGCCGCCACTCAGGTGTTCGATTTGCGACCAGTGCCGCGCAAGTTTCTGTCGCTGGATCGTACCAACAACGCCGCCAATCGTTTCGTGACGCCGGGCATGATTCTCGTGACCTGCTCCGGCAGTGTCGGCCGCGCCACGCTGGCCAGCAAGCCCCATGAGGGCATCCTGATTTCGCATGACCTGCTACGCGTCGAACCACAGCACGAAAAACTGTGGGGCTGGCTCTACGCCTACCTGCGCGCCCCGCAAACGCGCGCCATGATGACCTCGGCCCAATACGGCCACATCATCAAGCACCTCGAAGTCAGCCATTTGAACGCGCTGCCGATGCCGGTGCTGCGGGATGAGTTGCTGGAGGATTTCCGCACCAAGGTTCAAACCATTCTGGACGCGCGCAATCAAGCGCAAGCCCTACTGATGGAGGCTGAATCCTGCTTCGAGAAAGCCATCGGCACGCCGGATACCCGCGACATTGGCGAAGAAGGTTTCTCTATCCGCGCGTCCGGCATGTTCGATGGCCGTCGGCGCATGGAAGGCTTCTTCCACAATCCTGCCGTGCGCGCGATCCGGGCGCACTTCGCGGCACGCAAGCTGAAGACTACTGCACTGGCGGCAGGCGGTTTCGACGTGTGGTTGCCGAACCGTTTCAAGCGTATACCGGCACCAGATGGAGTTAAATTCGTCGATAGCTCCGATCTGTTCGAGGTCAATCCCGACATCACGAAGCGAATTGCTGACGGCGAATTTGGCGACCGCAATTGCGGACGTGTCAAATCCGGCTGGCTGCTACTGGCACGTTCCGGGCAAATCTACGGCATCAATGGCTCGCTGACGCTGGCGAACGCGGCGCATGAAGGCAAAGTCATTTCAGATCATGTAATCAGAATCGCGCCGAATGCAGCACAGTGCATCCGAACGGGTTATGCCTATATGGCGTTGTCGCACCCAACTTTGGGACGCCCTCTCGTCAAAGCATTGGCATACGGATCGAGCATTCCGGAAATCGAAGTCGCCGACATGGAGCAGTTGGGCGTTGTCCGGATCGGTTCTGCCGATGAAGACGCGATTGCCGACCTTGCGGAGCAAGGTGCTGCTCTGCTCGCCAAGGCCGATTTACTGGAAAACGACATCGCCGCTGACGCCGAAGCCATCATCGACCGCTTCATGGCGGGCGACATGCAAGACGTGGTGGTGGCACCGTAGGGAGGAAACAGCATGGCTATGTCCCTCGCTCGGTCGACTCTGAAATGGAGTAAAAAAACTGCTTGCGGCAGCGGCTCGTGCCCTCGCACGTTTGCGCGCAGGGCCTGAATTCAAGTGCGGGCCGCGGCGGGCCAGGTGACCGTGACCAGTAAGCCTTGCGCGTTTTCACCCGCCGCGAGGGCGAGAGTGGCGCCGTGCAATTCGGCGATCCGGGCGACGATCGCCAGGCCGAGCCCGCTGCCGGGCCGCGAACCCTGATCGAGGCGATGGAAGCGGCGCAGGACGGCCTCCCGGTCAGCGGCGGGAATTCCCGGGCCGCTGTCGCTGACGCTGAGGCTGCCCTGACCGTTGTGCGCGGCGGCCCGGACGCGGACCGAGCCACCGGCCGGGGTGTAGCGGATGGCGTTGTCGACGAGATTGCGGATCAGCACGCGCAGCCATTCCGCCTGGCCGACGACGATGCATCCGGGGGGCGCATCGAGCGCGAAATCGAGATTGGCGGCGAGTATCTGGTGGCCGAGATCGGCGCAGACCGCCTCGGCGAGC
>CAZKSD010000217.1:0-4537 GCA_964555315.1 uncultured Dechloromonas sp.
TGTACGACGAGCCGTTCGCCGGGCTCGATCCCATCGCGCTGGGCGTCATCGGCCAGCTGATCCGCAAGCTGAACGACGCGCTCGGCGCGACTTCGATCATGGTCACGCACGACGTGCATGAGTCGCTGATGATCGTCGACTACATTTATTTTGTCTCGCAGGGCAGGATCGTCGCCGAAGGGACGCCGGACGCCATCCGTGGCTCGACAGACCCGTTCGTTCACCAGTTCGTCCATGCCGAGGTTGCTGGGCCGGTGCGCTTCGACTATCCGGCGCCGACAATCGTGCGCGAATTCCTCGGCGGTCGCGCGCATGGCTGAGTCGATGTCCTCGATCAGAAAACTGGGCCACGCCGTGGTCGACCGCATCTGGCGCCTGGGTTTCGCGGCGCGCTTCCTGGTGGCCGTGCTCCGTTACTCGGGCCCTTCATTCCGCCGTCTGCCGCTGACTCTGCGCGAGATCTATTTCAGCGGCGTGCTGTCGCTGCTGATCATCATGGTATCCGGGTTGTTCGTCGGCCTGGTGCTTGGCCTGCAGGGCTATGAAACGCTGCAGCGCTATGGGTCGACCGAGGCGCTCGGCGTCCTCGTCGCACTGTCGCTTACCCGCGAACTGGGTCCGGTGGTGGCGGCGCTGCTCTTCGCGTCGCGTGCCGGCTCGTCGGTAACCGCGGAAATCGGGCTGATGAAGGCGACCGAACAGTTGAAGGCGATGGACATCATGGCGGTCAACCCGATTGCCCGCGTCGTCGCGCCGCGCTTCTGGGGCGGCGTCGTCTCGATGCCGCTGCTGGCTGCATTGTTTTCCGCCATGGGCGTGCTTGGCGGGTGGCTGATCGGCGTCGTCTTTATCGGCGTCGACGACGGAGCCTTCTGGTCGCAGATGCAGTCCGGGGTCGATTTTCGCTACGATGTCTGGAATGGCGTCATCAAGAGTTTTGTCTTCGGCATCGCGGTTTCGCTAATTGCCGTTTTCGAAGGCTACGATTCGGTGCCGACGGCGGAGGGAGTTTCGCGCGCGATCACGCGCACCGTCGTGACTTCCGCGCTGGCCATCCTGGCACTGGATTTCGTTCTGACTTCGTTCATGTTTCGGGGAACTTCATGAACCGTACCGTACTCGACCTCTGGGTCGGCATTTTCGTGGCGATCGGCATTGCCGCCTTCCTGTTCCTGGCGCTGAAGGTCGGCAACCTTTCGTCGGGGCATCTGTCCGAGACCTACACCTTGCAGGCGCGCTTTGATAACATCGGCGGGCTGAAGGTTCGGGGTCCGGTCAAGAGCGCGGGGGTTCGCGTCGGGCGCATTGCCGATATCAGGTTCGATCCGGCGACCTACGAAGCGGTGGTGACCATGGATATCGACGGGCGCTATCGCTTTCCCAGGGACACCTTCGCCGCGATCTACACCTCGGGCCTGCTCGGCGAGCAGTTCATCGGTTTCGATGTCGGCGGCGATGAAAAGATGCTCAAGGCCGGCGACACGGTGACCAAGACACAGTCGGCGGTGGTTCTGGAGAAACTGATCAGCCAGTTCCTCTTCAACAAGGCAGCGGAAGGGCAGGAAACGAAATGACAGGAACGCTCATGGCATGGAAGAAGCTCGCCGGCATCGGTTGTCTGGTTGCCGGCACGATCGCGCTTGCCGGACCGGCATGGGCCGAGGAGACCGTGCACGATCCGCACGAGGGCTTCAATCGCGCCATGTTCGCGGTCAATGAGGGCCTCGACACGGTCCTCGTCAAGCCGGTCGCGCAGGCCTACGACTTCGCCGTGCCATTGCCGGCCAAGGCGAGCGTCGGCAGCTTCTTCGGCAATATCGCCGATATTCGCAATGTCCTGAACAATGCCTTGCAGGGCAAGGTGGCGGACGCCGGGAGCGACCTTGGGCGCCTGCTGATCAATTCGACGGTCGGCATCTTCGGCCTCTTCGACGTCGCCAGCGAACTCGGCCTCGACAAGCATGACGAGGATTTCGGGCAGACGCTGGCCGTCTGGGGGTGGGACAATAGCAGCTTCCTGTACTGGCCGATCCTCGGGCCGCGCACGGTGCGCGACACGGGCGGGTGGGTCGTCGACGCCTATACGGATCCGACGTGGTATACGCTCCAAAAGTCGGTTGCCGCCCGCAACAGCCTGGTGGCGTTGCGCTTCGTCGATGTCCGCGCCAGCCTCCTGCCGTCCGACAAGGTGGTCGAGGAGGCGGCTCTCGACAAATACGCCTATGTGCGCGACGCCTACCTGCAGCGCCGGCGCAACCAGATTTTTGATGGCAGCCCGCCGCGCCTCGAGGACGTAACGGATTGAAAACCATGATGAACAAGCTGATTGCCCTCGTTTTTGCCGTGCTGCTCACTGCCCCGGTTCTCGCCCAGGAGGCGCCGGACGTGCTGGTAAAAAAGGTGACCGAGGAGGTCCTGGAAATTGTCCGCAAGGACCGGGACATCCAGAACGGCAGCACGCAGAAGGCGGTCGAACTGGTCGATCAGAAAGTGTTGCCGCACTTCGACTTCCGGCACATGACCGCGCTGGCGGTCGGCAAGGACTGGAAGAAGGCGTCCCCGGACCAGCAGCAGCAGCTGACCGCCGAGTTCAAGACCCTGCTGGTGCGCACCTATTCGAATGCCCTGACCAGCTACAAGAACCAGAAGATAGCCTACAAGCCGTTCAGGATGAATCCTGGCGACAGCGAGGTGCTGGTTCGTACCGAGGTCATCCAGCCGGGATCGAAGCCGGTCCAGATCGACTACAATCTGGAGAAGGCGGATGCCGGCTGGAAGGTCTTTGATGTGGTCGTCGCCGGCATCAGCCTGGTCACCAATTACCGCGACCAGTTTGCGCAGGAAGTGCGCAGCGGCGGTATCGACGGCCTGATCGCGGCGATCGCGGCCAAGAACAAGTCACTTCCGGGCGGCGGCGCCAGGGCCGACGGAAAATGATCGAGCGTGAGGCGCAACGCCTCGTGGTCAAGGCGCCGATGGTCATGGCCAACGCCCGCGGCCTGCTTGACGCAGGCCGCTCCGCTTTGCAGCCGGGCGAACAGATCTTCGATCTCAGGCAGGTCGGCGACGCCGATTCGTCAGCCATTGCCGTGATGCTCGGCTGGTTGCGTGTCGCCAGCCGGACGCGGTCGACCGTCAGGTTTGCCCATATTCCGGCGGGCGTGCGCTCGCTGGCAGAGCTCTACGGCCTCACCGAGTTGCTGCCCCTCGCCTGAGGGGCAATTGCTTCATGACCGCCGCCGTTTCCATCATTGACGTCGTCAAGAATTTCGGCGCGGTACGGGCGCTGGCCGGCGTGTCGCTCGAAATCGGCAAGGGTGAATTTTTCGGCCTGCTCGGACCGAACGGCGCCGGCAAGACGACGCTGATCTCCGCGCTCGCCGGTCTGGTGCGCGCCGATTCCGGCCGGCTCTCGGTGCTCGGCCACGATGTCGTCAATGATTACCGCAAGGCGCGCCGCCTGCTTGGCGTTGTGCCCCAGGAGCTGGTCTTCGACCCGTTCTTCTCGGTGCGCGAAACGCTGCGGATCCAGTCCGGCTATTTCGGCATTCGCAACAACGACGTCTGGATCGACGAAATTCTCGATAATCTCGACCTGACCGGCAAGGCCAACGTCAATATGCGCCGCCTGTCGGGCGGCATGAAGCGCCGCGTGCTGGTTGCCCAGGCGCTGGTGCACAAGCCGCCGGTGATCGTCCTCGACGAGCCGACCGCCGGCGTCGATGTCGAGCTGCGCCAGGGCCTTTGGCAGTTCGTGCGCCGCCTCAACGGCGAGGGTCACACGATCATCCTGACCACGCATTATCTCGAGGAAGCCGAGGCGTTGTGCGGGCGGATTGCGCTGATGAAGCAAGGAAGGATCATCGCGCTCGATACCACGGCCCGGCTGATGGCCGCCCATCCGGGAGGCACCCTGGAAGATGTCTTCGTGCGGACGATGAGGCAGTGATCGGCTTCTGGACCCTCTTCAACAAGGAGTTGCTGCGTTTCTGGAAGGTCGCCTTCCAGACGGTGGCCGCGCCGGTCCTGACGGCGCTGCTTTACCTGCTGATCTTCGGCCACATGCTCGACGAGCAGGTCAGGGTGCATGGCGTGCGCTATACCAGTTTCCTGATACCGGGACTGGTGATGATGCAGGTGCTGCAGAATGCCTTTGCCAATTCCTCGTCGAGCCTGATCCAGGCCAAGATTACCGGATCGATCATCTTTGTCCTGCTGCCGCCGATCCCCTATGGCGCGTTCTTCGCCGCCTACGTGCTGGCTTCGCTGGCGCGCGGGCTGATGGTCGGCATCGGGGTCCTGGCGGCGACGGTCTGGTTTGCCGAATTCAGCATCGTCGCGCCGCTCTGGGTGCTTGCCTTCGCCGTCCTCGGCGGCGCGATTCTCGGCGCCCTCGGCCTGATCGCCGGCCTCTGGGCCGAAAAATTCGATCAGCTGGCGGCGTTCCAGAACTTCCTGATCATGCCGCTGACCATGCTGTCCGGTGTTTTCTACTCGATTCACAGCCTGCCTGTCTTCTGGCAGCGCGTGTCGCATT
>CAZKSD010000218.1:0-4464 GCA_964555315.1 uncultured Dechloromonas sp.
AGCGGCTGCTGGAAGTGTGCCAGTGCGATTTCAACGGCCGCCTCGGTTGGGCGGGCCGGCCCTATGAGAGTGTCGGTCTGCTGCTGGCGGTCCTCGCCGCGGCGCGGACAGTCGATGCCGGGGCCATCGCCGTGGCCTGCGCCGACAAGGCGACTATTTCCGGGATGATTCACGCGGCGCGGGTTGCCGCCGTCAAACGCCTGCTAGACGAGACGCGAGACGACCAGCAGGAGAACTGACAGGATGATGGTCGTCGCAAACGGCAAATAGTAGGTCCGTCCGCGAAAGCGGAAGGCGATGTCGCCCGGCAAGCGGCCGAGGCGGATGAACCGGGCGATGTGCGGGGTGACGATGCCGAGCAGAAAAATGGCGATTACCAGTGTCAGGATCCACTTCAGCATGTCGGCTTGCGCTACCCTTGAGAATTTCCCATTTAAGCATGCTTCGCCAGATAACAGAGCAGCAATGACAAGAACCGAAATGATCAACGGGCTCGAGGTCTTCTCGCGCCTGCCGGCAGAGATCACGGGTCGCCCGCCCGTGCTTTTCATTCATGGGGCTTTCGCCGGAGGCTGGATGTGGGCCGACACCTTCATGCCCTTTCTGGCCGCTGCCGGCTACCCCTGCTACGCGGTTTCCCTGCGCGGCCACGGGGGCAGCCGCGGGCGCGAGCGCATCGACTGGCATTCCATCGCCGACTACGTCGAGGACGTGACCACGGTGATCGACTGGCTGGGGCGGGAACCGGTCGTGGTCGGGCACTCGATGGGTGGCTTCATCATTCAGAAATATCTCGAGAACCATACCGCGCCGGCGGCCGTGCTGCTCTGCTCGGTGCCCCCGCAGGGGCTGATCGCCGCCCAGTTTCATCTGCTGTTCCGTAAGCCGCACCTGTTCATGGACATCAACAGCATCATGGGCGGCGACCGCGCCGATACCGGCACGCTGCGCGAAGCCCTGTTCGCCGGCGAGGTCGACGAGGCGATGCTGAAGATCTGGGTGAGGCGTATGCAGCCGGAATCGCACCAGGCGCTGTGGGACATGTCGATGTTCAACCTGCCGCGGACGCACGCGATGAGTCGGCCGCCGATGCTGATTCTCGGCGCCGAGCACGACGTCCTGGTTCCCGCCTTCCTCGTGCAATCGACGGGGCGCAGCTACGGGCTGCCCGCACATGTCTTTCGCAACATGGGCCATGCCGTGACCCATGAGCGGGATTGGCCTCTGGTTGCCGGCACGTTGAGCGCATGGCTCGATGCGCTGGGGGCCAACCCCGGCCAGGGCTGGTAGTTCTCCGGCGGCATCCGGCGCGGCCCCGGAATTGCTCCCGGCCACCCGCTGGACATCCGGTCGCCACGCTGGTGTGGGCGTCACTGCCGGTCGCCGCCGATTTCTTGGCGCTTGTGAAGTATTTCGCGGTCATTCCGATCGGTATCGCGGTAACTTGGGCGCTTGGGAGAAGTTCCCGTTGCCAGTCCGGCGAGGCGATCATGGACCGGTCGCAGCATTGCATTAGCCGTTGTTTCGTTCCACCATAAGCTGTTTTCAGCAGAAATTTGCCGACGCAATGACCCAACACGAAAAATCCGGGGAGTCCAGCCGAATTCTTGAAGCGATCCGCGCCAAGCGGGAACGTCGGACTTCGTCGGTTGGCGACATCGAGGAACTCGAAGCCTCGCTGATGGCCGATATCGATTCATTCGACCTGAACGAGGCGGAGCGCCAGGCGCGGCGCGAGCAACTGGCGAGCATGCAGGGCGGGATGAGCGATCTGTCGATGGTGTTTCCCGAGATCGTGCCGGCAGGCACCGTCCGCCATCTCGAACTGCGGAGCAAGGACGAAGATACCCGGGACGATCCGGAGTGGATCGTCAGGAGCAGCGATTTCCTTGGTCAGTTGCGTCGTCGGGCAGAACTGCGGCAGCGCGAGTTGCACACCGAGATGGCGGTGCGCTCGGCCAGCAACGACGCGCTCGAACATGCCCTCAAGACATTGTTCTTCTTCCTGCACGACCTCGTGCAGCAACTCAATATCGTCAAGCCGCCTGTCCAGCGCGAATATGTTGCGGCCGGTGACGTGATGTTCAGCGGCCTCGTCTGGCAGGAGGGCTTTGCCGACTATCGCACGCAGTCGCAGAGCCGGGGGGCGATGGTCGAGCTGGTTACCCTTGCTTACCAGCTCGATTCGCCGCTGAGGTTTTCGATCGGGCGCGACGGCCCTGGGGTCGAACGTCTGCGCACGGCCCTTTTCGATTATGGCCTGCAGTTCACCTGCAAGGAATTCAAGAACGAACGCAGTTATGTCGAGCGCGCCGAATTCGAAATCGGTGGCCGGGTCGGCGTCAGCGCGCGCTGGAAGGCCGATTTCGCCAACGGTGTCCTGATCCTCGAATCGCGCAACCTGGAGCGCCTTGGCAGCGTCGTCTATACGCTCAAGCCGGGGGCGATCGACCAGGAATTGCTCGACGAGTTCGGCCGCCTGCTTCTCGGCCTGCCCAACCATTTCCGGGATCTGGTCAAGAAGCAATAGCCCTTGATTCGGGAATCCGGCGACGCGCGCCCTGTCTTTCAGGATCGATCAGCGACCTGCGTCGAAGCTGGAAACCGATTGGTCGAGGCTTTCGATGACGCTGGTCGCCAGGGCGATTTCCCGCAGGAAGCAGACGAGCCCAGCAATCAGCGCGAGCATGGCGGTAATGAACAATCCGGCGATCGTGCTCGGCAGTTCGACATGCAATTCGGCGCCGATGAAGAGCGCGGCGATGACCAGGCAGACCAGCAGGTCGCAGACGGTGCACAGGGTGATCGCCCAGTGAATCAGCCGGGCCCGGCGCGCCAGCGAGCTGATCGTTGTCTGGACCTTCTCGCGATAGTCGGATGACGGGTTCTCGGCGAGTTCCCGTTCCAGCGCGTGAAAGCGGTCGACGACCCTGGCCAGGCGATTGGTCAGCACGGCGAGCAACGCGCCAACCCCGGCGAGCAGGAATACCGGGGCGACCGCCAGCTGGATCACGTGGGCGACGGATGAAACCTGGCTGGCGATCTCGTTCATGAGGCGGCCTCGGACGGAAAAGACGGCCGACGTGCGGCACGGGGTGTCGGAGAAATGACCCTGCTGTTCGGGCAGCCAGAACTATCCCATGATTTTCCACTCTGACCCAACTCCCGGCGCCGGATCATTCCGATCCCGGTAGCGGCCATCCTTGACGATTCAATCTGACGATGTCATGAACGCACCCGAGCAACTCCGGCGACTGGCTCGCCTCGAAGACCTCGTCTTCGACAACAGCTTCGCCGCCCTGCCCGAGGCCTTCTACACGCGCGTGGCGCCGCTCGGCCTGCCCGCGCCTTATCTGGTCGCCGCCAGCGCCGACGTGGCGGCTTTGATCGGGCTCGACCCCGGCGAATTCGGGCGCCCCGAGTTCTGCGAAATCTTCGCCGGCAACCGCCTGCCGCCGGGCAGCGATGCGCTGGCCGCCGTCTATTCCGGGCACCAGTTCGGCGTCTGGGCCGGGCAGCTCGGCGACGGTCGGGCGCACCTGCTCGGCGGCCTGCGCAACGCGCGCGAGCATTGTGAGATCCAGCTCAAGGGGGCAGGGCGCACGCCGTATTCACGCGGCGCCGACGGGCGCGCCGTGCTGCGTTCGTCGATCCGCGAATTCCTCTGCTCGGAAGCGATGGCCGGGCTCGGCATCCCGACCACGCGGGCGCTGGCGGTGGTCGGCGCCGACCTGCCGGTGCGCCGCGAGGCGATCGAGACGGCGGCGGTCGTCGCCCGTGTCGCGCCCAGCTTCGTCCGCTTCGGCTCCTTCGAGCACTGGGCGGCGCGCGGCCGCCATGACGAACTGCGGCAGCTCGCCGACTACGTGATCGCCACCTTCCGCCCCGAGTGCCACGATGCCGCCAATCCCTACGCCGATCTGCTGGCCGACGTCAGCCGCCGTACCGGCGAGCTGATGGCGCACTGGATGGCAGTCGGCTTCATGCACGGGGTGATGAACACCGACAACATGTCCGTCCTCGGCCTGACCCTCGACTACGGCCCCTTCGGCTTCATGGAAGCCTTCGATGCGGGCCACATCTGCAACCATTCCGACACTCACGGCCGCTACACCTTCCGCAACCAGCCGCAGGTCGCGCAGTGGAACCTCTACCGCCTCGCCGATGCCCTGCTGCCGCTGATCGGCAGTCTGCCGGCGGCACAGGCGGCGGTCGACGAGCATTTCGGACCGGCCTTCGAGGCGCGTTTCGAGCGACTGATGTGCGCCAAGCTGGGCTTAGGCGTCGCGCTCGAAGACGACGAGGCCTTCATCGGCGCAACCTTCGGCCTGTTGCAGCAGCACCGCCCGGATTTCACGCAGTTCTTCCGCGCCCTGTCAAAACTGCCGGCTGCGGTCGACGCCGAAAAGCAGGCAAAAACCGACGCCCCGCTGCGCGACCTGTTCGTCGACCGCGCCGCCTGCG
>CAZKSD010000219.1:0-4452 GCA_964555315.1 uncultured Dechloromonas sp.
GCAGGAAGTGCATCTCGACCTTGATCATGCCGTCGCCCTGGCAGGCCTCGCAGCGGCCGCCCTTGACGTTGAAACTGAAGCGCCCCGGCCCGTAGCCGCGCGCCCGCGCTTCCGGCACCTGCGAGAAGAGATCGCGGATCGGCGTCAGCAGGCCGGTGTAGGTCGCCGGGTTGGAGCGCGGCGTGCGGCCGATCGGCGCTTGGTCGACGCTGATCACCTTGTCGAACAGATCGAGGCCGACGATTTCCTTGTGCGCTGCCGGCTCTGCGGTCGAGCCGTAGAGGTGCCTGGCGGCTGCGGCATAGAGCGTGTCGTTGATCAGCGTCGACTTGCCCGAGCCGGAAACACCGGTGATGCAGGTGAACAGGCCGACCGGCAGTTCGAGCGTGACATCCTTCAGGTTGTTGCCGCAGGCGCCAATCACCAGCAACAGTTTGTCAGCCTGGCGCGGTCGACGCGTGTTGGGGGCCAGAATCGCCCGGCGCCCGGCAAGATAGTCGCCGGTCATCGACGCCGGGTTGGCGGCCACTTCGGCCGGCGTCCCCTCGGCGACGATGAAACCGCCGTGGATGCCGGCGCCGGGGCCGATATCGACGACATGGTCGGCCGAGCGGATGGCGTCCTCGTCATGCTCGACGACGAGCACCGAGTTGCCCATGTCGCGCAGGTTTTTCAGCGTCTGCAGCAGGCGGTCGTTGTCGCGCTGGTGGAGGCCGATCGACGGTTCATCGAGCACGTACATGACGCCGGTCAGGCCGGAACCGATCTGCGACGCCAGCCGGATGCGCTGCGATTCGCCGCCGGACAGGGTTTCCGCCGAGCGTTCGAGGCACAGGTAGTCGAGCCCGACGTTGATCAGGAAAGACAGCCGGGCGGTGATTTCCTTGAGTATCTTGTCGGCGACCTGCGCCTTCTGGCCCGTGAGTTCCAGGCAATTGAAATAATTGCGCGCCTCGCCCAGCGGCAGGCGGCTGATTTCATGCAGCGTCCTCGCCCCGACGCGCACGTGCCGCGCCTCGATGCGCAGCCGGGAGCCGCCGCACTGCGGACAGCCGGTGTTGCTGATGTACTTGGAAAGCTCCTCGCGCACCGCCGGCGAGTCGCTGCCGCGGTAGCGGCGTTCCAGATTGGGGATGATGCCCTCGAAGGTGTGGCTGCGGTCGAAGCGCGTGCCCCTTTCGTTGAGGTAGCGGAAGTTGATCTCGGTGCGCCCTGAGCCATAGAGAATCACCTGACGGAATTCCTCGGGCAGTCCGGCGAACGGCGCATCGACCGAAAAGCCGTAATGCGCCCCCAGCGATTCGACGATCTGGAAGTAGAACTGGTTCTTCCTGTCCCAGCCGCGGATCGCCCCGCCGGCCAGCGACAGCGCCGGGTTGCCGACGACCCGCCGCGGGTCGAAAAACTGGATCACCCCGAGGCCGTCGCATTTCGGGCAGGCGCCCATCGGATTGTTGAAGGAAAAGAGGCGCGGCTCCAGTTCCTGCAAGGCGTATGAGCAGACCGGGCAGGCAAATCTGGCGGAGAACAGGTGTTCGATGCCGCTGTCCATCTCCAGCGCGACCGCCCGGCCGTCGGCATGGCGCAGAGCCGTCTCGAAGGACTCGGCCAGACGCTGGCGCATGTCCTCGCGCACCTTCAGACGGTCGACCACGACATCGACATTGTGCTTCCGCGACTTGGTCAGCATCGGCACCGCGTCGAGTTCATGCACCGCGCCGTCGACCCGCACCCGGGCGAAACCTTGCGCGCGCAGCTCGGCGAGGAGATCCGCCTGCTCGCCCTTGCGGTTGGCCACCACCGGCGCCAGGATCATCAGCCGGGTTTCGTCGGGCAGCGCCAGCACGTGGTCGACCATCTGCGATACGGTCTGCGCTTCCAGCGGCCGGTGGTGGTCGGGACAGTAGGGCGTGCCGGCGCGGGCGAAGAGCAGGCGCAGGTAGTCGTGGATTTCGGTAACGGTGCCGACGGTGGACCGCGGATTGTGCGAGGTCGCCTTCTGCTCGATCGAAATCGCCGGCGACAGCCCCTCGATCAGGTCGACGTCGGGCTTTTCCATCAACTGCAGGAACTGCCGCGCATAGGCCGACAGCGATTCGACATAACGCCGCTGCCCCTCGGCATAGAGGGTGTCGAAGGCCAGCGAGGACTTGCCCGACCCCGACAACCCGGTAATCACGATCAGCCGGTTGCGCGGCAGATCGAGGTTGATGTTCTTCAGGTTGTGGGTGCGCGCACCGCGAATGCGGATGGTTTCCATGATGCCGGTGTCGTGTTGAATCGAAGCAGCCGCTCACTATACGCAAGTTCGTCCGGCGCGCCAGCACTGAACGGCAAGCCGCGCCGGCAATCAGCCCGGCGGCGCTTCAGTCAGGGACAGCGTCACGTGGGCCGTGCCGTCCTCCATCCGCTTCTTCATGGGCCAGCCGACGGCGGAGAACACCTTGAGCATGGCCGCGTTGGCGACGAGAACCTCCGCGATGAAGCGCGAAATTCCCCGTTCACGGGCAATCCGGCCAAGATGCGCGAGCAATCGCCGGGCGATTCCCAGGCCGTGAAAATCCTCCTCGACGATGAAGGCGACTTCCGCCACGTCAGCGCCGCAGCGGGCATAGCTCGACGATGCGATCACGACTTCCCGTCCATCCACCCGATGGGTGACGATCAGGGCGACGCGGTTGTCGAAGTCCATCTCCCGGATCAGGCGGTGGTCCGCCTCGCTCAGCCCATCCTTGAAACTGAAGAAGCGGGTATAGATCGATTCCGGGTCAAGATTCCGGAACGCCTCGGCCATCCGCCCGCCATCGTCGGGATGCAGCGCCCGGATGCAGACCTCCATGCCATTGCGCAAAACCTCCCTGACACAGTAACTACGCGCATCGATCACCCAACCATCCTCCCACGCCAGTCAATTTCCTTTTCGCCCGAAAGTCCCGGCCATACCCGCTCCAGACCGCAACATCGGCCGGCGGCGCCACCCGCACAGACTGCCAGAAATCCCGGGCCAACTCCAGAGGCGCGGGCCGCAGGCCGCTTGCGCTAGCGCACGACCTTGCGCCACTCCTGCTCGAAATAGCGGACCAGCACCTGGTTGTTGAGGCGGTTGACCTCGGCCGGCACGCGCGCCATGTCGGCCGGGAAGCGGAACAGGTCGGGAACGATCTCCGGCGTCAAAAACCGGGTTTTCCCGGGGTCGACCGCAGCCGGCGCGAATTCCTGACGCCCGGCGATGATGAAGCCCCATTCGCCGAACGACGGCACCAGCGCGTGATACGGCGCCGTCGTGAAGCCGACATCCTCGAGCGTCGTCACCACGCACCAGAACGACTGCCGGGCGTAGAGCGGCGACGTCGACTGGACGACGATCAGGCCGCGCGCCGCCAGGCGCTTTTCCAGCAGCCGGTAGAAGGCCGAGGTGTACAGCTTGCCGAGCGCGAAATTGGCCGGGTCGGGAAAATCGATGACGATGAAGTCGAAGTGGTCCCGGCTCTCCTCCAGCCATTGCAGGGCATCGGCATTGACCACCGTGACCCGCGGCGATTTCAGCGATCCGGCATTCAGCGCCACCAGTTGCGGGGCGGTTGCGAACAGGTCGGTCATCGCCGGATCGAGATCGACCAGCGTCACCGCTTCGACATTGGGGTACTTGAGGATTTCGCGCAGCGCCAGTCCGTCGCCGCCGCCGAGCACCAGTACGCGCTTCGCCGCGGGCAGCGCCGCCAGTCCGGGATGAACCAGCGCCTCGTGATAGCGGTATTCGTCATGCGACGAGAATTGCAGGTTGTTGTTCAGGAACAGGCGCAGGTCGTCACGCCAGCGGGTGACGACGATGCGCTGATAGGGCGTCGTCTCGGCATGGACAATCTCGTCGGCGTAGAGATGGGCCTCGGCCAGCGTCGTCAGTTGCCCGGCCCCGGCGAAAGCGGCGGCCAGCGCAGCGAAAGCAGCCCAGGTCTGCACCGCCAGCCAGCGCCGCGCCGGCAACTGATCGCGGAACAGATGCAATGCCCACAGCGCCACCGCAACGTTGAGCAGGCCGAAGAGCAACCCGGTCCGCACCATGCCGAGATGCGGGGCGAGGAGCAGCGGAAACAGGATCGAGACCGCCAGCGCGCCGAGATAATCGAAAGTGAGCACTTGCGAAACCAGATCCTTGAACGCCAGTTCGCGCTTCAGGATGCGCATCACCAGCGGAATTTCCAGCCCGACGAGAACGCCGACGCCGAATACCGCGAGATAGAGCAGCAGGCGGAACGGCGCCGGCAGCCAGACGAACGCCATAAACAGCCCGACCGCCGAGAAGCCGCCGAGCAGACCGACCATCAGTTCGATCTGGATGAAGCGCCCGATCAGGTCGCGCGCGATGTACTTCGACAGCCACGAACCGACCCCCATCGCGAACAGGTAGGCGCCGATCACCGTCGAGAACTGCGTCACCGAATCGCCGAGCAG
>CAZKSD010000220.1:0-4386 GCA_964555315.1 uncultured Dechloromonas sp.
CCGGTCTCAATCTTCCGGAAAATGGCTTGACCGATTTTCTCGCCCTTGCCGGACGGGGAGTGGAAGCGCGGGCCGACGGCCAACGGCTGATCCTCGGCAATCATCGTCTGATTGAGGAACGTGCTCTGTGTAGCGCCGAGATCGAGGCTCGCCTTCAGGCGCATGAAACCCAAGGCCGGACGGTGACCATGCTGGCGTCGGAACGGCAGGTGCTGGCGATTTTTGCGGTGGCTGACACCATCAAGGAAAGTTCGCGGGAGGCGGTGGCCGATCTGCACCGTCTCGGTGTCGTCTCGGTCATGCTGACCGGCGACAATGTGGCGACAGCCGCGAGCATCGCCAAGGAAGCAGGCATCGACGACGCCCGGGGCAATCTTCTCCCTGAGGACAAACTGGCGGCCATCGAAGATTTGCAGCGTCGCTATGGCCCGACCGCGATGACCGGCGACGGCATCAATGACGCACCGGCGCTGGCTCGTGCCGACATCGGTGTGGCGATGGGTGCAGCGGGCACGGATACGGCAATGGAAGCGGCCGACGTGGTCATCATGAACGACGACCTGCGGCGCATTCCCGAGACCATTCGCCTGTCCCGGCATACCCATGCGGTGCTCTGGCAAAACATCGGGCTGGCTCTCGGCATCAAGGCGATCTTTCTCGGGCTCGCCATTTTTGGCAATGCAACCATGTGGATGGCGGTCTTCGCCGACATGGGCGCAAGTCTGCTGGTGGTGGGTAACGGCGTGCGCATCCTGCGGTGGACTTCCGGAAGTGATTTTCGCTGATACAATCCGGCCCATGCGCCGCTGGCTTTCCATCCTCATTCTCGTTTTTCTGCCGTTCCAGTTCACCTGGGCCGCGGTGGCTGGCTATTGCCAGCACGAGGCCGGGGCGGCTGCACAGCACTTCGGTCATCATGACCACCAGCATCAGGCCGCTCTCGATCAGGAGGGCACGCCGGATGCCAAGACCTTGGGTGGAGGCATCGACGGCGATTGTGTCGCCTGTCATGCGAGTTGTGCCGCTGCGATTTTCAGCATGGCTTTCTTGCCGGCTTCAAGCAGCGCGTCCTTTGCGATTCCCTGGTTACCTGGGTATCTGACCGCCCCGCCACTGGCTCATCCCGAACGCCCCAACTGGTCCATCCTCGCCTAATCGGCGGGGTGGATAGTACTTTTCTGCGCTTCTCCCTTGTGGCTGTGGTGGACTGATCCGCCCTGATGCCTTGCGATGCTTCCCGGTCGCACCCCGCCGATTCCCCGTGTGTCTTTTCATCACTGGAGAATCGGATGTCTCGAAGCGAATCTGTTTCACGAATTGCCTTTTTACCGGCCCGCCTGCTCGGTGCCGGGCTGTGCTCGCTCGCAGTGCTATCGACCGGCAATCTATGGGCGCAATCGACGCTCGCACCCGCCGTCAGCCCTCCCGCTACCTTGACGCAAGCCTTCGCTGCCGCCTGGGCAAGGCAGCCCGAGGCACAATCGCTCGATATGCGCCGCGATGCCGCCGAGGCGCGTCGTCAGGTTGCCGACAGTTGGACGGCCCAACCGCCATCGCTTGAACTGGCCGGCAAGACCGATCAGCTAAGCAAGAATCAAGGCAGTCGTGAATACGCGGCCGGCGTCACCTTGCCCCTGTGGCTTCCCGGCGAACGCTCCCGTCTGGGCGCCTTGGCCGACGCCGAATCCAAGGCCCTGGATAGCCGGGTGACTGCCGCCCAACTGCGCACTGCCGCCGCCGTGCGTGATGCCTGGTGGAACTGGCAGCGGGCCCGCGGCGAACGATTGCTCGCCCGCGAGCGCTTGGTCAGCGCGCAAAGACTGGCAGAAGATGTCCGCCGCCGGGTCAAGGCCGGCGACCTCGCTCGCTCGGATCAGCATCAGGCGGATGGTGCGGCGGCAAGCGCTGAGGTAGCGCTGGCGGAAAGCGGTAGGCTGCTTGCCGCAGCCACCCAGCAACTACGCGCCTTGATCGGCGCACTGCCGGAAGAAAAGGCAGCCGACGGACCGGAAACGCCGCCGGCGGTGCCTGCCGACTTCACCGCCCTGGATGCGACCCATCCAGCGGTGGTCGAACTGTTCGACCGTGCGGAAGTCGCTCGCCGCAGTGCCGATCTGGCCAGCGTGCAGACAAGGAACAATCCCGAACTGTTGCTGGCCACCACCCGCGAGCGGGGAGCTTTCGGCGACGACTATCAGCAGACTGTCACACTCGGCGTGCGCATCTTTTTTGGTTCGGAGACCCGCAATCGCGCCAAGTTCGGCCTGGCCCGCGCCGAAGCCCTCGAAACCGAGGGGCAACTTCGTCTCGAACGCGAACGTCTGGCTGCCGATCTGGAAACGGCGCGGGTTCGCGTCGAATCCACCCGCACGCAACTGGCGGCCGCCGAGAAACGCTTCCAACTGGCGCGCGAGTCGCGAGGGTTCTTCGACAAGTCCTTCCGCCTGGGCGAAAGTGACCTGCCGACCCGTCTGCGTATCGAACTCGAAGCCGTCGAAGCCGAACGGCAAAACGCTCGCGCCCGGATTGACCTGGCCGCCGCGATCTCCGCCCTGCGGCAGGCTATGGGCCTGCTGCCCGAACAAAAATGAGGAAAACCATCATGAATCCGAGAAACACCCTGATCGCCCTGGGATGGGCCGCATTGATCGTTGCCGGTACGCTGCCGGCCTTGGCCGGCGAAGGCCATGATCATGGCGGGGCAGCGGTCGTCGCCGGCCCCGCGCTGCCTTCGGTCACTGCCGTTTCGGAGACCTTCGAACTGGTCGGTCGTCTGTATCCGGATGAAATGTCGATCCTGATCGATCGCGCAGCGTCGAACGAGCCGGTGCTCGACAGCAAACTCACCGTCGATCTGGATGGTCGCAGCGTCCTCGCGCCTTTTCATTCCGACCACGGCGATTACTCGCTGACCGACGCGGAAATCCTGAAGAAGCTACGGGAGCCCGGGGTCAAGACGATGACTTTCACGTTGGTTACTGGCGCAGAAAACGACCTGCTGGCCGGGGAATTGGAGGTCCACGAGGAGGCGCATACCGGCAACGCCTCGCAACCCCGCGACTGGAAGAAATACGCCCTCTGGGCCGGTCCTGCCGGGGTAATTCTCATCCTTCTTGTCATGCTGGTGCGCCGCCG
Source organism: uncultured Dechloromonas sp. (assembly GCA_964555315.1). GTDB lineage: Bacteria > Pseudomonadota > Gammaproteobacteria > Burkholderiales > Rhodocyclaceae > Azonexus. The sequence goes on from CAZKSD010000220.1 coordinate 3,136, forward strand.
CGCCTCACGTAACCCACGTCTTGGAGGTGTCGCATGAAAACGCGCATCTTGTGTTCCGCGCTCTGTCTCGCCTTTGCTGTGAGCGCAACGCCGGTTTGGTCAGGTGAAGGCCACGATCACGGGGACTCGCCGCCCGCCGCTGCGGGTAACGGCCCGAAGCGCCAGCCCGATGGCAGCGTATTTCTTCCCAAACCGGCCCAGCGACAGATCGGTGTTCGCACGCAGGCCGTAGTCGCTGGCGAACTACCACGTGCCATTGAACTGAACGGCAGGGTCGTCATGGACCCCAATGCCGGCGGCAAAGTGCAAGCCATCGTTGCCGGTCGCGTGACCCCCGGTCCTCGCGGGCTGCCGCTCCCCGGGCAGAAGGTTGGCAAGGGCGAAGTGCTGGCCTACGTGACCCCCGAGGTGGGTGGAAACAGTCGCTCCCTTGCTGAAAGTCGTCTGCGCCGCCTGCGTGAGCTATCCGATACGGTGCCGCGAAAGATGATTGAGGAAGCGGAAGCCGCCGTCGCCAACGAACAATTACGGGCGCCCGTGGCTGGCGTCATTGCGTCGGCGAATGTGGTGTCCGGCCAGGTCGTCGAGGCTCGCGAAACGCTGTTTGAGATCGTCAATCCGGAACGCATGATGATTGAGGCTCTGGCTTATGACCTGACCGTGGCCAACGACATTGCCGGCGCGTTTATTACTATCGGGCAGCAAAAACTTCCCTTGCGCCTGCTCGGGGTGGCACGCAGCCTGCGCGATCAGGCTTTGCCGCTGACCTTTGCCGGCGAAGGCGCCGCTCTCTCAGGGCTGGCGGTTGGCCAGCCACTCAAGGTTTTCGTGCAAAGCCGCAGCACGGTACAGGGGATTGCCATTCCTGCTGCCGCGCTGATGAAGAACCCGGCGAACCAGAGCATCGTCTGGGTCAAGACGGCACCGGAACGCTTTACGCCACGGGTGGTCACCGCCGAGCCGCTGGATGGCACCCACATGGCAGTGACCGCCGGTTTGCAACCGGGCGATCGCGTTGCCGTTCGTGCTGCCTCGCTGATCAACCAGATCCGCTGAGGGGTAAGCGAACATGTTCAAGTGGCTACTCGACAACAGCCTGCGCAACCGACTGCTGGTCATCATCGCCAGCTTGGTATTGATGGGCTATGGGGCGTTTACGCTGACGCAAACGCCGGTGGATGTTTTTCCGGACCTCAACAAGCCGACCGTGACGATCATGACCGAGGCTGGCGGCATGGCTGCCGAGGAGGT
>CAZKSD010000221.1:0-4382 GCA_964555315.1 uncultured Dechloromonas sp.
CCAACAAGGCCGCCAACCCGACGCTGTTCCACCGCCTGCAGGATTACTCGGTGCGTACTTCGTGGAAGCAGGAAGTGCGCGCCCGCTTGAGCAAGATCTTCGACGGCGGCGTCTACCGCCCGATCGGCGAACGCCTCGAGGCGATCCACAAGGAAGTCCTGCGCGGACGCGTCTTCGTGGCGCTGCACATGCACGCCGGCGACGGCAACGTGCATACCAATATCCCGGTCAACTCCGACAACTACGAGATGCTGCAGACGGCGCACAAGGCAGTCGAGCGCATCATGCATCTGGCCCGCGGGCTGGACGGCGTCATCTCCGGCGAGCACGGCATCGGCATCACCAAGCTGGAATTCCTGACCGAAGACGAAATCGGCCCCTTCCGGACCTACAAGCAGAAGGTCGACCCGGAAGGCCGTTTCAACAAGGGCAAGCTGATGCCCGGCGGCGACATGGGCAACGCCTACACCCCGTCGTTCAGCCTGCTCGGCACCGAGTCGCTGATCATGGAGCAATCCGAGATCGGCAAGATTTCGGACATGGTCAAGGACTGTCTGCGCTGCGGCAAGTGCAAGCCGGTCTGCTCAACCCATGTCCCGCGTGCCAACCTGCTCTACTCGCCGCGCAACAAGATCCTCGCCACCTCGCTGCTGGTCGAGGCCTTCCTCTACGAGGAACAGACCCGGCGCGGCGTGTCGCTGAAACACTTCGACGAATTCAACGACGTCGCCGAACACTGCACGGTCTGTCACCGCTGCGTCAAGCCCTGCCCGGTCGATATCGATTTCGGCGACGTTTCGGTCGCCATGCGCAATTTCCTCCGAAAACAGGGCAAGAAGCGTTTCAGCCCCGGCACCGCGGCGGCGATGGCCTTTCTGACGGTCAAGGATCCGGCGACGATCAAGCTGATGCGCGCCGTGATGATGGACTTCGGCTTCAAGGCGCAACGCCTGGCGCACCGGGCGGCCAGGGCCGTCGGCCTGGTTGGCGAGACCCGCGTCCATCCCCCGGCGACGCTCGGCGCGCCGACGGTCAGGACCCAGGTCATCCACTTCCTCAACCGCCCGATGCCCGGCAACCTGCCCAAACGCACGGCGCGCGCGCTGCTCGACATCGAGGACGACAAAATCATCCCGGTCATCCGCAATCCGCACAAGACGACCGAGGAATCGGACGCCGTCTTCTACTTCCCCGGCTGCGGCTCGGAACGCCTGTTTTCGCAGGTCGGTCTGGCGACGCAGGCGATGCTCTACGAAGTCGGCGCGACGACCGTGCTGCCGCCGGGCTACCTGTGCTGCGGCTATCCGCAAACTTCGGCCGGCAACGAGGACGACGGCCAGAAGATCACCACCGACAACCGCGTACTGTTCCACCGCGTCGCCAACACGCTGAACTACCTCGACATCAGGACGGTGATCGTCTCCTGCGGCACCTGCATGGACCAGTTGCAGAAGTACCAGTTCGACAAGATCTTCCCCGGCTGCCGCCTGCTCGACATCCACGAATACCTGATGGAAAAGGGCGTCAAGCTGGAAGGCGTGACCGGCACGCGCTACCTGTACCACGACCCCTGCCACACGCCGATGAAGGCCTATGCCCCGCTGGCCGTAACCAAATCGCTGATGGGCCAGGAGGTGCCGCTGAGCGACCGCTGCTGCGGCGACGCCGGCTCCTTCGCCTATTCGCGCCCGGATGTGGCGACCCAGGTGAAATTCCGCAAGCAGCAAGAGATCGAGCAGGGCGCCGCCAGCCTGCGCGCCGGCGGGTTCACGGGCGACGTGAAGATACTCACTTCCTGCCCCGCCTGTCTGCAAGGCCTCTCGCGCTTCGACGGCGATGCCGGCACCAGCGCCGACTACATCGTCGTCGAGGTGGCGAAGCATCTGCTGGGTGAAAACTGGGCCGCGCAGTACGTCGACCGCGCCAACAACGGCGGCATCGAGCGCGTATTGCTCTGATTCCGGCCCGATTTCGCCGGTCGACCACGTAATGCGCCGCCACGGTCGTGGAAGCACTTGCAGTATTCCTATGCAGGTGCAATCCTTGCAACATTGCGGAATCGCGGGAGTGGGAATGGACGGCGGGAACTGCGAGTTGTGCGCTGCAGCGGGCGGGACGGTCCTCTGGGAGTCTGCGGCCTGTCGCGTCGTGCTCGTCGACGATCCTGATTACCCCGGGTTTTGCCGGGTCGTGTGGAACGGTCACGTCCGCGAGATGACCGATCTCGATCCGGGCGAGCGAATTTCCCTCATGAACGTGGTTTTTGCCGTCGAGGAGGTCGTGCGCTCGCTTTTCGTTCCCGACAAGATGAATCTCGCCTCTCTCGGCAACATGACGCCGCATGTGCACTGGCACGTCATTCCGCGCTGGCATGACGATCGCCATTTCCCCGGCCCGATCTGGGGAAGCCCCCAACGCGATACCCCGCCGCCACGCCCGGTCGTCAGCATCGACGCCATGCGGGGGGCGCTGCGCAAGCAACTGCAACCTGACGAACATCAAGGCTGACAATCATGAACACGCCATCGCCCTCCCTGAATATCCCCGGCCTGCAGGCCGGGTCGCACTACCTTTCCCAGTTGTCGCTGGCCAACCCGGAACTCGCCGAGCAGCAGATCCTTGCCTTTCTCGACGCACTGATCGAGAACCCGCCCGATGCTGGCGTACTGTTGTCTCTCCTCGAACAGACCAGGGTTCCGCTCTGCTTTACCGAGGAAGAGATCGCCCGGCGTTACCACAACAAGGCGCTAGTGCTCAGCGACGAACAGGAGGAAAGCTTCCAGCGGGTGATTTCGGCGTGGCGTCGCATGACCACGGGCTATGCGCTGTGCGCGCGCATGCACGAGCCGGAGCCCGACAATCCCCACTATTCGAATCTGGTCGCAACCATCCAGCATCGTTGTCTCTATTACATCGGCATGATCATCATCGAGCATTTCCGCGCGCGGCGCGAGTTGCCCGCCGGTATCTGGCTTGAACTTCACGGCCATTACGAAGCCGCCGAGCGGAGGGGCGTCAGCTGCACCCCAGTCAATGATTCGCTGGAAAGCGATCTGCAGGCGACGCACTGTGCGGCGGCTTACGTCGCCTTGCTGCTGATCGAGATCGCCAATCCTTACTGCACCAGTGTCCGCGACCTCAGTCTCATCCGCCGCTGGGCCGGTATGTGGGCGCCACTGGTTGCACTGCATCCGGTCGAGGAAGAGTACGAAATCCCGCCTTATGTCATCGAGTTCACGAAGGACCAGCCGCTTCATCAGACCGGGTCTGCCGACAGCATCGGCGGCGACTCGCGCTGGCTCGACACAACCCGTCTCGGTCTTCAGATCAGCCACATGGTGTCGCAGCTTCATCAGCGTCTCACGCCCTCGCAACTCGGCCTCGGCGAGGAAACATCGGGACATGCCCGCAGACTGCTCGAGCGTCTCTCACGGCCGTGGACCCAGACGGCATCGCCACGCCGCTTCCGCCGCTTCACTTCGCACGGTACGGCAAGGGTTGCCGTCGGTTTCGAAGCCATTTATTACTTCGTGGGTGGCAAGGAATTCGTCCAGCCGGATTCGGGCAGCATCTACGGAAGAGGGCAATTCGACGAGGTTTTCACTTTCCGTGACCGCGTCGCGCCGGGACAGGCGCTGAACATCAAGCCGCGCATCAATTATTCGGCTGATGAGTGGGCAGTGATCAACCATTCTGCCAACGGTTTCCGCTTGGGGCGCAGCAATGCCGGTGAACGGATCGCCCACAGCCAGTTGCTGGCAGTCTGTCCGCATGATGGCGAGCGCTTTCTCCTCGGGCAGGCGACCTGGCTCATGCAGGAATACAGTGGAGGCATCGTGGCCGGGGTGGCGATCCTGCCAGGAATGCCCGAGGCGGTTACCGTGCGCCGCGCTTCGACCCAGCCCGGCCACGCCGACCGTTTTGTTCGGGCTTTCCTGCTTCCCCCTGCGGAGGCAATCGGCCAGGAGGGCTCACTCGTGCTGCCGACCGGTGTCTACCAAGCCAGCGGAGCGCTGGAACTCATCGGCGAAGGCAAGTCCTGGATGGTGCGCATGAAGCACGTCAGGCAACGTGGCGTCGATTTCGAACGGGTCACTTACGAGATGCCCTGACCCGACTCGTCGCCCAGGTGGCGACGAGTGCGCTAAACTAGCGGCCTTTACTGGAGGCTGTCATGGCTGGCATCGAACGGGACACTCCGATTCCCACCGACATCAGGCTGCACAAGAAATCGCGAATTCTCGAACTCTGCTATGCGGACGGCGAGCGCTTCGAACTCGGCTGCGAGTTTCTCAGGGTATTCACTCCTTCGGCGGAGGCGCGTGGCCACGGTCCCGGGCAGGAAGTGTTGCAGACCGGCAAGCGGAACGTCGAAATCGAGC
>CAZKSD010000222.1:0-4381 GCA_964555315.1 uncultured Dechloromonas sp.
GAGGTCATCGCGCTCGGCAGCCTGCCCTGGGTGTCGCTCTTCCTCGCCGCCACCTTCGGCACCTACGGGCTGGTACGCAAGCAGGTCGCGGTCGATGCGCTGTCCGGCCTGTGGCTGGAAACGCTGGCCATGCTGCCGGTCTGCGGCCTCTGGGCGCTGTGGCAGGCGCGGGGTGGCCACGCCGTTTTCACCGGCCACGACCTGGCGACCGCAACCCTGCTGGTCGGCGCCGGTATCGTCACGGCGCTGCCGCTGATGGCCTTCGCCGCCGCCACGCAGCGCCTCGACCTGGCCACCGTCGGCATGCTGATGTACATCAACCCGACCCTGCAGTTCCTCACCGCCGTCTGGCTCTTCGACGAGCCGCTGCAGCCGGCGCGGCTGGCCAGCTTCGGCCTGATCTGGATCGGGCTGCTCGTCTTCAGTTGGAGCATGTGGGAAAAGGTCCGCGATCGCCGATAATCCGCCGATGTCCCGCCTGCTCATCCACGTCATCGTCTTCATCGAGGGCTTCTGTTCGCTTGGCGCCGAGGTCATCGCGCTGCGCCGGCTGGTGCCGCATGTCGGCAGTTCGATCGTCGTCACCGCGCCAACCATCGGCTTCTTCCTGCTCGCGCTGGCCCTCGGCTATGCCGCCGGCGCCCGGGTCGCCGCCGACTATCCCGCCGTCGTCGCCCGCAACTTCCTGATTTCCGCCGTGCTCGCCGGGGTCGGGCTGGCCGGCGTCAGCGTCGACTGGATGTTCGCCCACCTGCAGCCGGCGCTGATCGCCTACATCGTCTTCATCGGCGGCGTCCTCTGCCCGCTGGCCTGGCTGCTCGGCCAGACGGTGCCGATCGTGACCAACCTGATGAAGGCCGAACGCACCGGCGAGGCGAGCGGCATGGCGCTCTACTGGTCGACGCTCGGCTCCTTCCTCGGCTCGCTCAGTTTGTCGCTGCTGGTCATGCAGTGGCTGGGCGTCTCGGCGGCGGTGCTCGTCTGCAGCCTGCTGCTGGTCGCCGGCGGGCTGCTGCTCGGCCGTCGCGATGTGAAAATGGCCCTTTTTTGCCTGTCGACCGCAACCGTCGCCATCGCCTTCAACTTGCGCCACGAAGTCACCGCCGACACCGCCTACGCCGAATACATCGTCGGCCCGGCCGCCCTGCCCGGCCAACAGGACCCGCGCGCCTTCTGGGTCAACAAATCCACGGCCTCGCTGATCGACGATTCAGATCCACCAAACTACACACGTTACATCAAGCATTTGCGTCATATTCTTCTGGAAGAACTTGAATTCCGTGACCGCGACATCCTGGTCCTCGGCGCCGGCGGCTTCACGCTGTCGCACCGCGAGCCGACGAACCGCTACACCTATGTCGACATCGACCCGGCGATCCGCAAGATCGCCGAAGAGCACTTCCTGCGCGAGCCGGCGCGCGGCGAGTTCATCGCCGACGACGCCCGCCGCTTCGTCGCCGCCAGCGAGCGCCGCTTCGACGCCGTCGTCGTCGACGTGTATAGCTCGCACACGTCGATCCCCAGCCATCTGGTGACCCGCGAATTCTGGGCCGGCACGCGCCGGATTCTGAAGCCCGACGGCGTCCTGCTCGCCAACCTGATCCTCGACGGCAAGCTGGAAACGCCCTACGCGCGCAACCTGCTGGCGACCATCGACAGCGTTTTCGGGCGTTGCGCGGTCGACGTCCTGCACAAGGCGCAAACGCTGGCCAACGTCGTCGTCACCTGCTTCGCCAGCAGCCAGCCGGCGCCGGCCGTCATCTATGTCGACGAGAAGAACCGCGCCGACCTCGATCGAGCCCGTTCACGCGAGAAATGACAGCCGCGGCAATGGCCACCCCGGCATCGCTCGGGAGAATCCCAGAGCCGCCCTTCTAGAAACGCGGAACGCCCTGGAGACCGTGGCGGTCGAGGGAAGCCATGATTGCCGTCATCGCCGCGGCGGCGCCGAGCGGCAGGTGATGGTCGACGAACCGCGTCAGCCGCGTTTCCACGGGATTGATCTCGACCGTCGGTATCCCGGCGCGCGCCGCCCAGACCACCGGTTCGGCAATGTAGGGGAAAACGCCCGAGGTGCCGATGGTGAACACCATGTCGACGCCGTCCTCAAGCGCGTCGGCGAATCGCGACATCGCTCCCGCCGGCAAGGCTTCCCCGAAGAGCACGACGTTCGGCCGCAGGACACCGCCGCAGGCCGGGCAGCGCGGTGGCAACTCGCGCCCGGCCAGATCGTCGACCGTCTCGCCATGGTCGCACGCGGTGCAGAGCAGTTCCTGGAGATTCCCGTGAATCTCGATGAGGTCGGAACTGCCGGCCTTGCGGTGCAGGCCATCGACGTTCTGGGTGAACACGACGACCCTGGACATGACCTGTTCGAGAACGGCGATGGCGCGATGAGCAAAATTGGGCATCGCCCCGCGACAATTCCGCTCGATCTGGGCCAGATATTTCCAGGTGATGTCCGGCCGGACCGCGAACACGTCCCCGGACAGCGCGGTCTCGATCGGCAGCCCATCCTCCGTCGCGTCGTCGTTGTACAAACCGCCGACCCCGCGATAGGTGGGCAGCCCGGAATCCGCCGAGATTCCGGCGCCGGTGATGAACAGCACCCGGCGCGCCGTGGCAAGAAGGCGGGAGATGCGATCGATGGCGGCGAGTGTATCCACGGCGGGCGAATTCCATTGCTGACGCAGCGATTATGAACATGTGGCAAGCGCATGAACAGCCCTCTGCCGACAGCTCCCGCCAACCACGGGTGTCGATGCGCGGCGCAGGGCCGACCTGGCGATCTGGATGGCGGGCCACGTCTCGGCGCCGCTCTACCCGATGCAGTCCGCCGACAACAGCCGGCAGATCGCCGGCCATGGCGGCATGGTCGCCTGCTTCATCGGCAAGCTCGATGCGGTCGACCTGCTCGATGGCCTGATACCGGCAATCGTTCTCCTGCCCGCCGCCCGCGCCATGATCGAGGCGGACCCCGCCGTCCACCCGCGGGCGGTCAATGCGACGCCGGATCCGCACGAAAAGCTGGAATACCTCGTCATCAGCACCAAGGCGTGGACCCCGGAGAACGGCATGCTGACGCCGACCCTCAAGGCCAGGCGGGCGAGCATCGAAAAACATTTCGCGGCGCGCATCGAGACCTAGGGCAGCCGCAATACGCCGGTTGTCTGGGAGGCATGGGCCGGGCACGCCGACGGCCGCGATGGCGACGCCCGGACGATCAGGCCGGGCGATCCTCGCCGGCTTGGCCTGACGGCAATTGCCGGACGCTCGCCGTCACCGCGGCGGCCCAGTGGCGGTAAGCCGGCTCGCCCGGATGGAAGCCGTCCGGCGCGAGGAAAGACGGATCCCGGGGATAGTTCAGCGAGACCACGGCGCACCGCCCGTCGCGGCCGGCAAAGCGCACGAGTTCATCGTTGAAACGCCGGGCGCGCAGGCCGACGCACCAGCGCAACGGCTGCGGCAAGGCAGTGAAACGATGCATCGGCGGCAGCGCCGACAGCAGGACCCGCCTGACGCCAAAGCCCGATTCCAGCAGATCGAGCAAGCTGGCCAGTGCGGCTGTCCATTGCCGGGTTCGCCGGCCGGTGATGACGTCGTTGACTCCGATCGACACGACCGCCACGTCGAAACGCCCGCCGGCCAGTCCGGCGAGTCGCCCGACGAGGTCGTTCGTCGTGACGCCCGATTCCGCATGGAGTTGCCAACTCACGCTGAAATCAGCCATCAGCTCCTCGGCGAGGCGGCCTGCCAGGGCGGTCGCCTGCGATGAGGCGCCCACCCCGGCGGCGGCGGAATCCCCAAGGATCAGCAGCTTGAGCGCCGGCCCCCCGCCGCTCACGCCGGACCGCTCTCCCGGTGCTTCCGGCAACCTGGGTGTCACGCGCCGGACATACACGCCCTGCGCGAAGAGCAGCGGCGCGAGCGCCAGGATCGGCAGCCAGCTCAGCAAGCCGTTCATGGGCGCTGATTCATGGGCCATGTCAGCGGATCCGGACACCGGGGCTAGCCCATGTGGAAGAAATTCAGCTTGTTGCCGTCCCGGTCGCGAAAATACGCCGCATGGAAATCTGGAAAGGGCTCGCCCGGCTTGCCTTCATCGCCGGCCCCGAGCTCGATCGCCAGCGCGTAGAGCCGGTCGACCTCTTGCCTGCTGCCAATCATGATTTCTCCTCGAGTGCGGTTCCGCCGAGAGGCCGGAACGGACCCTCGCGCATTTGCAGTCTACGCTGAAAAGCGACAGCGCTGGCGGCGCCGGGCGATTCGGGCTGAGACGCGCCGGCAGCCCGGGAGATGCCTGCGCTCATCGGTCTGCGGCGCTCACGGCGACCGCCGGGAAGGTCCCCGCCGGGCCGGCTTGCGGGCGTCCGGACGCGCC
>CAZKSD010000223.1:0-4370 GCA_964555315.1 uncultured Dechloromonas sp.
TTGTAGGCGCCGTGGCTGGTGCCGATGGCGATGGCCAGCGCGTCGCAGTTGGTCTCCCTGACGAAGTCGGCGGCCTGGTCGGGGTCGGTCAGCAATTGCTCGCGCGTCATGTGGCCGTCGGCGCCGTGGCCGTCTTCCTTGTCGCCGCGCATGGTTTCCAGCGAGCCGAGGACGCCGAGTTCGGCTTCGACCGAAACACCGATGGCGTGCGAAAACTTGACCACTTCACGCGACACCGCGACGTTGTATTCGTAGGAGGAGGTGGTCTTGCCGTCGGCTTCCAGCGAACCGTCCATCATCACCGAGGTGAAGCCGGAGCGGATGGCGCTCATACAGACGGCCGGGCTCTGGCCGTGGTCCTGGTGCATGACGATGGGCAGCTGCGGGTAGGCTTCGAGCGCGGCGAGGATCTGGTGGCGCAGGAAGGGCTCGCCGGCATATTTGCGGGCGCCGGCCGAGGCCTGCATGATGACCGGGGCGTCGATCTGGCTGGCGGCTTCGCAGATGGCCCAGACCTGTTCCATGTTGTTGACGTTGAAGGCGGGCAGGCCGTAGCCGTTTTCGGCGGCGTGGTCGAGCAGTTGGCGCATGGAAACGAGGGGCATCGAGATCTCCTGGGTGGTCTGAAGTGCATGAGGGAACGCTGGAATGGTACATTAGCGGTCGCGCCGGCGGGGAATCGCCGCGATGCAATAGTTGCCGATGACATCGCCTCTTGGTCCACTTCCTTGCCTGACCCCGGAGTTCTGCCCGATGAATGAACCGCTCTCAGACTGGTCCGAAAGGCTGCTGTTCGGGATCGATCCGATCGACGCCCAGCACAAGCAGCTCTTTGATCTCGCCGCGACCTTCGAGGGCAACGGCGACGAGATCCGCCTGATGAAGACGCTGGCCAGCCTGTCCACCTATGTCGTCGAGCATCTCCGCGACGAGGAGGGGTTGCTCGAGCTGTGCGGCTATCCGAAGCTCGACGCGCACCGCGAACTGCACCGCCGGTTTCGCACGATGATCGTCGCCCTGCTCGAAGATGCGCGCCAGATGACGCTCGACGAAATCGCCGCCCGCGTGCATTACCTGATCAACGGCTGGTTCTACGACCACATCATGGTCGCCGACCTAGACTACGTGCCGCTCGTGCGCGCCCACCTCGCGGCTGCCGCCGGGGAAGCGCCGGCGGGCTGAGGCTGGCGGCGCCGCTCAGCCGGCGGCCAGCAACTGGCGCAGCACGAATGGCAGGATGCCGTCGTTGAGGTAGTAGGCGACCTCGATCGGCGTGTCGATGCGCAGACGCAGCGGGATGCGCCGCTGCCGCCCGTCGCCGGCGGTGACGACCAGGCGCACCTCCTGTTGCGGCGCCGGGGTGCCGTCCAGTCCCTCGAGTTCGAAGCTTTCCTCGCCGCTGATCGCCAGCGACTGCACGCTGTCGTCGCCGAGGAACTGCAGCGGCAGGACGCCCATGCCGACCAGGTTGGCGCGGTGGATGCGCTCGAAGCTGCGCGCGACGACCGCGCGCACGCCGAGCAGGCGGGTGCCCTTGGCGGCCCAGTCGCGGCTCGATCCGGCGCCGTATTCCTCGCCGGCGAAGATCACGGTCGGCACGCCGGCCGCGCGGTAGCGTTCGGCGGCGTCGAAGATCGGCAGCACTTCCGCGGTTGCGGTCGACCTGCCGGGCGGCCCGAAAAAGCGCGTGAGGCCGCCCTCCGGCTGTTGTCCCGCGGCATCGGGCGGCAGCAGCAGGTTGCGGATGCGCACGTTGGCGAAGGTGCCGCGCACCATGACCTCGTGCTGGCCGCGGCGGGCGCCGTAGCTGTTGAAGTCGGCGGGCGTCACGCCGTTCGCCTGCAGCCAGAGGCCGGCCGGCGAACTGGCCTTGATCGGCCCGGCCGGCGAGATATGGTCGGTCGTCACCGAGTCGCCGAGGACGGCGAGCGCCCTGGCGCCGCGAATCGGCGCCGGACGGACCGGCGCCGGCGTGTAGCCGGCGAAGAAGGGCGGGCGGGCGATGTAGGTGGACGCCGGCCAATCGTAGGTTTCGCCGCCGGCGCCGGCGATCGCCGACCACATCGCGTTGCCGGCGGCGAAGTCGGCGTAGAGCGCCCGGTAGCGCTCCGGGTCGGCGGCGGCGGCAAGCAGTTCGCCGATCTCGGCGGGGGTCGGCCAGATTTCCTCGAGGAACACCGGCCGGCCGGCGGGATCGGTCGCCAGCGGCTCGCGCGCGAGGTCCTTGAGGACCGTTCCCGCCAGCGCGTAGGCGACGACCAGCGGCGGGCTGGCGAGAAAGTTGGCCTTGAGGTTGGGGTGGATGCGCGCCTCGAAGTTGCGGTTGCCCGAGAGCACGGCCGCGCACACCAACTGGTTAGCGGTGATCGCCTCGTTGATTTCGGGCGCGAGGTCGCCGGCGTTGCCGATGCAGGTGGTGCAGCCGTAGGCGACGACGGCGAAGCCGAGCTTCTCGAGGGAAGACAGCAGGCCGCTGCGGACGAGGTAGTCGGTGACGACGCGCGAGCCCGGCGCGAGCGAGGTCTTGATGTGCGGGGCGACCGTCAGGCCGCGGTCGACAGCCTTGCGCGCGAGCAGGCCGGCGGCGATCATCACGCTCGGGTTCGAGGTGTTGGTGCACGAGGTGATGGCGGCGATCAACACATCGCCGGAGCCGACCGTGACGCCGGGACCGGTGGCAAAGCGCCCGCCCAGGGTAGCGGGAGGGCGGCCGAAGCCGTTGGCGGCGACCGGGGCGGCATAAAGGTCGCGGAAGGTGCCGGCCACGGCGGGCAGGGCGATGCGGTCCTGCGGGCGCCGGGGGCCGGCGACCGCCGGCACGATCGTGGCGAGGTCGAGCCTGATGACCTGCGAGTAGTCGACTGCGCCCGCCTGCGGCATGCCGAACAGGCCCTGGGCGCGGAAATAGGCCTCGAAGGCCGCGACCGCGGCAGCATCGCGCCCGGTCTGCCGCAGGTAGGCGACGGTCTGCGCGTCGACCGGGAAGTAGCCCATCGTCGCCCCGTACTCCGGGGCCATGTTGGCCAGCGTGGCGCGGTCCGGCACCGCCAGGCCCGCCGCTCCGGCGCCGAAGAATTCGACGAACTTGCCAACGACTTTCGCCTGGCGCAGCAGTTCGGTCACGCGCAGCACGAGGTCGGTGGCGGTGACGCCGGGCGCGAGCGCGCCGGTGATCTCGACGCCGACGACATCCGGGGTCAGGAAGTAGACCGGCTGGCCGAGCATTGCCGCTTCCGCCTCGATGCCGCCGACCCCCCAGCCGACGACGCCGATGCCGTTGATCATCGTCGTGTGGCTGTCGGTGCCGACCAGGGTGTCGGGGAAGACCAGCCCGTCGCGGCGATGCACGCCGGGCGCGAGGTATTCGAGGTTGACCTGGTGCACGATGCCGATTCCCGGCGGCACGACCTTGAAGCGATCGAAGGCCTGCATGCCCCACTTCATGAAGGCATAGCGCTCGCGGTTGCGCTGGAATTCGAGCTTCATGTTGAGGTCGAGCGCCTGCGGGGTGCCGTAGTGGTCGACCATCACCGAGTGGTCGACGACCAGGTCGACCGGCACCAGCGGCTCGATGCGCGTCGCCGGGCATCCTTCGGCAACGGCGGCGTCGCGCATGGCGGCGAGGTCGGCGAGCAGCGGCACGCCGGTGAAGTCCTGGAGGACGACGCGGGCGACAACGAAGGGAATTTCCTCGCGGCGCGGAGCGTTCGGCTGCCAGCCGGCGAGTTCGCGGACGTGCGCCTCGGTCACCGTGATCCCGTCGACATGACGCAGCAGGCTTTCGAGGACGACGCGCAACGAGACCGGCAGGCGGCCGGGATCGGGAAAGCCGGCGGCGGCCAGCGCCGGCAGGGCGTAGTAGTCGCCGGTGTCGGGCGACAGCGGGCGGCGGGTGGCGGCGAGAGCGGTCATGCGACGATCCTTGGTGGCGGCGAGGTGTGCTCGTGACCAAGGGACCGCGTGGGAGGCGGGAAGTTTCAGCGCGGCGTTCGCCGCCGGCATGGCGGCGCCTGGGAAGGTCAGTCGGCCGGCGGCAGCTTGTATTCGCCGACGCGGACGATCTTCAGCGTGTTGGTGCCGCCGGCGCTGCCGATCGGCTCGCCGATGGTGAGGACGATGAGGTCGCCCTTGACGACGATGCCGCGCTCGATGAGCAGCCTTTCCGCTTCGGCCAGAAGCTGGTCGCGGTCGCTGTGCGGCTGTTTCATCAGCAGCGGATAGACCGCGCGGTAAAGCACGATGCGGCTGCTGGTTTCGGCGTCGGGCGTCAGGGCGTAGATCGGAACGCCGCAATTGAGCCGGCTCATCCACAGCGCCGTCGACCCGGACTGGGTGAGCGAGGCGATGGCTTTGACTTCGAGGTGATGGGC
>CAZKSD010000224.1:0-4363 GCA_964555315.1 uncultured Dechloromonas sp.
TACCTCTACATGATCGTGCCGCAGGTCGCATCGATGGTCATCGCGCATCTGGCTTTCGACGGCCTGCGTTCGATCGGACTCGCTGCCATCGTGGCCGGGTTTGGCTTCACGATGCATCGGTCCGCGCAGTTGTCCAAGGCGGCCGGCGAACGGCTCGCGCGAGCCCTGCTCGAGAGAGATCGCCTGCGCGCTGACCACGCGCGTCTGGCAGAACTGGAACTGACCGAAGCCAAGCTAGCGGCTGAGACCGCCCGCAACGAGGCAGCTGCGACTCGGGACCTGTTCATCGCCAAGGTCTCTCACGAGTTCCGCACGCCGTTGCAGACCATCGTCGCCCTGGCCGACTTGCTCGCGCTCAAGACCGCTGACGAGCGATTCAAGGGCCTGCAGGAGCCGGTCCAACGTCTCTCGCGAGCGGCCGATCAACTGATGCACCAAGCCAACGACCTGGCCGCCTTCGTTCGCGCCAAACAGGCCGCGGGCTATGAGATCCGGGAGCGCCCGGTGCGGCTGGACGAAGTGGTAGCCGCATCGATCACCGAGCTCCGAGAACTGGCCAATCGCAAAGGCGTCGAAGTGCGCGTCACGGTCCCCGCCATCTCGCTGCACGCCGACGATATGCGCCTGCAGCAGATCATCGGGAACCTGGCGAGCAACGCGGTGAAATACACGAGCCGTGGCCACATCGAGATCCACGCTGACGTGGAAGGCGACGGGCCCCACACGCTGACACTGTGGGTAAGCGACACCGGCAGCGGCATCGCACATGAGCTTCTGCCGAATGTCTTCGATCCGTGGTTTCGTGGGAACCGCGAGGCTCGAGGGCTGGGCCTCGGGCTGTCGATCGTGCAGTCGCTGGTGGCCCAGCTTGGCGGGACGGCGGAGATCAAGTCGGAGAAGGAGGTCGGCACCAAGGCCACCGTCCGCATTCCGGTGAAGGTGCTGGACCGGCAACCGAACCGTCCACTGTCTGACTCTGCCAGTCTGTCGGGCCTGCACGTCCTTGTCGTCGACGACGAAGACTCCGTTCGCAGCGCCGTGGCTGATCTGCTGCGTGCCAAGGGGGCGGATTGCGTCGAAGCGCCTGGCACGGATGAAGCGCTGCAAGAGCTCAGCTCGCGGATCTTCGAGGTGGCGCTCGTGGACATCCAGATGCCCGGTGCGGACGGCTACGAACTTGCACGGCGGCTGAGGACTCGCTACCCGGAATGCGAAGCCAGGCTGATCGCCATGAGTGCGTTCGGATTGGCCGAAGAGCGAAGCAGTCTCTTCGACGCTTACGTGGCCAAGCCTTCGAAGGCCGACACGATGGTCAGCGCAATCATCCAGGCGCTGGCGTCAAAAGGAGCCGGTGCAGCCAGCGCGACAGGTGTGAGCCAATCGGGAAGGACGCCGGCAGCCCGCTGACCTGGCGCGGAATCACCGGTCTATCGCAGGCGCCGAGCTGCTGGTCAGCCGTTCCGGAAGGCCGGGAGAACGTCGTCGACCGACACGGTGCGCAGGCCGCCCACGAGCCTGCCCTGCGCGTCTGTGATCACCAGACCCCGTTTCGCGGCCTCCCGACAGAGTGCTGCGAGCCGCGGGTCCGCGAAGCTCGCCGGCGGATCGTAGGCCTGCAGTTGCAGCCCGGCGACCGCGAGTAGGCCGTCGGCGCCGGGCGGATCCCGGTGTCCCGAAGGACCACACAGGCCGGCGAGCGCGGTTCGCAGCGGTGATGTCCGGGACTTCATCATTCAGCAGGTGCAGGGCACGCCATCGTGCGTCCCAGTCCGGAACTTCGCAACTCGAAACGCCGGCTCTATCCCCCGCCGAAATCGGCCGTCGATTTCAGTTCAAGGGCTGCTGCGCGGTTCGCCCCAGAAACTCGAGCGGCTCCTCATCGAGTGCGCGCAGAGCCTCGTCCAGGGCCTGCTGGTCGGTCTCGAAGTGCTCGTCCCACACGTGCGAGGTGTTCTCGGCGTCGACGATCTCCAGGATCCATCGGTTGTCGGAGTCGCCGTAGATGTCCACCCGGACCGTGACCCCGTTGCGCGTCACGTGCTGGCTGAGCGGCGACTCGATAGAGTCGGGTTCGTCGTCGTCTGCGCTCACGCCTTGCTCGTCAAGCTCATCGTCCTGCGCGGCTCGAATCTTCCGGGACATGACAGTCGCCATCGTCTCCAGGCGCTGGCCACGCGAGCGCTTGCACGACTGCACCGCCTTGTTGATCTGCTCGTCGGCGACGATGGTCATCTGCTGAAGGTTGCGCAACAGCGCCTTGAGTTCCTGTTCCGGGGCCGGCTTCGACTCGTCGCCCAGCAGTCCGGCTGCCCCATCGAACATCGTGTGCAACTCGGCCAGGGCAACCACGGCCTCATGGGCCTTCTGCGGCAACAGCATCTCGTCCTCGGCCCCGAACAACCCGTCGACGAAGCCCTTCAGCTCCTGCGCCCTCATGCGGGCCAGAGCGAGCAAGGCCTCGCGTGTGGGCAACACCTCGAAGCGCGGTAGCCGGAACGGGTTGCGGGTGTTCTGGTGGTCCGACAAGCGGTTCCAAAGGCCCTGAACAATGACGTGCATCACCTCTTCGACCTCCTCGGCTGAAGCGAACTCCGGCAACTCGCCACCCCAGGCCTGTGCCAGCGTCGCCATCGGCGAGACGTCCATGCGCGGACTGGCGATGTGGCCCAGCAGGAGGGTGCGCAGCGCATGCAGCGGCGTCGGGCAGCGGTGGCGCTCCAGCAGGGCCTGGACCTCCTTGTCGGTCGGTGCGCCGCGGCCGGGAGGAGATTTCGTTGAGCTCATGAAGGGCAGCGATTGTTCAAGAATCCCGATGTCGAGGTGTGGTGCCGTTCTACGGTGTGCACCGGCGAGGCATCACGATCACGGCGTTTGCTTTGCCGCATGCTTGACGCGAACGATCTCCAAGGTGCGGGACGAGTCGAGCAGCCGGTAGAAGGCAATGTAGTTGGGATGCAGGACAAGCTCGCGCACGTCGGCCTGCAGCACGGGCCGGCCCTCATGGCTGAGAGGGTGGTACTGGGCCAGCGGCTGGACCTGTTCGCGCAGCTTCTTGCCGAAGGTCCGTGCGTGGGCGGGACTGTCCTGGGCGATGTAGCGAATGATGCTGCGCAGGTCCTCTGAAGCCTTGGGTCGCCATGCGATGCGGTAGTCGGCCCCCGACATCAGTCTCCGAGCTCCGGCCGCCAGGCCAGCACGATGGCCTTGAACTCGGACTCGTAGCCCAGGCTGTCCGGGTAGTGGTGGATACGGCCGATGAGGCCGAACACAGTCGTCATGTCGGCCACGATGGCGGCGTCCAGCGACCACAACGAGGTCAGGTCGAAGGCGCCGCAACTGCCAGAGTTCCACCAGGCCAGCAGGAAGTCCGCCACCCGCCGGCTCTGGCCGGAGTCTTGCCGTGCGTGCGCGATCAGGCGTTCGAGCGCCGTCACTTCTTCTGCTGTGATCGCAGCGGCTGGCGCTTCAGTCGCGGCGGCCAGCATCGCCCGGGCAATGACGGCATCGGGTTGCCGCGGCGTCGTACTCATGCGCCTCTTCTTCGGGCGGAGCTGGCACGCTCGCGTTCGACCGCGTCGATCTCGGCGTCCATGGCGGCCATGACCTCATCGTGCGGGACGCGCGGGCGAAGATCTTGCAGCGACTCCTGGATCTCGGCGGCGAGCCACCGGCTGTGGGCCGCGGCCTGGTGGGCGGTGCGCATCGCTTCGGCCTGGCTCGCGCGGCTTCGGCTCATATCCTTCTCGGCCGGGTTCCAGTCGGTGGCATCGAGTTGCGCCACGGCGATGCCGACTTCACGCAGCAGGATCACGGCCAAGGCCGGGTTGCCAAACCGGCGCGGTTCGGTGCTTCGTGCCTTAGCCAGCACGGCATCCTGGCCGCTGCGGGTGGCGATGCGCAACCTGAAGCCGCCGCCCTGGCCCTTGAGGGTGACACCGGCAACGCCGCCGGCGGCAGCGGTAGTGCGCAGTTGTTCCAAGGTCATGCTCTGCATAGGATCCATCGGATCAGAGACGCAAACATTGTGCGCGCTTGACAGAACACGTGCGACGCCTGCGAGCGGCGGCGCCGGAAGCGCTCGATGCACCTGCACGCCAACGATGTCCGGCGTGCCAAGCAGGTGACCGATCAGTTCCCGGCGCCGAGGTCGTAACCTACGGCCACCCTACCTTCAACCACTCTGCCCATGCAGCCCATCACCTGCGACGCCTGCCGCAAGCCAGCGGCCTCCCACGATGTCGTGAACTACGGGTCCATGGAGGGCGGCTACAGGCGCTTGTGCGCCCGATGCTTCAACGAGGCCGCCGCCAGCCGGCTCAGGCTGGAGGGGTTCGAGCACGTGGGCTTCGAACCGGTCCGCATG
>CAZKSD010000225.1:0-4346 GCA_964555315.1 uncultured Dechloromonas sp.
GTCATCCAACGTGAAGCGCCTGCGCGAACTGTTCGAATTGTTCGAGCAGCGCTCCCGCCTGATGGGCCTGCTGGAGCTATCGAACCGGGCCGCTGGCGTCCAGATATTCATCGGCGGCGAATCGGGCATCGCCCCGCTCGACGAATGCAGCGTGATCGCCGCGCCCTATACGCTCGATGGCCAGATCGTCGGCTCGGTCGGTGTCATCGGCCCGACCCGAATGGCCTACGAGCGCGTCATCCCGATCGTCGACATCACGGCCAGACTGCTTTCCAGCGCCCTCTCCGCCCCCCACGATCACTGATGCCAGGTTTTCGGCAGGAACCACCGTACCAGCACGGGACAGCACCGGCCACCGCGGTTGTCCTGATCAACCTGGGTACACCCGAGGCGCCGACCCCCCCCGCCCTCAAACGCTACCTCCGGCAGTTCTTGTCCGACCCCCGTGTCGTCGAGATCCCGCGGCCGGTGTGGTGGCTGATCCTGAACGGGATCATCCTGAACACCCGCCCGAAGAAATCCGCCGAGAAATACGCTGCGGTGTGGACGCCCGAGGGCTCGCCGCTCAAGGTTCACACGGAACGCCAGAGCAAGTTCCTCGCCGGTCATCTCGGCGAACGCGGACATCATGTGACGGTCGCCTGGGCGATGCGTTACGGCGCGCCGTCGCTGCCCGCGGCCCTCGACCGCCTTGCGGCTGCCGGCGCCAGGCGCATCCTGCTGCTGCCGATGTACCCGCAGTATTCGGCGAGCACCACGGCAACAGTGATCGACGAGGCCTGCCGCTGGCTGCTGACCCGACGCAATCAGCCAGAGCTGCGCTTTGTCCGCAATTTCCATGACGACCCGGGCTACATCGAGGCGCTCGAGCAGTCCGTGCGCAAGCACTGGATGCGGCACGGGCCGCTCGCCAGCGGCGACCAACTGATCATCAGCTTCCATGGCCTGCCGCGGCGCAATCTCGAGCGCGGCGATCCCTACTACTGCGAGTGCATGAAAACCGGGCGCCTGCTGGTTGAGCGGCTGAATCTCGGGCCGGAGCAGCACAAGATCTGCTTCCAGTCGCGCTTCGGCAAGGCTGAATGGCTGCAACCCTATACCGCGCCGACCCTCGAGGCGCTGGCCAGGGCAGGTACGCGACGGGTTGACCTCATCTGTCCGGGATTCGTCGCCGACTGCCTGGAAACCCTTGAAGAAATCGCCATCGAGGGCAAGGCCTCGTTCCTCGCGCGCGGCGGCAAGGACTACCACTACATTCCGGCTCTGAACGAGGACCAGCGCTGGCTGGCGGCGTTGACCGACCTTGTCGAGCGCCACCTGGCTGGCTGGCCGTCGACAGAGCAGGCCGATTCGATTGCGCTGGCCGCTTCGGCCCGCCAGGCCAAAGCGCACGGGGCCAGATCTTGAAACCGGCGCGGCTGACCTGATATCAGAGTCTTCTGATACGAAGGACGCATCATGAGCGACAATCTGCACGTCGTCTGCCCGCATTGCGATGCGGTCAACCGCCTGCCGGCGGCGCGCCTCGGCGAGCGGCCGACCTGCGGCCAGTGCCGGCAGGCCCTGTTTACCGGCCAGCCACTCGAACTGACCGCCAGCAATTTCGATCGCCATGTCGGGCGCGGCGACCTGCCCGTCGTCGTCGATTTCTGGGCGCCGTGGTGCGCCCCCTGCCGCGCCATGGCGCCTGCGTTTGCCCGCGCTGCGCACGAACTGGAACCGGGAGTCCGCCTGGCCAAGGTCGATACCGAGAGTCAGCAGCAACTCGCCGCCCGCTTCAACATCCGCAGCATCCCGACCCTGGCCATTTTCCGCAACGGGCGCGAGGTCACACGGCAGAGCGGCGCCGTCGACGCGGCAACCCTTGAGCGCTGGGTTCGCGCGCAGCTATGAGTTTCGCTTTGGCGCCTGGAGAACTACATCGGCGACAACTCGAGATCGATCCCCGAACCGGGGCCCGAGCGTGTGGAACCGGCCATCAGACTCTTCGTACTCTCCACGGCCGGCGCCCCCAGAGCCGCCGCAATGCCATTGACCGTGCGCAGGCGGTCGATCATCCGTCCCAGCAGCGCCGTTCGCATGCGCTCCTGCAATTCGTCGGAGGCCAGCGCCAGCGCCGCGGCATTGATTTCGAGAAAAAGCGAATTCTCGAGGGTGACGACGCTGGCGGAGCGATCGTCGCTGGTCGGGTGCAGATACGCCACCTCGCCGATCACCTCGCCCTTCCCCAGGCGACACAAGGTGCGGCCGGCGATGGAGATCTCGACATAACCCTCGATCAGGACGCCGAACACCCGGCTGGCCTCGCCTTCGCGAATGATCGTCACACGCGGAGCGATCTCGCGCCAGACGGCGATCCGCAACACCTCCCAGAGTTCGACGTTCTCGAAGTCGATGAAGAAGTCGAGCTTTCTCAGTATCTCGAAGTGCCGGGTGTCCTGGACGGTCTCGTCGTCCTCGAGGATCTGGTAGCGGACAGCCGCCAGGTCCTTGGCGAACTCGGCACCATTCCGGTAACGGCTGTATAGATCCTTCTCCAGCGCCTTGCGCAGGATCGCGTTGAGCCCCTCGGGCAGGCTCGGATTCAGCGAGGTCACGTCCGGCGCATCGGTATTGATGATGCGGTAGATCAGCGTCGCCTGGTTCTTGGCGCGGAACGGCAAGCGTCCGGTCAGCAACTGGAACATGACCACGCCGAGCGAGTAGAGATCGGTCTTCTGGTTCAGCGCATAACCCTTGATCTGCTCCGGCGACATGTAGGATGGCGACCCCACGCCCATGATGAAGGTCGAGTCGCGGTCCATGTTCTTGTTCAGGTTGAGCGCCAGTCCGAAATCGACCAGCTTGGGCTCGTCGTTGGCGGCC
Source organism: uncultured Dechloromonas sp. (assembly GCA_964555315.1). Taxonomy (GTDB): domain Bacteria; phylum Pseudomonadota; class Gammaproteobacteria; order Burkholderiales; family Rhodocyclaceae; genus Azonexus. Next base: position 2,866 of record CAZKSD010000225.1, read on the forward strand.
ACCAGGATGTTCGCCGGCTTGATGTCGCGATGAATGATTCCCTGGCGGTAAGCGCTGTCGAGCGCCATGCAGCACTTGAAGATGATCCCGATGACCCTGTGCAATGGCAGCAGCTTGTCGATCCGGGTGTGGGTCTCGAGGGTAAATCCATCGACGAACTCCATCGCCAGAAAGGCGTATTCGTCCTTGACAACCCCTTCGTAGACCTTGGCGATGTTGGGATGCTTGAGACGCCGGGCAACCATCTGCTCGTTCCCGAAAAGCTTGCGCAGGCGGCGCGACATGGCCGCACAGTCCTTTCCGAAACGGATGAGCTTGACGGCAACCGGGCGATCCGAATCAGGGCTCACGCACAGGTATACCGTCGCGGTCGCCCCCTTGCCGATTTCCCGGATGACCCGGTACTTGCCTATCTGTTCCATGCGCCTGAGGAAAGTCGATTCACGGGTGTCATCGTAGCATGCAGCCAGCCCGCAGGTCACCGGCTTCCCGTGCGCGAATAGATGCGGCCTCGCCCTTGAAATCCGGACAAGCGTCCCCACATACCTCCGCAGATTTTTTTGGAGAACCGCGCATGACCATCCCCGAGAATACCCAGGACCCGCTGCCGAGCAGCGAACCCGCCGTTGAGGAGGCTCCCGCACCGGCGACCGGCGAGCACACCGACACCCTGCCCGGCGTCGAGGAACAGTTGCGCCAACTGGAACTGCTGGCCGCCGAGCATCACGATGCCTGGCTGCGCGCCAAGGCCGAAGGTGAGAATATTCGCCGGCGCGCCCAGGAAGACATTTCCAAGGCGCACAAGTTCGCGGTTGAAAAGTTCGCTGGCGAACTGCTGGCCGTCAAGGACAGCCTCGAAGCCGCGCTGGCCGTTCCGGAACAGACCGTCGACAGCTTCAAGGCAGGCGTCGAGCTGACCCTGAAGCAGCTGGTTTCCGCCTTCGAGAAGAATGCGCTGACCGAGATCAATCCGGCCGGCGAGAAGTTCGACCCGCATCGGCACCAGGCGATCGGCATGGTCGACTCCGACCAGGAGCCGAATACCGTCGTCACGGTGCTGCAGAAGGGCTATCTGATCGCCGAGCGCACGCTGCGTCCGGCCCTGGTCATGGTCGCCAAGGGCAAATGACGGAAATGCGGCGTTTTTCGCGGTCGACCGCGGCACTCGCTTGAAATCGGGCCACCCGCCCCCAGTTTAAAAACATCGGTAATTCACTTTAGGAAAACAAACATGGGCAAGATCATCGGCATCGACCTCGGCACCACCAACTCCTGCGTCGCCATCATGGAAGGCGGCCAGCCGAAGGTCATCGAAAACTCCGAGGGCGCGCGCACGACGCCTTCCATCATCGCCTACAGCGACGACGGTGAAATCCTCTCCGGCGCCCCAGCCAAGCGCCAGGCGGTCACCAATCCGAAGAACACCCTGTACGCCGTCAAGCGCCTGATCGGCCGCCGCTTCGAAGAAAAGGAAGTGCAGA
>CAZKSD010000226.1:0-4327 GCA_964555315.1 uncultured Dechloromonas sp.
ACTGGTCGAGCAGGAACTCGACCATCGAATCGGAACAGCTCTCGGCCACCTCGAGCCGGACGGCGTCGCCGAAATGACGCTGCGGCAGTTCGCCCTGCAGCTTGGTGCGCAGGTTGGTGACTTCTTCCTCGTCGACGAAGAGGTTCGAATTGCGCGTCACGCGGAACTGGTAGCAACCGCGCACCGTCATGCCGGCGAACAGTTCGCCGACGAACTGGTGCAGGATCGACGACATGAAGACAAAGGCGTGCGCGCAGCCGGCAATTTCCCGTGGCACCTGGGTGACGCGGGGGAGGACGCGCGGCGCCTGGACGATGGCGGCATTGGAACTGCGGCCGAAGGCATCCTTGCCTTCGAGTTCGACCGCGAAGTTGAGACTCTTGTTGAGGACGCGCGGAAACGGGTGTGACGGATCCAGCCCGACCGGCGTCAGCACCGGGACCATTTCACGGAAGAAATACTCGCGGATCCACTCGCGCTGGGCGTCGGTCCATTTGGAGCGGCGCAGGAAACGGATGTCCTGTTGCGCCAGCAGCGGCAGTACGACGTCATTCAAGGTCCGATACTGTTCACCGATGAGCGCATGCGCCTCCTCGCACACCAGACGGAATGCCTCGTGCGCGGTCATGCCGTCGGTCGTGATGATCGGGGCATGGGCCTTGATCTGTTCCTTGAGCCCGGCCACGCGAACTTCGAAGAACTCGTCGAGGTTGCTGGAAACGATGCACAGAAAACGCAGGCGCTCCAGCAGGGGCACCCGTTCGTCCTGCGCCTGCGCCATGACGCGGCGGTTGAACGCAAGCAGACCCAGTTCCCGGTTCAGGAAGTTCTGGGGTGGATAGTCGTCTTTCCCTTGATGCAGTGTCATTTCAGCCTCCTCGCTAGTTTGCGGAAGTATATTCTTCGCGCCCGCCAATTTGAAGCGCTTGCCTCGTGCCGTGATGACTTCTTGCCCGTCGTGCCGGGTGTCGGCGGGGGGTCAGCCGGAGGCGCTCCGCCTGCCCGCGGGACGGCTGCCCAGCGCCGAGAGCAGCGTGCCGATCTTGGCATCGGTTTCGGCAAGCTCGAGTTCAGGGTCGGAACCGGCGACGATGCCGGCGCCGGCGTGCAGTTCGACACGATTGCCGGCAATCAGCGCCGAGCGCAGGGCAACCCAGAACTCGCCGTCGCCTGTTGCCGTCAGGGTGCCGAAGCCGCCGCTGTACCAGCCGCTTCGCGCCTCGCCATGTCCGGCCAGCCAGTTCATTGCCGCCGGCCGCGGGAAGCCGCCCACCGCGGGCGTCGGATGCAAGGCGCGGACGAGATCGAAGATCGAGATGCCGGGCGCTGTGATCCCGGTGATCCGGCTGCGCAGGTGACTGACGTGGCCGGCGGCATGGATTTCGACCGGTCCGGGCTGGGGCGGCAGTTGGCAGTGTCGGGCGAGACTGGCGACGATGGCCCTGGTGACCAGATCCTGTTCGTGCCGGTTCTTGGGCGCATCGAGATCGAGCGATCCCGGCCACGCTGTCCCGGCCAGCGCATCGGCGGTGAGCTTGCGGCCGGCGACACCGACCAGCCGCTCGGGCGTCGCGCCAAGGAAGGTCTGCGGCCCTTCGCCGAAGGCATAGATCATGGCGTCGGGCTGCTGTTCGATCAGTGCGGCAAGCAGGTGGCCCGGCGCAATCGGCGCATCGGCCGCGAGATGGCGGCTGCGTGCGAGGACGATCTTGTCAATCCGCCCGTAATCGATTTCGCGCAGCGCGGCTCTGACCCGCGCCATCCAGGCGCGGTCCGCGAGCGCCTGGTCCCTGGCTGGCAGCAGGCGGAAGCTTGCGGGTGCCGCCGCGCTGGCCAGCAGCTTCAGCCAGCCCGCGGCTGCCTGGGCAATCCTGCCGGCTGTCGTGCTCAGAATCGCCTGGCAGCGGCCGTCCCGCGTTTCGAGGAGGATGGCGGGGACGGCCAGCAGTCCGTTGGGCAGGGGCGCCTGACTGTTCTCGTCGAAGGCGAAGCCGCAAAAGGCCAGCGCGGGGCCGTCGTGGCGCCAGATGTCGCGCAGGCCGGACCAGGCGTTGTCGAGCGCGGCGAAACGGTTGACGCCGGCGCTGCTGACCTGCAGCGCATGGCCGATGCCAAGGCGAAAGTGTCCTTGCGCCGGTTGCGCCTGGTACCAGAATGGCGCCTCGGCGGGCAGGGCGGCGAGCCAGTCGGTGTCGCGCCGACCCAGATCGATGCTCAGGCTGACCAGCGCCGCTGCCGGGGCGCCGGCGGCCAGCGCCTGCAGCCGCGCGAGCAGCGCGGGATCGGCGAGGCGGCGGCGGAGGGTTCCCGTGATCACCGGGCTTCCCGCGCCAGTCGCCGCAGCGCCGCCCGCTCGAGTTTGCCGCTTGCGTTGCGCGGCAGGCTGGGCAAACGAACGATGTGCCGCGGCAGGGCGGCCCCCGGCAGGCGCGTCCGGCACCAGGCCCGGATGCCTTCCGGCGTCGCGTCGCCGACGACGAGGGCGACGATGCGGTCGCCCCAGACCGGATCCGGCACACCGGTGACGGCGACGTCGCGGATGCCGGGACAACCGGCGAGACAGGATTCGACCGTCAGCGGGTGAATGTTGCTCCCGCCGCTGATCAGTATGTCGTCGGCGCGGCCGGTCACGGTCAACCGTCCTTTTTCGTCGATTTTGCCGAGGTCGCCGGTGATCAGCCAGCCATCGCCGTCAACGCCGCCGCCGCCGACGTAGCCGGCCATGACCTGTGGGCCACGGATGCGGATGCGGCCGTCGGCGGTCAGCGCGAACTCGTTGGCGCCGAGCGGGCGGCCGACCAGGCCCTCGTGCCACGGACCGTCGCAGGCCCTGTGGGTCGCGACCTGGGCGGCGGTTTCGCTGAGCCCGTAGCTTGGGTTGACTGGCCAGCCCGCGCTGAATGCCCGATCGTGGAGGCTCTGCGCCAGTACCGCTCCGCCAACCAGCAGGTGGCGCAGCGTGGCCGGCGGCTGAATGCCGGTGTCGAGCAGTCGCGCGAGCATGGCCGGAACCAGCGACAGGTGGGTCACCGGCTGGTTCGCCAAGGCATTGGCCAGCGCTTCGGCGGCGAAGCCTTCGTGCAGCAAGACGCCGGCGCCGGCGCGGGTGCAGCGCCAGAGGATGGACAGGCCGCCGATGTGGTGGAGCGGCAGGCAGTCGAGCCACAGGTCGCCGGGCAGCAGCGATAGGTGATCGTTGGCGGCGGCGGCCGCGGCGTCGAGACTGGCGTCGCTGAGCATGACGCCGCGCGGTTCGCCCTCGCTGCCGCTGGTTGCGATGACGACCGCGATGCCGGGCGGCAGGGGCGCGTCGGCGCCCGGTGCGGCGCGGTCGACCGGCTGGAACGGGCGATTCTTCAGGCTGCAGGCGAAGGCGTTGCGGGCCAGGTCGAGACCGGCGCCGGAAGCGATCAGCGGACGCCGCGAGGTCGCGATGGTCTCCGCCAGCGCGGCCACTTCGCCAAGCCATTGCCGATACGTCCATTGCCGGTCCGCAGTACGCATTGCCAGCGCCTGCGGCCAGCGCGTTGCGGCGGCGCAAAGATGGCGGGCAAGTGAGGGGGGCGACTCCATGGAAGATGAATTGTAGCGTCGCCGGTTGTCGGCCCGCGGCGAGGCAGATCAAGAATTCCGGCATCGCCGTGCGCTGGCAGAGGCCATGTTGACAATCGCGCGGTCGGTCTACAGACTGCCTTCATGACGATGACTGCAAGTGCTCCCGGCAAGCGGGAGGGACAGGTGACGCTCGTTGCCGCCGATGGCTATCGCTTGGGCGCCCGGCGCTACCAGGCGCTCGCGCCATGCCGGGGCAAGCTGATCGTGGCCGGGGCCACCGGCGTGCCGCAGCATTTCTACCGGCGCTTCGCCGAGTACGCCGGCGCCCGCGGCTTCGACACGCTGACGCTCGACTACCGGGGTGTCGGCCTCTCGCGTCCCGGCTCGTTGCGCGGCTTCGAGATGAACCTTGTGGACTGGGCCACACTCGATCTGGCCGCCGCCGTCGATGCCATGAACGAGCGGGAACTGCCGCTGTTCATGGTCGGGCATTCGTTCGGCGGCCACGCATTCGGCCTGCTGCCCAATCACGACCGGATCGATCGCCTGTACACCTTCGGCACCGGCGCCGGATGGCACGGCTGGATGCCGCCCCTGGAGCAATTGCGGGTGCTCGCGATGTGGCGCGTCGTCGGTCCGGCGATCGTCCGCTGGAACGGTTATCTTGCGTGGCGCCGCCTCGGTCTCGGCGAGGATCTGCCGCTGGGTGTCTATCGCCAGTGGCGCCGCTGGTGCCGTTTCCCCCGGTACTTTCTCGACGACCCGGAGATGG
>CAZKSD010000227.1:0-4303 GCA_964555315.1 uncultured Dechloromonas sp.
TGCAGTTTCCATTCTACCACGGACGGGGCTTAACTTAACGGCATTGGGGACAGACCACCATTTCAGACTCAAGAGCGTGCGAATGCCCATGGGCGTTGGCGGGACGGCTGCACCTGCGATCAATGATTCGGTATGGCATTAATTGAAACAAACGACGGGCTCTGGTTTCAGGAGGATCTCTATCCCGAGATCGCCTACAGCTTCAGTGTGTCGGCTGTGCTGCACCGCGAGCGCAGCGCCTGCCAGGACATCCTGATCCTCGACACGCCCGCGCTGGGAAAGGTGCTGGCGCTGGACGGCATCGTTCAATGCGCGCAGAAGGACGAGGCCATCTACCACGAGATGCTGGCCCACTCCGGCGTTCTGCTGCGCCAGACGGTGGCGCCGACTGAAGGCGGGCTCGACGTGCTGGTGGTGGGCGGCGGCGATGGCGGCATCGCCCGCGAGTGCCTCAAGCATGCCGGCGTAGGACGGGTGACCGTGGTCGACATCGACCCGCGCGTGCGGGAAACAGTATTGGCATACTTCCCCGAGTTGCCGGCCGGCGCCTATGCGGACCCGCGCCTGACGACGGTGGACGCCGACGCGGTCGGCTTCGTGCGACAGCATCGGAACCGTTTCGACCTGATTGTCGCCGACACGCCCGACCCGGTCGGCGTCGCCACACCGCTGTTCGGAAAGGATTTCGTCGCAGATTGTCATGCCGCCTTGCGGGACGGTGGCGTGCTTGTCCGCCATGCCGGCTCGCTGCTGCTACAGACCGACGACTTCTATCAGACCCGCCGCGAAGTCACGGCGGCATTCGGGCCGCAAGGCACCCGCACCGCGCTATTGGCGACCTGCTCCTACCAGGGCGGGTGGTTTACCTGGATCTCGGCGATCAAGAATGCCCGCTATCCGGAGGGCGGGTCAGCGCTTCAAGTCATGCGCGCGCTGTTTGACCAGTCCGCCCTCGACGTTCAGTGGTATTCCCCCGAAATGCAATTCGCGTCGCTGGTGCTTCCGCGCATGGTCGACGCACCTGTCCGGGGCAAGAACCCCTGATACGGGCTATCGCCACATCGGCGACTTCGCCCGGCGCTTTCATCAACTCGCCGCACTTTGGCACCAAGGCCGCCATGTTAACGATTCCTTAACCCATGCTTGTCAACTGCCACAAAGATCTTGTAATCATCAATCAGATACAACGCACAAATCGCGCGAGTGGCACTACATTCGCGACTTGGTGGGGTCAAGGTAGTGGCCCTGGAAGAGAATGCCTGGCGCTCGCTGTTCTGGAAGCACATCGTCCTGATGTCCTCGGCGTGCTTATGTACCTGTTCATTCCCCGCTACCGCACCAGTTTTCAGGCGGCCATGCGGACCAACTCGGTCCCCCTGCTTTCCGCCAACCTGCTCAACGAAGTGCTCTACATGCTGGGGACGGTCTCCTACGGCCTCGCGGCGTTGCTCGCGCCGGTGGCGCTGGTGCTGCTCATAGAGACTGTTCAGGCGATCTTTGTCTTCGTCATGGCGATCCTCATTGCCAGATTCATTCCGAAACTCGCGACGGAATCCGTCGACACAACTCATATCGTGATGAAAGGCGTTGCCATATGCATTATACCGGACTGGGCACCTACCTCCTGCTGGTCGCGCGATGACGGCCGGTTCAAGACTTCTTTGCTCGCGCTGGGCCTGATTCTTGGCTGCCAATTTGTTCACGCAGAAGGTGTCTCGGGTGAAATACAGGTAGTGGGTTACATCAGCAAAGACAAAAGTGTTCAACAGTCGCTGTCTACACTTTCGGCCTACGTTGAATATGAAATAGGCGATGAGGTTTCGGTATTTGTTGTCGGACACCTCGATCAGGAATTCAGATCAGCAACAGTCGGCCTGTCCAGGAAAGTAGGTCATCTACAGCTTGGTTTGGGCGTAGGGCAAGCGACCTTTGATGAAATGAATCATGCAGTCCTGAACCCTTGGGCATATTACGCAGGTGATGACTACAAGGGGTATCTGCACTATGAGCTTTACAGAAACGGCAGTAAGTATTCGGACCTCATGAAGGGTTATGCTCTGAAGCGCTTCGATGTGGTATACGTTGGGGTACATGCCGAAACGGATTTCGGAATAGGCCCCCGTGTTGAAGCCAAGTTGGCAGACGGTCTTAGGCTCTGGGGTGTTGTGCCGGTTGCGCGTCAACCGACAGAAGGCGCAATGAGGGCAATGATCGGTTTGACCGCAGAGTTCTAACCTCGGCGGTCAACATACACGGCGCTTTCATCAACTCGTCGCACCTCGGACTGAAGCCACCGTGTTAACGATTCCTTAATAATTGTTGACTATCGTGGTCGGACATTACCCCGAGAAAGGAAGTCCGATGAACACGAAACTCCCCGCCCTGCTCGCCGCGCTTGCGCTCGCGGCGGCCGCCCACATCGCCGCTGCCGGCGAGACGCACGAGCACGGCCACGGCGCCAGCGAAGTGCAGAAGCTGCGCCTCGATGCCGGCAGGAAGTGGGCGACCGACGCGCCGCTGCGCCAGGCGATGGACGAGATCAACCAGGCGCTCGCCGAGGCCTTGCCGCTAATCCACAAGAACCGCTTCGACGACGCGCAATACCGGGCGCTGGCGGCGACGGTGAACCGCCAGGTCGCCTTCGCCGTCGACAACTGCCATCTCGAACCGAAGGCTGACGCCATGCTGCATCTCGTCATCGCCGACCTCGCCGCCGGCGCCGGGACCATGCAGGGCGCCAGCGGCCGGCCGCCGCAAGACGGGGCCTTGCAGGTGGCGAAGGCACTGCAGGCTTACGGCAAGTATTTCCAGCACCCCGGGTGGAAGTCCCCCAAGGCCTGAGTTCCGCCACCGCCGGAGAAATCCCGGCGCCGCCGGCGGTCGACCGCGGCCGGCGCCGGGATGAAGCGGCGCCGCGGTCCGGCAGATCGTCCGTCCGCCGCTGCTGCTCTACCGTTATCCTGCCGGCACGCCCCGTCATCCTTCGCCGCCGCTCGCTGCCGTCTTCTTCAGCAGCCGGCGGATCGTCTCGCGGCTGATCGGACCGACGTCGGCCATTGCGCGCAGCGCCTGCTCCAGCAAGCTCAGGGTCCAGCGCGGGGCGCCCGGCGGCGGCGAGGCGGCCAGGGCCAGGATCCCCGCCTCGACATCGGCACCGTAGCGGCGCGGTTTGCCTGGTCGCGGAAGGTCGCGCAGCGCGTACTCCGCCCCGCCTTCCCGATACGCCGCCCGCGTGCGCCAGATGGCTGTCCGTCCCACCCCCAGGACCGCCATGATCTGGGACTCCGCTATGCCGCGATCGAGCGCGGACAGGATGTGTGCCCGATTGACTTCCCTGGCGTGGCGCAGGCCCTTTGCCCGGTACGATTCGATCAACGCGCGATCCGCGTCGGTAAGCCGAAGTTCTGTCTGTCGCATGGCCGACTCCTCGTCACGGGGCAGGTGGGATGGAGCATGATACATGCTTCGTTAATTATGGGTAATGACACTCGCCGGGTCTCTGCGAGGGCAGCGCACGGGGTGCGCTTGACGGGTCGCTGAAGCCCGGAGATACTTCCACCTGATTGCGCGTTTTCCCTGCATCCGCTTCCCCCCGTTTTCCGACCCTCCCGATCAACCGATAAAGGAATAGGCAAATCATGAGTGCATCACCAATCAAGGCCGGCGTCGCCACTGGCGACGAACTGCAAGCGATCTTCGAACTGGCCAAGGCCAAGCAGTTCGCGCTGCCAGCGGTCAATGTCATCAACACCAGCACGGTCAACGCGGTCATGGAAACCGCGGCCGAGCTCAATTCGCCGGCAATCATCCAGTTCTCCAACGGCGGCGCGCAGTTCTTCGCCGGCAAGGGCCTCGACAATACCGCCCAGCGCTCGTGCATCGCTGGCGGCATCTCCGGCGCCCAGCACATCCATCTGATGGCCGAGTTGTATGGCGCGACGGTCATCCTGCACACCGACCACGCGGCCAAGAAGCTGCTGCCCTGGATCGACGGCCTGCTCGATGCCGGCGAGAAGTACTTCAAGACGCACGGCAAACCGCTGTACAGCTCGCACATGCTCGACCTTTCCGAAGAACCGATCGAGGAAAACATCGAGGTCTGCCAGCGCTATCTCGAGCGGATGAGCAAGATGGGAATGACGCTCGAGATCGAACTCGGCGTCACCGGCGGCGAGGAAGACGGTGTCGACAACACCGGCGTCGACAGCTCGCGGCTGTACACCCAGCCCGAAGATGTCGCGCTGGCCTACGAAGCGCTGTCGCGGGTCAGCGAGCGGTTCACGATCGCCGCCTCGTTCGGCAA
>CAZKSD010000228.1:0-4263 GCA_964555315.1 uncultured Dechloromonas sp.
AGGAAAAGCGGCGCCAGCGCCTTGCGGATGTTCGTCTCGCGCGTGTAGTGGGCGCCAAGGTCGCGCCGCGCCCTGGCGTCCATGATGCTCTGGAACAGCGAGCCGAAGATCGCCGGCGAGATCCGGCTCCAGTCGAGCGCGTTGCAGTCGAGCAGCGTCTCGCGCATCGCGCGGGTGAAGCTCGCCGCGCGCAGGGTCTCGGCGAACAGCTTGCCATTCACATAAGGGAACGCCGCCAGTTGCTCGTCCAGGCTGGACTGGCGCCTGGCCGGCGGGGTGTCGAGCACCTCGAAAAGATGGCTCAGCAGCGGCCCGAGGTCGGCGCCGTCTTCACCCGTGCGCTGCTCGATCCAGTCGGCGAACTGGCGGCGCTCGAAGATGCCGGTGTCTTCGGCGAAGACGCAGAACAGCAGGCGGACCAGCAGCACTTCCAGCGGGTGCCCGCCGTAACCCGACGCCTTGAGCAGATCGTGCAGCCTGCCCAGCTTCTCGGCCGCGCGGATGTTGACGCTGTCTTCCTGGCCGAAGCTGCGCGACTGATAGCCGGCGATGAAGCCGAACAGCCGGACATGCCTGTTCAGTTGGGCGAGCGGAAAATCGGTTTGCGTGCCTTCGTCCAGGTCGTAGAGGCGGAAGCGCGCGAAATCGGAGACGAGGACGTAACGCGGCAGGTCGCGTTCCTTGAGGCCGGGAAAGTAGTCGAACGCCTGCCTGGCCGCGCGGTCGAGATCCTTGCCACGCGACTTGTGCTCGACGAGCAGCACCCCCTTCCACAGCCGGTCGATGAAACCGCCCTTGCCGTCGCCCTTGTGTACCGGCTTTTCGAACGACGCGACGCGGCGGCGGATGCCGAAAACCTCGAAGAAGCCGTCCCAGAAACTCTTGGCCTCGGCGTCCTCGCTCGTTTCGTCGGCCCATTCCCGGGTGAAGGCGAGCGCGTTGTTGCGGATTTCGTTCCAGTTCAGCGGCACCGGCGGGCCTCGCCGCGGTGCGTGCTCACGCTTCCGGCGTCATGGTCGCCGCCGCTTATTCCCGCCGCAATACCACCGCCGCCAGCGGCGGAATCGTGATTTCCAGATTCGCCGGGCGGTTCATCCATTCGCCCTCGCAGGCGTCGAGTCCGGCCCCATTGCCGATATTGCCCCCCCCGTAATACGCCGAATCGCTGTTGAGTATCTCGACATAGCGCCCGGCCTGCGGCACGCCGAGGCGGTAGGCATATTGTGGCACCGGGGTGAAGTTGACCGCGACGACCACGAAGCTGCCGTCGCGCCCCCAGCGCAGCCAGGACAGCACCGAATGTTCGCTGTCGTGACAGTCGATCCACTCGAAGCCGAGGCTGGAGAAATCCTGCTCGTGCAGCGCCGGCGTGTCGCGATAGAGACGGTTGAGGTCGCCGGCCAGGCGCACCAGGCCGCCGTGGTTCGCATCGCCCAGCAGGTACCAGTCGAGTTCCCAGGCTTGCGACCATTCGCGCGGCTGGCCGAACTCGCAGCCCATGAAGGTCAGCTTCTTGCCCGGCGTAAAGGTCTGCCAGGCGAACAGCAGGCGGAGGTTGGCGAAGCGCTGCCAGGTGTCGCCGGGCATCTTGCCGAGCAGCGAGCCCTTGCCATGCACCACCTCGTCGTGCGAGAACGGCAGCACGAAGTTTTCCGTGTAGGCATAGATCTGGCCGAAGGTCAGCTCGTCGTGGTGCCAGCGACGATGCACCGGGTCGCGGTGGAAGTAGCGCAGGCTGTCGTTCATCCAGCCCATGTTCCATTTCATCGAGAAGCCCAGGCCGCCGACGTAGGTCGGCCGCGAGACCATCGGCCACGCGGTCGATTCCTCGGCGATGGTCAGCGCGCCGGGAAATTCTGCATGGACCATCGCATTGAGCGCCTTGAGGAATTCGATGGCGTCGAGATTCTCGCGCCCGCCGAAGATGTTGGGCAGCCACTCGCCGGCCTTGCGCGAATAGTCGAGGTAGAGCATCGAGGCGACGGCGTCGACACGCAGGCCGTCGAAGTGGAACTCGGCCAGCCACCAGTACGCCGACGAAAACAGGAAACTGCGCACCTCGTGGCGACCGTAATTGAAGATGTGGGTCCCCCAGTCGGCGTGCAGGCCGAGACGCGGATCCTCGTGTTCGTAGAGCGCGGTGCCGTCGTAGCGGGCCAGCGCCCATTCGTCCTGTGGAAAGTGGCCGGGAACCCAGTCGAGGATGACGCCGAGACCCGCCTGGTGGCAGGAGTCGACAAAGAAACGCAGATCGTCCGGCGAGCCGTAGCGCGAGGTCGGCGCGAAGTAACCGGTGGTCTGGTAGCCCCACGATTCATCGAGCGGGTGCTCGGTTACCGGCATCAGTTCGAGATGCGTGTAGCCCAGACCGACGGCATAGGGAATCAGGCGCTCGGCCAGTTCCCGCCACAGGTAGGGCTTGCCGTCCGGGTGGCGCATCCAGGAACCCGGATGCAGTTCGTAAATATTGACCGGCGCGTGCTGCCAGTCCCATTCGGCGCGCCGCGCCAGCCAGGCGGCGTCGTTCCACACGTGTTGCGAGGGCGTCGTGACATAGGCGGCGGAACCGGGGCGCAATTCGTAGCCGCGCCCGTAAGGGTCGGACTTGATCAGTTTCTCGCCGCTCTCACGGTTGACGATCTCGAAACGGTAGAGACTCCCCGGCACCGCTGCCGCAACGGTCGCTTCCCAAACGCCCGACGCCCCGAGCGAATGCAGCGCATCGGCCCCGCCGCGCCAGCCGTTGAAATCACCGACCACCGAAACCTGACTGGCATTCGGCGCCCAGACGCGAAACACCGTTCCGGCGTCCGACGGATGCGCCCCGAGCAGGCGGTAGGTTTGGTAGTTCCGGCCTTCGTTGAAGAGATAAAGCGCGTCCGATGACTGCATTTGCACCCCCTAAAGGCTGTATCATAGAACAAAATCGTGCCCGAGGAGACCCGTCATGCCAAACAGCCCCCCCTGCCCGCATCAGGAGTACTGCGAAATGCGCGAACAGTCGGACTGGCGTTTCATCAGCCACCTGACGCGCAACACCTTTGCGATCATCCTCGCCGGCGGCCGCGGCAGCCGCCTGAAGCAACTGACCGACTTCCGCACCAAGCCGGCCGTGCCCTTCGCCGGCAAGTTCCGCATCCTCGATTTCACGCTGTCCAACTGCGTCAACTCCGGCATCCGCAAGATCGGCGTCGCCACGCAGTACAAGGCGCACAGCCTGATCCGCCACATCCAGCGCGGCTGGAGCTTCCTCGACGGCCGGTTCGACGAGTTCATCCAGTTGCTGCCGGCGCAGCAGCAGATCGACGAAACGCAGTGGTACCAAGGCACCGCCGACGCGGTATTCCAGAACATGCACTTCCTCCGCCGCTACAACCCGGAACACGTCCTGATCGTCGCCGGCGACCACATCTACAAGATGGATTACGGCCGCATGCTGGCCTTCCACGCCAAACACCACGCCGACATGACCGTCGCCTGCATCGACGTGCCGATCCGCGAGGCGCGCGAATTCGGCGTCATGGGCGTCGATGGGGACAATCGCGTGGTCGACTTCCTGGAGAAACCACAGAATCCGCCGTCGATCCCCGGGCATCCCGACCGTGCGCTGGCGTCGATGGGCGTCTATGTCTTCAACGCCAAATTCCTCTTCGAGCAGCTCGAGAGGGATGCCCTGACCGAGGGTTCGAGCCGCGACTTCGGCAAGGACATCATCCCGCACATCGTGCCGCGCTACCAGGTCTTCGCCCACCGCTTCGCCGATTCCTGCGTCGGCAACGACCAGCACCAGCCCTACTGGCGCGACGTCGGCACCATCGACGCCTACTGGGAGGCCAACATGGAAATGACCAAGGTGACACCGGAACTCAATCTCTACGACCGGGACTGGCCGATCTGGACTTATCAGGAACAATTGCCGCCGGCCAAGTTCGTCTTCGACGACGAGGAGCGCCGCGGCTCGGCGGTCGACTCGCTGATTTCCGGCGGTTGCATCATTTCCGGCGCCGAGGTCAAACGTTCGCTGCTGTTCTCCAACGTCCAGGTTCACAGCTGGTCCTCGGTCGAGGATTCGGTCATCCTGCCCAGCGTCGATGTCGGGCGCCGCGCGGTGCTCAAGCGCTGCGTCATCGACAAGCATTGCCGGATTCCCGAAGGCATGGTCATCGGCGTCGATCCGGAAGCCGACCGCAAGCGCTTTCACGTCAGCTCCAAGGGAATCACCCTGGTCACCGCCGAAATGCTCGGCCAGGGCGCCGCGAGAGG
>CAZKSD010000229.1:0-4207 GCA_964555315.1 uncultured Dechloromonas sp.
GACGGCCGGCGAACTCGGCCAGTTCCGCACCCCGCGCCACATCATCCGCGCCGTCGTCGCCATGCTCGACCCGAAGATCGGCGAAACCTGCTACGACCCGGCCGCCGGCACGGCGGGTTTTCTGGCGGCGGTGTTCGACTACATCAAGCTGGCCAACTCGACGCCCGACGGCATCGAGACCGTGGACATCGACGGCAAGCGCATCCCGCGCGGCAACGGCAATGCGCTCTCGGCGGCCAAGTGGCGCGTCTTGCAGGAACAGACCTTTTTCGGCAACGACGTCGATCCGAAGATGGTTCGCCTCGCCACCATGAACCTCACCCTGCGCGGCCTGCCCAACGTGCGCATCCGCCAGCGCAACGTGCTGACCACCACGCTCGATGCCGAAACCAAGGCGGCGCTGGGCCTGCCGGCCGACGGCCACCATGTCATCGCCGCCAATCCGCCGTTTTCCGGGCGGCTCGACAAGGACCGCATCAGCGAAGACGTCAAGGTCGGCACCTCGACCGCGACCGAAATCCTCTTCATCAAATACATGCTCGACAGCCTGCTGCCCGATGGCCGCTGTGGCGTCATCGTGCCCGAGGGCGTGTTGTTCGGCTCGACCGGCGCGCACAAGGAACTGCGCCGGCAACTGATCGAGAACCACCGCGTCGAGGCCGTACTGTCGCTGCCCGGCGGCGTTTTTCAGCCGTATTCCGGGGTCAAGACGTCGGTGCTCGTCTTCAGGAAGGGCGGCAGCACCGGCAAGGTGCTGTTCCTGCATGCCGACAACGACGGCTACAAGCTCGATGCCAACCACGACACGCCGATCGAGGCCGACGACCTGCCGGGCCTGGTCGCGGTCTACCGCGAAAAAGAGGCAAATTTCGCCACCTGGCAGGCTCGCGACCCGGCCGCCGAATGGCCGGCGCAATGGTGGTTCGCCGACGCGGCGACGCTGCGCGCCAACGACTTCAACCTCTCCACCGGGCGCTACCGGCCGCTGAGCCAGGCGGCGGTGGAACACCGCGACCCGCGGGAAATCCTCGACGAGCTGGCAGCGATCGAGGCGGAGATTGTCGAGGAAGTGGAACTGTTGCGGGCGGCGCTGGAGAGCGGCTAAACTGGACACGAGGTCAATCGAGGAGGCTCTCATGGGCTACGCGGAACTGATTCAGGAACAACTCAAAAAACTGTCGCTGGAGAAACAGGCCGAAGTTTACGATTTCGTTGCCTTCGTCGCGGCGCGTTCCACTCATGGCATACCCGGTGACGAGGAATCCTCGATTGCCTTTTCGATGGCTTCCATGACGCAAGCCATGCGTGGTCTGGAGGATGACCCGGTGGTTTACACGAACGAGGACCTGAAGGAACACTTTCAGTGAAGCGGGCTGGCCAGGTCGTTCTGACGCCCTTCCCCTACACCGACCTGTCCGGCACCAAGCAGCGCCCGGTTTTGTTGTTGCGCCAGGCTTCCGAAAAATTCGACGATTGGCTGGTTTGCATGCTGTCTTCGCAGTTGTATCAGACCGATGGATTCCTGGACGAGGCGATCATGCCCGTCGACGACGATTTTGCGGGCAGCGGACTCAAGGCGCCCAGCATTTTCCGGCTGACGCGGCTGGCCGTGCTCAATGGTGCGCTGCTTCTCGGCAGCATTGGTGCCATTGGTGATGACCGGCTGATTCGGATTCGCCGGCGGCTGGCCAATTGGATCATCGGGTGAGGGGGGCACTGGCGAAGTCGGCCGTATGACGCAGTGGCGGACAGCGCGATTGGAGGATGTGGCCCAAGTTCTTGGCGGCGGCACGCCGTCTCGAACTGAGCAGAGTTATTTTGGCGGAGGCATCGCTTGGGCAACTCCGACGGACATCACCAAACTGGATCGCCTCTACATCAGGCACACCAAGGAGACAGTTTCGGAAGAAGGGCTGCGCAACAGTTCCACCAAGCTAATGCCGGCTGGTGCCGTTCTTCTGACAAGCCGTGCCACGATTGGCTTTACGGCAGTCTCTACGGTTCTGATTTGCACCAATCAGGGCTTTATCAACTTCATTTGCGGGCCTGATCTGGTGCCTGAATATCTTGCTTACTGGCTTCGCACCCAGCGGGACAAGATGATTCAGCGCGCTGGCGGAACGACCTTCAAGGAAATTGCGCGGGGCACACTTCGGAAGTTCGAGATTCCCGTCCCTCCACTCGCCGAGCAACGCCGCATCGTCGATCTGCTTTCCCGTGCCGAGGGCATCGTTCGCCTGCGCCGGGAGGCCGAGAAGAAGGCTGCCGAACTCATCCCGGCGCTGTTTCTCGACATGTTCGGCGACCCGGCGACGAATCCGAAGGGGTGGCCAGTTGTATCAGTCGGTCAGATTGCAACCTATACGCGATATGGCCCGAGGTTCCCAGATCGACAGTATTCCGAAGAGGGTGCCCATATCTTGCGAACGACCGATATGGGCTACTCGGGCGAACTGCGCTGGCATGACTCTCCAATGCTGCCGATGAGCAATGCAGAGCTGGAAAAATATGCGCTGTATCCGGGAACGCTACTCATCACGCGAACAGGAGCAACGATCGGGAAGACTGCATTGTTCAAGGGTTCAGACCGCCCGTGTATCGCTGGTGCCTACCTGATTGAGGTCGGATTGTGTTCTGATGTTGCGCCCGAGTATGTGTTGCATTGCTTTCTTGGCCAGTATGGACAGTCTTGCCTTGTAAGCGGAAGCCGGGCAGTTGCACAGCCGAATATCAATGCACCAACGATTTGCGCAATTCCCATTCCGTTGCCAGACCTGTCAATCCAGAAGGCGTTTGCTGAACGAGTGAATGGCATCGAATCCATTCAGTCCCAACAAGCCACAGCCACCGCCAAGGCCCAAGCCACCTTCGACGCCTTACTGGCCAGCGTCTTCAATGGCCACGGAGGCAAATGAAGCCCAACTGGTACGAACGAACGCTGCTGCCCTACCTGATCGATTCGGCGTGCAGCGTCAAGGCGGTGCGCCGCCAGCGCGCCAAGGTCGTGCCGCTGGCGCATGGACGGGTGCTGGAGATCGGCATCGGCACCGGCCTCAACATGCGCCATTACGACAAGTCCCGGATCGAATCGCTCACCGGGCTCGATCCGGCGCTGGAAATGCACAGGCTGGCGCACAAGCGCATCCGCCGCGCCGGGCTGGAGGTCGATCTGGTCGGCCTCTCCGCCGAGCGCATCCCGCGCGCCGACGCCAGTTTCGACACGGTCATCGTCACCTACACACTTTGCACGATCCCCGACCCGCTGGCCGCGCTGAAGGAAATGCGGCGCGTGCTGGTTCCCGGCGGCCAGTTGCTCTTCTGCGAACATGGACGCGCACCCGACGCCTCGGTGCGGCGCTGGCAGGAACGCATCACGCCCTGGTGGAAGAAGATTGCCGGCGGCTGTCACCTCGACCGCGACATCCCGTCGCTGCTGCACGCGGCGGGCTTCGCCTGCCCGGACCTGAAGACGATGTACCTGCCCGGTCCACGCCCCCTCACCTTCAACTACTGGGGGATTGCCTTCGCAGGCGCGGAGCGCGGCAGTTAGCGGAAACGCTGATTTATCCTGAAAAAAAGCAGTCGAGACGCAGATAACGCAGATTGCCGCAGATCAAATCGGCTTTTGCAGGGAGGCTGGGCAATCACCCGGTGGGTGAGCGGCAGCCTGTCGCCAAGTCACTGTATTCAATCTGCGTTTATCTGCGAAATCTGCGTCAAAAATAAAGTTTTTAAGGTTTCGCCTTGGGGGCTTTCGGCTCTCTCGCTTTTTTCCGGCGCCGCGCGCGCGGGCCGGGCCGGAACAGGTTCTGGCGCATCTGCGCCAGTTCGGCGAGTTGCACCGCGATCTGGAAGTTGATCGTGCCCTCGGGCAGTTCGCCCTTGTCATCCGGTTCGCCGGCCTGCATCCCGGTCAGCAGTTCCATCGCCTCGTCGATGCCATTGACCGCCCAGACGTGGAAGCGCCCTTCCCTGACCGCCGCCACCACCGCTTCGCGCAGCATCAGGTGGCAGACATTGGCCGCGGGAATGAGCACGCCCTGGTCCCCGGTCAGACCGCGGGCGGCGCAGATGTCGAAGAAGCCCTCGATTTTCTCGTTGATCCCGCCGACCGGCTGGACGATGCCGAACTGATTGACCGAGCCGGAAACCGCCCGCGACTGGCGGATCGGGATGCCGGACAAGGCCGAAAGCAGCGCGGCGAGTT
>CAZKSD010000230.1:0-4201 GCA_964555315.1 uncultured Dechloromonas sp.
AGCAATGCTGGCGGGTAGAGGCGCGACAGGCGCAGGCGGGAGCGCAGATGCCGCTCGCCATTCGGGAAGAGCGCGTAACCGGCAGCGAATACCGTGGTCTTCAGGCGCAGCACGGTCAGCACATCCTGCACCGGGCGGCGTGCCTTGACGTGCATATGCACGTCGCCGGCCGCGACCAGAGGCAGCCCGCAGGCCTCGCCCAGCGCCTGCAGCGCGGTCAGTTTCGCTTCGTCGTCCGGTCCGGAATGCAACTCGACGGCCAGCCAGCAGCGGCCGGGGAAGCGCGCGGCCAGCCAGCGCCCGTCTTCCGCGCTGGCCGCCTCGCCGGGCGGCACCCACAGCACAAGGCAATCGGGCACCGCGCCACTCGGCGAAAGCGCTTCCAGATCGTTGCGCTGCAGCGTGTAGGCGCCCTTCGCGGCCCGTCGCCGGGCGAGCGTGGCCAGTGCCGAGAGGTTGCCGTAGCCATGCCGGTTGCAGGCCAGGAAAACCAGCTTCAGGCCATCGGCCATGGTCATCTCGCTGCCGACGATAAATTTGAGGCCTGCCTTGCGCGCGGCCAGATGGGCGCGGACGACGCCGGCCAGCGAGCATTCGTCGGTCAGCGCCAGCGCCGCGTAGCCCTGGGCCACGGCACGCTCAACCAGTTCCTCGGGATGCGCGGCGCCACGCAGGAAGCTGAAATTGGACAGGCAATGCAGCTCGGCGTAGTCGGGCAACGACATGGCGGATCAGGCGAACAGGCCATGCAGGAACCAGTCCTCGCCGTCGCGAAAAATCCAGGCCCACTGGCCCCGCGGGTTGCGGGCGACGAAATAGTCGCGCCGCACGTCGCCGGCCGCACCGTGCTCGCCCTCGTCCCACCAGCCGCTTTCGAGACGCTCGGCGCGCGACAGCAGCTTGAGCGGGCCATGCCAGTGCGGGGTGCCGCCGCGTTCGGCCAGGACTTGCGGCCTGGGCAGCAGCCACAGCGGGCGCTGGCCTATCGCTCCCCCGGCCCGGGACGGCGAGTCCGGCGGCGACTTCCGGGGCGCGTCCACGGCCACATCGAATTGCCGCGTCGCGCATTCCGGCCGGAAATCGGCCGCCTGCCCCAAGGCCTGCACGGCCTGCCCGCCAAGCCGCGCGCGCAGGCGCTCCAGGCAGGCCAGCGCCCCCTCGCCGGCCGTCGCCTGGGCAAACAGCGCCCCGCTGCTCCCGGGCCGTTCGACCAGTTCGTCAGCCTGCAGGCGCAAGGCTTCGACCGGCGCCGTGAGCTGCAGCCGGGAAAGATGCTCGCGCAACAGGCGCAGGAAGCGCCCCTCGTCCGCCGACGGCTCGGCGAAGTCGAGCGCCAGCACGCACGGCGGGCCATCGTCGTGGGTCAGTTGCAGCGAGCAGCGGCGCAGCAGCAACTGCCGGCCATGCAGCCAGCCGGCCAGCGCGGCGAACAGGCGCTGCCCGACGAAAACCAGCGCCTCGGCGTGCTCGACCCGGGAGGGCAGATCGATAGCGATGGCGAAACGTTCCGGAAAGACGAAAGGCGGCTGCGGGTCGGGCAGTTCTCCCCGGGCGCGCAGCAGGTCGTCGAGCGGCCCGCTACCGATGCGCCGGCGCAGGCCGGCGGCCGGCAGCCGGAGCAGGTCGCCGAGGCGAATCAGGCCGAAGGATTCCAGCCGCCGGCCGACCTCGTCGGACCAACCGGGAACGGCACAGGGCAAGGCGGCAAGCGCCGCCTGCATGGCCGTCGCCTCGGCATACACCGCCGCCGCGCCATGCCGTGCCAGCCAGCACGCGCCAAGCGGCGCGGGAGCAGCCGCCCAGCCGGTGGAATAGCCCTGCGCCGCGCAACCGGCCAGCACCTCGCCGACGATCGCCTGCGCACCACCGAAGAGGCGCAGGCAGCCACCGATTTCGAGCAGCAGGGCATCCGGCGGCGCCAGGCTGAGCGTCGGCGTGAAGCGTCCGGCCCAGCAGGCCAGGGCTTGCAGCGCCTGCCTTTCGCGCGGCTCGTCGCGCTCGAGAACGGCCAGCCCGGGTTGCAGGCCAAGCGCCGTGGACAGCTTCTGGCCGGCGCGAACCCCGGCCGCCGCTACCGCCCCGTCGCCAACCAGGACCCGCCCGCGGGCGACGACCGCGCTAGGCGACTGGCGCTGCGGCAGGGCCTCGAGCGGCAGCAAGGGAAAGTGCAGGGCCAGCCAGAGCACGCGACGATCTCCCGGGACGAGGGATGGAGAGGACCAGCGGCCGCGTCGCCGGCCGGCCGCGCCGCTTGATGATGCGCACGGCCAGGCGACCGTCGCCGGCCTCCAGCAGCACACGCAGCGGTGCCGGCGACGGCGCTTGCGCTGCCGCGGTCGACCGCCACAAACAGGCAAAAACCCGCTGCCCTTCAGCGGCCACCTGCAGACGGCGCAAGGCCCGTGCATCGATATCCTCGCCCGGCCAGGCCAGCACCGCGGCAAAGCCGCCGCTGGCCAGCAACTGCTCGACGCACCAGCCGACCTCGCGGCCGGCGCGCACGATGACCAGGCGCTCCAGAGCCACGCCGGCCGCCGCCCAGGCCGGCGCATGCGGCAACCAGGGCGGCGCCACCAGGGCCAGCCAGCCACCCGCGCCGGAAATCGCGGCTAGGGCCGGGAGCAGCAGGTTCATTTCGCCGAAACCGCCGCGGTCGACCAGGATTTCGGTCAGGTTTCCACGCGGCCAGCCGCCGCCCGGCAACTCGGCATCCAGTTCGGCATGGCCGCTCGGTATCGCGCTGTCCGGCAGCGAGGCCGGCGCATCGCCGCGCCAGACATCGCCCCTGGCCAGCACTTCCGCCAAAGCGACTGTCAACGGCATGGCATTCATGAGAGCTTCGCTACGGCTCCGCGGATCAGGCCGACGGCGATGCCCTCGATGGCGAACTCGACCTCGCCGGGCTTGACGATGATCGGCTCGAAATCGGGATTTTCGGCGATCAGCTCGATGCAGCCGGCACGGTGCTGGAGACGCTTGACGGTGACGTCCTCGTCCAGCCGCGCGACGACGATCTGGCCGTCGCGCGCCTGGCTGGTCTTGTGCACCGCGAGGAGGTCGCCGTCGAAGATGCCGGCGTCGATCATCGACAGGCCGCGCACCTTGAGCAGGAAATCGGCGCGCGGATCGAACATCCCGGCATCGCAGGCGTAGCGGCCCTGCACGTTCTCGACGGCCATGATCGGCGAGCCGGCGGCGACGCTGCCGATCAGCGGCAGCCCGAGCTGCTCGACCAGCCGGATGCCGCGCGCCGAGCCCGGCTCGAGGTTGATCACGCCCTTTCTGGCGAGCGCCTTGAGGTGGTCTTCCGCCGCGTTCGGCGAGGCGAAGCCGAAGGCGCTGGCGATCTCCATCCGCGTCGGCGGCGCGCCGAGCACCTCGACGGTGTTCCGGATGAAATCGAG
This sequence comes from uncultured Dechloromonas sp., assembly GCA_964555315.1. GTDB lineage: Bacteria > Pseudomonadota > Gammaproteobacteria > Burkholderiales > Rhodocyclaceae > Azonexus. The sequence continues at coordinate 3,405 of CAZKSD010000230.1, forward strand.
AATTTCCTGCTGACGTGGGGTGAGTTTCATGGCGTCCTCCGCAAAGACCATTGACTGTATTTTTATACAGTACGGCAAAAAAAGCAAGCCATGGCTTTGCACAAATCGCCAACCCCTTTCATACTTGTCCGCCGCCGCCGGATCAGCGGCACCCGCGATGAGCGGATGAATTCGGCCGGACCGGGGGCGATTCACCCGGCAAGCAACCTGACGATACGGAGTAATGCACATGCAGCAACAGGACAATCACAGCAAACTCATCGGCTACCTGCTCTGGCTTTTCGGCTTTCTCGGCGCGCACCGCTTCTATTACGGCAAGCCGGTGACCGGGACGATCTGGTTCTTCACGCTCGGCCTGCTGGGCATCGGCTGGCTGATCGACCTCTTCCTGATCCCGGGCATGGACCGCGACGCTGACCTGCGCTTCCGTTCCGGCGCCATCGACTACAACATCGCCTGGCTGCTGCTGACCTTCCTCGGCGTCCTCGGCGTACACCGGATGTATCAGGGTAAATGGCTGACCGGGATCCTCTACCTGCTGACCGGCGGGCTTTTCCTGGTCGGCGTCCTGTACGATTTCTGGACGATGAACGAGCAGATCTCCTTGCGCAACGCCAGCCAGCCGGGCTGATCCCCCATGAAGCTGCAGGACATCCCCGTCGGCGCCCGCGCCGCCGGCTCGACGAAACGAAGGTGCTGAACGCCTTCGACGCCTTCTACCGCACCTGCCTGCGCACCGCCGACGATTTTTCGCGGCCGGAACTGGAGGTTGCGCGGCAGAGGTTTCTGGCGGAACT
>CAZKSD010000231.1:0-4189 GCA_964555315.1 uncultured Dechloromonas sp.
ACGCGCGGCCTGATGTGGAAGAAACTCTCCGAAGACGAGCGTGCTGCGGTCGACGCGCAAAAAGCGCTCAAATTGATGGCGCGGTATCCGGCGCTGATCAAGCGTCCGGTGCTCGATACCGGCGGCAAGCTGCTGGTCGGCTTCTCGCCCGAAAGCTACTCTGCCGAACTGAAATGAGCGACAGCACCGTCCGCCGCTTCCTGTTCGAGCACCTCGACATCCGCGGCGCCGTCGTCCATCTCGGCGATGCCTGGCAGCAGATGCAGGCCGGGCGCGACTATCAGCCGACCGTCGCCCAACTGCTTGGCGAAACCGCCGCCGTCACCGCGCTGATCGCCGCCCAGCTCAAGCAGCCCGGCCGCCTGACCCTGCAACTGCGCGGCAACGGCCCGATCCAGCTGCTGGTGATGGACTGCAACGAGCAACTGCAACTGCGCGGCATGGCGCGCAGCAACCCGGTCGTCCTGCCGGCGCCGGTGCCGGCACTGCTCGGCGCCGACCAAGGCGGACAACTGATGATCAGCCTCGACCTGCCGACTGCCCGCCACCCCTGGCAGAGCTTCGTGCCGCTGGCCGGCGACAGCATCGCGGCGATCTTCGAGCATTATCTGGAGCAATCGGAGCAGCAGCCTTCGCGCCTGTTCGTCACTGCCAGCCCCGGAGCTGCCGCCTGCCTGTTCCTGCAGAAGATGCCGGACGCCGACCGGCACGATGCCGACGGCTGGCACCGCATCACGCAGCTGGCCGCCACGGTCAAGCCGGGCGAATTGCGCGAACTTGACGCCGAAACCATGCTTGGCCGCCTCTTCCACGAAGACATGGCGACCCACGGCGTGCGCGTCTTCGACCCGGCGCCGGTAACCTACCATTGTCCGGAAGACTGGACCAAGGTGCGCGACGTGATCCGCAGCCTGGGCCGCGAGGACGCCGAAACCATCCTGCGCGAGCACGGCGAAATCCTGATCCGCGACGACATCTGCAACCACAGCTACCGCTTCAGCGCCGAAGACATCGCCGAACTGTTTGGCGATGGCCCGACGCTGCACTGAAGCCCGCGGAATGCAGTGCTACGATGGCGGCCAACTGCCAATGCCTGCCGGATGAAGCGATGAAAACATACTCCCGCTGCTGCCTCGCTCTCGCCCTCGCCGCCTGCCTGACAGCAACGGCCACAGCACAGACCGCCGCTGTCTACAAAGGTCCGTGCGATGCCTCTGCCGCCGCCGCGCTCGATGCCGACCACTTCGTCGTCGGCGACGACGAGCACAATGTCCTGCACATCTACCGGCAGGGGCAGGCGCAGCCGGTCGGCAGGGTCGATCTTTCCGCCTTCCTCGCCACGGCTCACGGGGAGGAGGCGGATATCGAGGGGGCGGCGGTAATCGGCGCGCGCATCTACTGGATCACGTCGCACGCCCGCGACGCCAAGGGCAGGGTCCGGCCGAGCCGGCACCGCTTCTTCGCCACCGACGTGACAGCGGGCAACCCGCCAACGCTCAAGCCCGCCGGCCAGATCTACACGCGGCTGCTCAACGCACTGCTCGCTGCCGACACGCTTGCCCCGTACCGGCTCGCCACGGCGGCGCAGCGCGCGGCCGAGGCGGATGGCGGTTTCAACATCGAAGGTCTGGCCGCGACACCCGAGGGCACCCTGCTGGTCGGTCTGCGCAACCCGCTGCGCCATGGCCGCGCCCTGCTGGTCCCGTTGCTCAACCCGGGGGAACTGATCGAGGGAGGCAGCGCCCGCTTCGGCGCTCCGGTCGAGATCGATCTCTACCAGCGCGGGATCCGCAGCATCGAACGCGTCGGTGGGTCCTACGTGATCGCCGCCGGCCCAACCGCGGACGCGGGCAGCTTCGCGCTGTTCCGCTGGTCCGGCCACCCCGGCGAAGCGGCAACCCTCATCCCCGGCATCAACCTGCGCGACCTGCGGCCCGAGGCCCTGTTCGCGATTCCCGGCAGCAGGAGCGTGCAGGTGCTCAGCGACGACGGCGGCCTCAAGGTCGGTGGGGTCGAGTGCAAGAGGCTGCCGGCAGCGCGCCAGACCTTTCGCAGCCTGACCATCACCCTGCCCGAATAAGATCTCCGGCCGCTGCGGCGCCGCCCGGCAAGCCGCCCGCGGCCGGGGGACCTTGCCGGAATTCGCAAGTTGCCGTCGGGGGCAAACGCCACGACTTTTTTGAACCAATTCGCAGGTTGGCGTCAAACGTTCCAAGGGTGCCTTCGATCGTGGTTCAATGTGGCGCGGGTGATTTCGGGAAGGAATCGAATGTCAGCGAAACGCGGCAAGGAACGCCGAACGGGAACTCCCCGCCAATGGGTGGCTCGCTACATGCGGTTGCCGCTGATCGTCGCGGCGATCTCCTGCCCCTTGGTCCATGCCGACGAGGTGGCAACGCCGGCGGCGAGGCCGGGTTTCAAGAGCAAGGAAATGGGACTCCGGATCGATGTCCGGGGCGACGGCTGGGGCAGCGCCAACCGGGAATCGATCGAGACGCTGCTCTATTCCGTCGCCGACGAGCTTCTGTCGAGACTGCCGGCCAACCTTGCCGTTCCCGTCGTCGTCGCCCATACGAACCGGAGTCCCGCGGTTCTCTATGAGCGCGGGCCGGCGGGCGAATATCAGGTGCAACTGCATGCCAGCGGCGAAAACTGGCATCTCTATGTCTATGAATTCGCGCACGAGTTGTGCCACATTCTTTCGAGTTTCGACGAAAATTCCGGCCCGCAGGACACCCGCTATAACCAGTGGTTCGAGGAGACGCTGTGCGAGACGGCGTCGCTCTTCGCGCTGAAAAACCTCGCGGCGAGATGGGAGAGTTCGCCGCCCGCGCCAAGGTGGTCGGAAGCGGCGAAAAAGCTGCGGCGATTCTTCGATCACCTGGTGTCCGAGGGGCATCGCCAGCTCCCGCTGGACACCCCATTGACCGCCTGGTTGCAGGAAAACGAGGAGCAACTGCGCAAGGACCCTTACCTGAGAAAGAAGAACGAGGTGGTCGCCAATCTGCTGCTGCCGCTGTTCCGGGATGATCCCCAGGACTGGGCTGCGCTGCGCTACCTCAACCTTGATGCGGCCGATGCCCGCAACAGCCTGCGGGATTATCTGGTCCGCTGGTACCGGAACGCCCCGCTCGAACACAAGCGCTTTGTCGCCGGCATTCTCGCGATGTTCCGGCTCGACGATCTCGTGCCGATGACCCCTGCCCTGGCCGACACGACGGGCATGGACCGCGCCGACGCTCTCGCCCATAACTGAGCCCCCGGCGCACTCTCCGCCCCCGGCGGATGGAACTTCCGGCGCTGCGGATGATCCATTGTTCAGACGTGTCGTGGCGACGAGATTGGTCGGACCGACGGCAAGTCGAAGGGGAGTCGGCGCAGTTGCCGCTCCCGGAGTGTGGTTGGCGATCACTATCGAGTCATTCATCGTCGTTTGACTCGGAAAGGGGGGTAATGAACTACCAGCCCGCGAATCAAGGTGAATCGTTTCAAGGAGAAATCAGATGAAGAACTCTCCCATACTCAAGTACGCTCTCAGCCTCGCCGTGCTTTCGGGCGCGTCCATACCGCTGGCCGCCGTTGCCGGCGTCTGGGATTACGACAGCCCGAGGTCGGTCGAGCAACCCGCAGCCGAAGCCGCGCCTCCGCGAAGCGGCCTGGAAGGGCCGATCCGCACGGAAACCATGGAACCCGCGCAGTCCGGCGATTCGGGCACCATTTACGAACTCGGGCAGATCCAGCGTTCGTCCGGGGACGCGTCGCCGGGTCAACGCGGTGCCGAAAGTCCACTTGGCAAGGAAACCACAGAAATCCCCTACCCGTGATCGCTTGCGTGGTATCGCTCGCCGCCTGACGGAGGCCAGGCAAGACCCGCCGGATCCGGGCGAGCTTAGAGAATCTTGCCCGGATTCATCAGCCCGCGCGGGTCGAGCGCCTGCTTGATCGCGCGCATCAGCGCCAGTTCGACCGGACTCTTGTAGCGCAGCAGTTCCTCGCGCTTGAGTTGGCCGATACCGTGCTCGGCGGAAATCGACCCGTTCAGCGCGTGGACCGCGTCATGGACGATGCGGTTGACCTCGGGCTGCGAGGCGATGAAAGCGGCGTTTTCCTGGGCATCGGGCCGGGACAGGTTGTAGTGCAGGTTGCCGTCGCCGACATGGCCGAAGGCAATGACGCGGATGCCGGGGAA
>CAZKSD010000232.1:0-2379 GCA_964555315.1 uncultured Dechloromonas sp.
CCCGCCATGCGCGGCTGGGTTAGCGCGGTGGCCAACTACGCGGAACCGGTGGCCATCGGCGCCGTGATGCGATCGCTGTCCACCGGGCGCGTGGTGGCTTCGCGCGCTGCGGGCTACGAGCCGGGCGACCTGGTGACAGGGTGGCTTGGCTGGCAGACGCATGCCTGCGTACGGCCGCAGGCCATCCAGCGCAAGCTGCTCGCGTCCGGTCTGCCGATCTCCACCTCGCTCGGCGTGCTGGGGCTGAATGGACTTACCGCGTACTTCGGCCTGCTCGACATCGGGCGGCCGCGGGCCGGGCAGACGGTGGTGGTGTCCACCGCCGCCGGTGCAGTCGGCTCGTGCGTGGGGCAGATCGCCAAGATCAAGGGCTGCCGCGCCGTGGGCATCGCCGGAGGATCGACCAAGTCGCAGCTCTGCACCGAGGCCTTCGGCTACGACGTGGCCATCGACTACAAGGCCGACGACCTCGATCGAGCCCTCGCGGCCGCCTGTCCCGATGGCGTCGACATCTACTTCGACAACACCTCCGGCGCCATCAGCGATGCCGTGCTACAGCACCTCGCGGTGGGCGCCCGCGTCATCGTCTGCGGCACGGCATCTGTGGCCAGCTGGAGTCCGGTGCCCCAGGGGCCGCGCGTGGAGCGCCACCTGCTGGTCAAGCGCGCGTCGATGCAGGGCCTGCTGGTCATGGACCACGAAGCCCGCTATCCCGAAGCGATCGAGGAACTCTCGCAATGGGTGAGCGCCGGCCGGCTTCGCTACCGTGAAGACATCCTGGACGGCATCGAACAGGCACCCGGCGCCATAGCCGGCCTTTATCGCGGCGAAAACCTGGGCAAGCGGCTCATCCGGCTGGCCGACGACAAGGCCTGAAGCAGGCCCGGCAGAGCCGGAGCGGCTCCGTCGGCGCGCGCTTTAGGCCGGCCACGTGCACTGCTCCATCCGGGCCGCCCAGGCCGGCTGGTGTCGCCACAGCGGCGCCAGCGCGTCGGCCGACGGTGGTGCTGCCGACCATTGCCGCTTCCAGTCAGCGCACTCGTCCACGCGTCCGAGTGCCGCCCCGGCGGCCGCCGCAGCGCGCAGGGCCGAGCGCCACGCCGGCCGCACCTTCAGCGCGGCAACCGCACGCTCCGCGGCGCGCTCGGGCTCGCCGGCGAACAGGAACGCGAGCGAGCCGAACGTGTACCAGGCGAAGTTCTGCGGGTCGTAGCGATTGAGCTTCAGGCCCAGTTCCAGCGCGGCCGCGGCGCGCGCGGCGTCGCCGCCGAACAGCAAGGCCATGCCGCGCACGAGGTGGCCGAGCGCAAAGCTCGGGTTCAGCTCGATCGCCTTCTCGGCGCTGCGCAGCGCGAGAGCGAAGTCGTCGCCGTAGTTGGCGACGATGGCCAGCGCGTAGTGCGCGTAGGGGTTCTGTTCGTCCATCTGCACCGCCTCGAGCGCGGCGGCGCGGCCCTCCTGAAGGTCGCGCACCGGATCGTCGCTCCACCCGTAGGCCACCAGGCCGGCATTCACGCGCCCGATCCACAGCCGTGCCTCGGTGAGTTCGGCGTCGATGCGTGTCGCCTGCCTGAACAGCTCGCGCGCCTTCTGGTGCGTGGGCCGGGTGACGTGGTGGAACAGCCAAGTGCCCTGGGCCACGAGACTCCAGGCAGTGAGGCCGCCGCGACGCCGCCCTGCGGCAGCCGCGACGTTGCGCAGCAGCGCCGGCTCGATGGCCCCGGCCACCTGCTGCACGATCGCGTCCTGCACGTCGAACAGGTCGGCGTCCGCGAAGTCGTACTGGTCGGCCCACAGGCAGGCACCGGCGGGCGCGTCGACGAGCTGGACCGAGATGCGCAGCCGCGGCCCCGATTTGCGCACCGTGCCCTCGACTAGGTAGCGCACGCCGAGTTCGGCGGCCGCGGTGCGGTTGTCCTTCGGCGCTAGCTTGTAGACCTGGCTCGAGCCGCGCCCGCTGACCGAGAACCAGCGGTAGCGGCTCAGCGTGGCGATCAGGGCCTCGGTGACGCCGTCGGCCAGGTACTCCTGCGCCGGGTCGTCGCCCAGGTGCGCGAAGGGCAGCACCGCGATGCTCGGCCGCCCGCCGTGGTCCACGGCGCCGTGGTCCAGCGGGGCGAGTTGCGACTCCTCCACCGCCACCGCGCCGGGCAGGCGGTAGCCGAGCCGCGGCACCGTAACGATGCCAGCCTCGTCGTCCAACCCGGCCGCGGCCAGCGCTTTGCGCAGTGCCGTCACCTGGACCGAAAGGTTGCTGTCCTCCACGACGAGCCCCGGCCAGGCCTGCGCCATCAGGTCCGACTTGGTCACCGGCTCGCCGCCGGCCTCGAGCAGCGCCTGCAGGATGCGCAGCGCGCGCTGCCCCACCGCCACCGCCGA
>CAZKSD010000232.1:2479-4182 GCA_964555315.1 uncultured Dechloromonas sp.
GGTTCGTGCGGCCTCTTTCTCGGCACCGTCACGCTGCAGCCGGGCCAGCGCACGAAGGCGCACATCCACCAGCACGAGTCGGCGCACTACATGCTCAGCGGCGAGGAGGTCGAACTGTGGACCGGCCATGGGCTCGACCAGCGCAGCGTGGCCCGCCCGGGGGACTACCTCTTCGTGCCCGCCGGCCTGCCGCATGTGGCCGTGAACCGTGGCGCGACGCCGGCGGTGTTTGTCAGCGCCCGCAACGAAGCCTCGATCCACGAAGCCGCCGACATGCGGCCGGAACTGGAGCGGCTGGTGCCCTGAAGCGTATGCGGGGCTGCCCGGAGCGCGCCACGGTCGCGGTCGCCTAGGTATCGGCGGGGAAGCCTTCGGCGGCGTCGAGGGACAGTTCCATGCAGACATCGATGCCGGCCACTGCGCTGGGGAATTCGGCGGCAATGGGTACGTCGTGAAACCCAGCGCGGCGGTGGGTGGCATGGGCCGCATGCATGCTGTGGTGGCTGGACAGGAGGACGCGGCGAAAACCCGCCGCCCGGGCCTGCGCCAGCAGCAACTCCATCATCCGCCCGCCGATGCCGTGGCCGCGCGCCTGGGGCAGGACGAACATGCGCTTGACCTCGATCGTCGATGCGTCGTGGGCGTAGAACGCGACACAGCCGACGGGTTTACCCTGCAGTCGCGCCAGGACGAGAGAGCCCGTCGGCGGTCCATAGCGGCCGGGCAGCCCAGCCAGCTCCGTTTCCAGCCCCGCAAAGATGGCCGGGTTGTCGGTCTTGGCGATCCCGGCCATCGTCCAGCGGACGAAGCCGCGGATCAGCGCGCGCACGGCGTCGAGGTCGTCGGGGGTCTCGGCCCGCTGGATGCTGATCATGGTCGCGCCTTGTGTTCGCGGCGCAGCGGTGCCGGGCCGGCGCTAGCCATCGACGGATGCGGCCTCTTCGGTCGCGAAGTCCGCCGGCAGCACGATCTCGAGCATCTCGACATCTTCGCTGTGACCCAGCTCGCGGTGGCGAATGCCCGGTGGCTGGTGCACGCAGGAGCCGGCCTCCAGTCGAACGCGGCCCTGGCCTTCGTACTCGAACTCGATCCAGCCCTTGAGCACGTAGACGAGCTGGAACTCGGTGCGGTGCAGGTGCGGCTGGCTCGCGAACTCGGTGCCTTCGGCGGCGCGGATCACGTGCGCGGCGAACCGCCCCTGCGTCGCCGTGCGGATGCCGAGGTCGCGGTACTCGAAGAAGGCGCGCAGGCCGCGCTCGAAGTGCGCATCCTTGGCGTGGGTGGCGACGAAGCCTGGGGTGGTCATGGGTGGGTTCCTATGACTCTCGGGCACGAACGAGGCTCGCCACCGCGTCATTGGCGGGCGTGGCGATGCCGCGTCCCTGGCCCATGCGGACCACGGCGCCATTCAGGTAGTCGATCTCGGTTCGGCGCCCGGCCTCAACGTCCTGCAGCATCGACGATCGATGCGCGGCCGCCTTCGGCAAGACGAACGGCGTCAGCGTCTTCTCGACATAGGTGGAGCCGCCCGGGGCCAGAGCCAGCCCCCGCTCGGCAAGGACGACCCGGATCGTCTCGTAGGCCACCTGGGCGATCAGGTGCCGGGCGTGTTCGTTGCTCACCAGCTCGCCGTAGGTCATGCGCGTGATCGCGCCGATGGCATTGAGGCAGGTGTTGAACAGGAACTTGTTGAGGATCGCGGG
>CAZKSD010000233.1:0-4178 GCA_964555315.1 uncultured Dechloromonas sp.
GCGCTCGTCGGCGGCGAGCAGGACGTACTGGAGGGCGAGCGCCAGCGGCAGCGCGAAGGCCATGAAGCCGGCGAACGGATGTCCGGTGCGACCGCTGGTGACCAGAGCCGCCAGCACCGCCGCCACCGTCAGCAGCAGGCTCGCCGTGCGTAATTGCGGCCAGCGCCACCACATGCTGAGTCCATCGACCGCGACCAGCGATGCCGCGACGAAGAGCAGGGCGAACGACGGCTGCAGCGTCCACGGTGCGCAGCGCTCGATTTCCGCGAAACCGGTCGCGAACCACCAGAGCGCCGCCCAAACGATCGGCGCGACGGCGGGAACCGGCCAGGGCGCCGCGCCGCGCAGCAGGCGGCCCGAGAACAGCGCGGCGGCGACGAGGAGGGCGGCGCCGAGCACCGCGTCGTTGGCCACCGGCAGTCCGCGATGCAGCGCCGGCCAGCCGAGGAGCAGCGCGATGCCCGCCGCCAGCTGCATCAACAACCCGGTCGCCTGCGCCAGCCGGCCCTGGCTGCGCACGCCGTACCACAGCACGGCGGCGCCCTCGGCGGCCCAGAAGGCCGACGTCACCTGGGCATCGAAGGCGAGCGGCACCGCCACCGTGGCGAGGAAGGCGGCGATCGCGACGTGGGCGGCGGCGATGAGCGCGGGCGCCGCGGCGCGGCGCACGATCAGCCGCCACAGCAGGAAGTACCACAGCGCCCCGGCCAGGGCGCTCCAGGCGAGGCCGTAGCGGGTGTCGCCGACGAGCTGGGCCTGCAGGAAGCAGCCGACCAGCGGCGTCCCGAAGAGCAGCATGCCGTCCTGCCAGCCGGCGCTGCCGGGCGCGCGGAAGAGGACGGTGGCCGCCGGCATCGCGGAGTAGGCGGCGAGGAAGAGGATGACGAAGGCTTGCGTCACCAGGTAGTGCGGCGGATGGTAATTGCCGATCGCCCAGGCCATGCCGACCGCCAGCGTGAACACGAAACCGGCGATGTTGAGGACACGCCAGGCGCGGAACCAGTCGACGCCGAGAATGAAGACGTTGAGCAGCGTGAAGTAGAGGAACAGCGGCAGCGGCGTCGGCGCGCTGCCGCCGGCGAGCAGCGGCGCGAGGAAGGCGCCGGAAAGGCCGAGCACCGCCAGCGCCGGGCCGTCCTGGCGCGCGGCGAGGGCGACGCAGCCGACGCCGAGCGCGGCGAAGGCAACGAACGCGGGACCTTGGCCGATCAGCGCGTAGCGGGTGAGCATGAAGTAGGCGACGAGGTAGAGCAGGGCGAAGCCGCCGCCCTGCAGCGCCAGCCCGAAGACGCGGTGGCGGGCGTCGCGCGCCTTGGCGATGCCGAAGACGATCAGCGCGAGGCTGGCGGCGGCGGTGGCGATCAGGCGCACCGGCACCGGCAGCAGGCCATGGTCGATCGCCAGGCGCAACCCCGAGGCGACGCCGAAGAACAGCAAGACGATGCCGATCTTGGCCAGCGGGTTGCTTTCCCGGAACCAGCGCAGCCAGCCCGGGATCGCGATGCGGTTGCCGCGGTGGCCGGGTGTCGGCTTGAGCCAGGCGGCCAGCCGATCCGGCGGGGTGTCTCCGGCTGTGGCCGTCGGCCGGGCGGCCTCATGGCCAGGAGCCGGCGGCGCGGGCGGCGCCAGCAAGGCGTCGAGGTCGATCCAGGTGCCGCCGCCTGCGGGCACGGCAGCTTGCGCAGCGGCAGCAGGCCGCGGCGGCGCGGCGGCGGCGATTTCCGGAGTTCGCGGGGAAGAAGACTCAGCGGCCGGGACGACGTCTGGCCTGGCCGGCTGCCCGCCGGGGGCGACCAATTGGCGCAGCGCAGCGAGCTCGGCGCGCTGTCCGGCGAGTTCCCTCTCGACCTCGCCCAGGCGACGTTCCAGATCGTGCTGCGTCAGCGCGGCGGGCTGCCGCCGACTGAAGACGTAGCCGCCGACAAGGGCGCCGGCGATGGCCCCGAACAGCGAGAATTCGCCGCTGATGGCACTGCCCAGCAGCAAGCCAACGACCGCGCCGGCGATGATGGTCCACATGACGGCCTCTCCCGACAAGTCCGGACGGCGCCCGGACCGTTGATACCGGCGATTTTAAGTGCACAGGCACGACCTGCGGTTGACATGGCGCAACCTGGCGCCCCGGGCGTCGCCGCCGGGCGCCCCGATTCACGGCCGGCAAAGCGGGAAAAGGAGCGGCGGAGTGCGGCCGCGGCAGACCTTGCCGGCAATTGGTGCGGCGCAACAAAATTGTTGACACAAGGGCGGAAATGGCTAAAATGAACTTATGTTGCAGCGCAGCAATTCAATCTGGAGCAAGCGGGCAACGGGCCATATCAAGCAAGCATCACCTTCAAGGAGAAACTCATCATGAACGTCAAGCCCCAAGACCTCGCCAACGCCGGTATCGGTACCGTTTCCCTACTCGCCAATGTCACCTTCGACGGCATCGAGCGCCTTGCCGCGCTCAATCTGAGCGCCGGCCGCTCCTTCGTCGAAGCCTCCTTCGCCAACTTCAACGCGCTGCTCGGCACGACCGACGTCAAGTCCTTCGTTGACCTGCAGCAGAAGCTGGCGGCCCCGGCCATCGAAAAAGGCATGGAATACTCGCGCAACGTGATCGCGATCGCCAGCGAAACCAAGGACAAGATCGCCAAGGAAGTCGAAACCCGCGTTGCAGCCGTCAATGCCAACGTCGCCGATCTCGTCGACCAGGCTCTGGCCGCCGCTCCGGCCGGTTCCGAGGTGGCCGTGGAAGCCGTCAAATCCGCCATGAAGACCGCCAACGAAGCCTTCGAAGGCCTCAACAAGGCTGCCAGGCAGGCTGCCGACGTCGCCGAAGCGAGCGTCAATGCCGCCACCGAAGCGACGCTGCAGGCCGCCAGCGCGGTTGCCCCGAAAGCCGTCGCAACCAGGGCTGCCGCCAAGAAGGCCGCCTGATCCACCGCGGCCGCGCAACGAAAGGCCGGGGCGTGGCGCCTCGGCCTTTTCTCGTCGACCGGCAGCGGTTAGTCATGACCGCCCGCGCAGCCCGCCCCGTCGAGCGTTTGCCGGCCGCGCAAGCCGATTAGGCGCAGCTTCGGGCCAATCCGCTGTTGATGCGTTGGCGATCTTCGCACCGGCGCTTGCCACAAATGGATGACCGCACGGGTACGGTCTGACAGACGTTTCATCCGGGGGGCGGGCCGTCACAAGCTTTGACGCATGAAATTCATCGCATACAATCCCTCGCGGTTCTTAGCCCGCGAATATGACGCAGGGCGGATCGTCGTGTTTTCATCGGCAAGGGAGGGCGTCCGTTGAGGGTGGATTGGAGCATCAGGATTGGCGATCTCCTGACAATGGTGACGATCATCGTTTCCGTCACTGCCATGTTGATTTCATGGTCCAAGGATCGGGAAGCCAAGCAGAAGGAACAGGCCGACCAGGTGCGGGTGGCCGTGGGCACGGCGGTCGCCAAGCTCGATCGCATTCAGGCGCTCCATCTGTCTGCTTTTCAGGAGCTTCAGCCGGTCTTCGTCGATACCGCCGAGATGCTGGCGAAGGACTTCAACGTCGTTGCCGCGCGTGATTTCCTGTCGAAGCGCATCAACGGCCAGCGGACAAAGATCGTCGAGAAAGCTCTCGACGAACATATCGAGACCGCGTATATCGGGCTGTTCTCGCACTTTCCCGCCATCCGCCCACTGTTTCTCGACACCCTGAGGCAACTGAAGGGAGCCGAGGAAGAGGTGCTCGGCGCCTTTCTCGATGCGACGCAGCGTGAGCTCATGGCGCTTCGGGAGCGCAAGGCCGATTACAGCAGCGGGGAACTGGAACGTTCCCTGCGCGGCATTGCCGCCGAACATCGCGCCGACCTCGAGCGGAAGACCGCCAGCATCCTCGAGCCTGCCCGCGCTTTTCTTCTGCAGGTGGTGACGAAGTCTGACAGCGAGATCCTCACGCGCGGGATCGCGCCCGCGACCGTGAAACCGTAAGCGCCGGGAGCCTGGCCGAATGGCGGGCGGGACTTTCCCGCGCCGGGACAGCGGGAGAGAGCTTGCGGCAGGGGGAGGCGTACCGCAGCCGGCCGCGAAGACTCCCGCGATCCCCGGCCGGCCACGCGGTCGCCTACCGGGAGCGGCCGACGAAGCCTGGCAGACCCGCTGCCTCGGGGGAACTGCCCAGGTACAGCGCGTAGCGGATCTTCTCGTTGTAGT
>CAZKSD010000234.1:0-4177 GCA_964555315.1 uncultured Dechloromonas sp.
CGGCGGTGTGCGACTTGTTGAAGCCGTACTCGGCGAACTTGGTCATCAGGTCGAAGAGGTGCTCGGCGAGCGCCGGATCGTAGCCCTTCTGCCTCGCCCCGGCGGCGATGGTCTCGCGGTGCTTGGCCATCTCCTCGGGCTTCTTCTTGCCCATCGCCCGGCGCAGCATGTCGGCGCCACCGAGGGTGTAGCCGCCGATGATCTGCGAGATCTGCATCACCTGTTCCTGATACACGATGACGCCGTAGGTCGGCGACAGGCAGGCGGTGAGGTCGGGATGGAAATAGTCGATCTTCTGCTGGCCCTTCTTGCGCAGGATGAAGTCGTCAACCATCCCCGAGCCGAGCGGGCCGGGACGGTAGAGCGCCAGCACGGCGATGATGTCCTCGAAGCGGTCGGGCGCCAGCTTCTTCAGCAGCTTCTTCATGCCGTCGGATTCGACCTGGAAAATCGCCGTCGTGTTGGCGTCCTTGAGGATCTGGTAGGCGGCGGGATCGTCGAAGCCGAGGCTCATCAGGTCGAGTCTCTCGCCGCTCAGGCGATGCACGTAGTCGAGCGCCAGTTCGATGATAGTCAGGTTGCGCAGGCCGAGGAAGTCGAACTTGACCAGTCCGGCCTTCTCGACGTCGTCCTTGTCGAACTGCGAGACCGGCGAGGCATCGCTGCCGGTGGCCTGGTAGATCGGGCAGAAATCGGTGATCTTGCCCGGCGCGATCAGCACGCCGCCGGCGTGCATGCCGACGTTGCGCGTCAGGTCCTCGAGCCGGGCGGCGAGGTCGAACAGTTCGCGCACCGACTCGCCATCGCGTTCGTCAGCCATCATCTCCTTGAGCGCCGGTTCCTGCTCGAGCGCCTCGGCCAGCGACACCGGCTTGTTCTGGAAAACCGGAATCAGCTTCGAGATGCGGTCGCACAGCGAGTAGGGCAGGCCGAAGACGCGGCCGACATCGCGGATCACCGCCTTCGACGACATGGTGCCGAAGGTGACGATCTGCGACACCGCCTGCGAACCATAGCGCTGGCGCACGTACTCGATGACGCGCCAGCGGTTGTCCTGGCAGAAGTCGATGTCGAAGTCGGGCATCGACACCCGCTCGGGGTTGAGGAAGCGCTCGAACAGCAGGGCGTAGGCCAGCGGGTCGAGGTCGGTGATGCGCAGGCTGTAGGCCACCAGCGAGCCGGCCCCCGAGCCGCGCCCCGGGCCGACCGGCACGCCATTGTTCTTGGCCCAGTTGATGAAGTCGGCGACGATCAGGAAATAGCCCGGGTAGCCCATCTGGATGATGGTCTTGCACTCGAAGACAAGGCGCTCGTCGTATTCCGGCCGCCGTTCGGCGCGCACCGCCGGATCCGGGTAGAGTTCGATCAGGCGCTTCTCCAGCCCGGCCTCGGCCTCGGCGACGAGGAAATCGGCGAGCGACATGCCGTCGGGGGTCGGGAAGTCGGGCAGGAAGTTTTCGCCCAGCGTCAGTTCGATGTTGCAGCGCCGGGCGATCTCCAGCGTGTTTTCCAGCGCTTCGGGCAAGTCGGCGAACAGTTCGACCATCTCGTCCTGCGTCTTGAAATACTGTTCCTCGGTGTAGATCCGGGGCCGCCGGCTGTCGCCCAGCACGTAGCCCTCGGCGATGCACACCCGCGCCTCGTGTGCGCGAAAGTCGTCGCGGTTCATGAACTGGACCGGATGCGTCGCCACCAGCGGCAGGCCGAGTTCGCCGGCCAGGTCGGCGGTCTGCTGAACGACGGCCTCCTGCTGCAGCTGACCGTAGCGCTGCACTTCGAGATAGAAGGCCCCGGGGAAGATCGCCTCCCAAGCACGTGCGCGCGCGCCGGCCAGATCGAAATTGCCGTTGAGCAGGGCCTCGCCGACATCGCCGAGATGCGCGCCGGAAAGCGCGAGCAGGCCGTCGCTGCCGATCTCGGCGAACCACTCGCGGCGGATTTCCGCACGGTCGCGCCGACCTTCGACGAGGTAGGCGCGGGTCAGCAGTTCGCACAACTGGCGATAACCTTCGCGGTTGCGCACCAGCAGCAGCAGGCGGCCGGGGTCCTCAGACGCCTCGGGGTTGGCGATCCAGACATCCGCCCCGGCGATCGGCTTGACCCCCCTGCCGCGCGCACCGCCGTAGAACTTGACGAGGCCGAACAGATTGCCGAGATCGGTCAGCGCCAGTGCCGGCATGCCGTCGCCAGCAGCGCGCCTGACGGCGTCGCCGACGCGGACGATGCCGTCACTGATGGAATATTCGGAATGCAGGCGGAGGTGCACGAAGCGCGGCGGAGTCATGGGTCCTATTTTAGCGCGGCGCCAACGGTCCGCCGAATAATCGGGACGGTCCCGTAGGTGCCACGGTCGACCCCGGAGAACGCCCAGATCCCGCATCTCCGGCCCGGGCTGGCGGCGTTTCCCGGCCCCCGTTTGAATTCGTGCCATCCGGCCGCTACAATCGCCGCATCCGCGCGGCGCGGGCCGGGGAGGGCAAGCCGAGGCAGCCGCGTGACATCGAGATCGCGAGAAGGCCGCACCCTTCTCGCGGTAATCGAGGAAGTCCGGGCGATTGCTTCTGTCGCGGTCAACGCTGGAGATACCATGAAAATCAGAACCCTGATTCCGATCGTCGCCGGCATTGCCGTGCTCGCCGCCGCCGCGCCCGTCCGCGCCGAACCGGAAATCCGCCAGGAGCCGGTGCAGTTCCAGAAGGGCACGAGCGGCGCCACGGTCAAGGGCAGCATCAAGGGCCGCCAGGTCATCGACTACCGCGTGCGCGCCGCTGCCGGCCAGAACATGGACGTCACCCTGAAGGCAAGCAAGGCATCGGCCTACTTCAACGTCCTGGCGACAGACGATACCGCGCTCTTCGTCGGCTCGGTCTCGGGCAACCAGTTCTCCGGCCTGCTGCCGAGGGATGGCGAATACACGATCCGTATCTACCTGATGGGCAATGCCGCCAGCAGCAATCAGGCGGCCGACTTCACCCTCGACATCGACGTCACCAGCAGACCGGCATCCGCCGCCAGGGGATCGGCGCCGCCGGCGAAATACGATGCCTCTGGCAAGATCAAATGCTCGGAGGACAAGGACACCCTCGATCGCCAGTGCGACTTCCGCGTCGTGCGCCACTTCGCCACCCGCAGCGCCCAGATCTGGATCGCCTACGGCCCCGACGGCCGCACCCGCGTGCTGCATTACGCCGACAAGAAGTTCACCACCGACGACGGGGCAAGGATTTCCGCCCAGCGCCAGAACGACAACTGGCGGGTCGGCATCGGCGGCAGGGAGTTCTACCTGATTCCGGATGCGCTGATCCACGGCGGCTGATCGCCCGCCGCCTGCCAATGCCGGCCCTTGACGCCGGCGCTGGGGGCGCTAGGCTACGCACTATCCACCAATCAAGCCGGAGAGACGCCATGACCCTCGAAGACCCGCTCGTCCTGCGCAGCGACCGCGCCGACGGCCTGACCACGCTGACGCTGAACCGGCCCGGCCAGTTCAATTCGCTGTCGCAGGACATGTTGACCGCGATCAAGGCCGAACTCGACGCCATTGCCGGTGACGAAGCCGTGCGCGTCGTCGTCATCGCCGGCGCCGGCAAGGCGTTCTGCGCCGGGCACGATCTCAAGGAGATGCGCGCCAATCACGACAAGGACTTCATGCAGGCGCTGTTCAGGCAGTGCGGCGACCTGATGCTGACGCTCACGCGCATGCCGCAACCGGTGATCGCCCGCGTGCACGGCATCGCCACCGCCGCCGGCTGCCAGCTGGTGTCGATGTGCGACCTGGCGGTCGCCGCCGATGTCGCCAGGTTCGCCGTTTCCGGAATCAATGTCGGTCTCTTCTGCTCGACGCCGGCCGTCGGCCTCGCGCGCAACCTCGGGCGCAAGGCGGCGCTCGAGATGCTGCTCACCGGCGACTTCATCGACGCCATGGAAGCCAAGGCCAAGGGCCTGGTCAACTGCGTCGTCCCGGCCGATGCGCTCGACGCCGAGGTCGAGCGGCTGGTGCAGTCGATCCTCGCCAAGAGCGCCGTCGCCGTGCGCATCGGCAAGGGCATGTTCTACAGGCAACTGGAAATGGGCCTGACCGAGGCCTACGACTACGCCAGCGAGGTGATGGCCTGCAACATGATGAGCGACGACGCCGGCGAAGGCATCGACGCCTTCATGCAGAAGCGCGCGCCGC
>CAZKSD010000235.1:0-4162 GCA_964555315.1 uncultured Dechloromonas sp.
TCGCCGACTCACCTCGTCCTCATCCCCAGCTACAACCCCGGTCCCGGCGTGCTGGCTACCGTGCGCGCCGCGCGCGCGCAGTGGAACCCGGTATGGGTCGTCGTCGACGGCAGCAGCGACGGCAGCGCCGAGCAACTGCAGGCGCTGGCGGAGACCGATGACGGCCTCAAGGTCATCGTCCTGCCCGAGAACCGCGGCAAGGGGGCGGCGGTGCTCGCAGGCATCACGCAGGCCGCCGCGCTCGGCTACACCCACGCGCTGACCATGGATTCCGACGGCCAGCACCCGGCCGGCCTGATCCCCGCCTTCATGGCCGCGTCGCAGGCCGACCCGGCGGTGATGGTGCTCGGCAAGCCGGTGTTCGGGCCGGAGGCGCCGGCGCTACGGGTCAACGGGCGCAAGGTGTCTAACGGCTGGGCCGACCTCGAAACGCTGTGGGCGGGCATCGGCGACTCGCTCTACGGGTTCCGCGTCTACCCGATCGCGCCGCTGCTGAAGATCATGCGCGGCAACCGCTTCATGCGCCGCTTCGACTTCGATCCCGAGGCCGTCGTCCGCCTGTGCTGGGCCGGCGTGCGGCCGGTCAACCGCGACGCCCCGGTGCGCTACCTTGCCGCCGCGGAAGGCGGCGTCTCCCACTTCAAGTACCTGCGCGACAACGCGCTGCTGACGTGGATGCACACGCGGCTGTTCCTCGGCTTCGTCCTGCGCCTGCCGCTCCTGCTCGTCCGCTACCTGGTGCGCTGACCATGAACACGACCGAAGTCTTCCTGATCGCGATGGCGATCATCTTCACCGCGCCCTGGCTGATCTGGCGTCTCGGCCGGACCGACTACTACGCCCCGCTCGTCGTCGTCCAGATCATCGCCGGCATCCTGCTCGGGCCGGGCATCGTCGGCAAGGCCTTTCCCGACTACTACGCCTTCGTGTTCACTCCGGCCGTCATCCAGTCGCTGAACGGCATCGCCTGGTGGGCAGTCATGCTCTTCGTGATGATCGCTGGCGTCGAACTCGACCTCCGGAAAGCCTGGGCGCACCGGCGCGAGAGCGGCATCACCGCCGGCTTGGCGCTCGGCGTGCCGCTGCTCTTCGGCAGCTTCGCGGCGGCGGCGATGCTCGGCTTCGACGGGTGGATGGGACCCAGGGCGCAGACCTGGCAGTTCGTCCTCGGCGTCGGCATGGCCTGCGCGGTGACCGCGCTGCCGATCCTGATCCTGCTCATGGAAAAGCTGGATATCCTGCGCCAGCCCATCGGCCAGCGCATCCTGCGCTACGCCAGCCTCGACGACATCGCCATCTGGGGCGTGCTGGCGCTGATCCTGATGGATTGGGAACGCATCGGCCGGCAAGCCGCCTTCCTCGCCGCCTTCGCTGTCGCCGCCTGGCTGTTCCACCGCCTGATGGTGCGCCTCGCCGAGCGCGACCGCTGGTACGTCGCGCTGGTCTGGCTGGCCGTCGTCGCCTTCGGTGCCGACTGGGCCGGGCTGCACTTCATGGTCGGCGCCTTCCTCGCCGGGGCGGTCATGGAAGCCGGCTGGTTCGACCAGGACAAGATGGACCAGTTGCGCCACCACGTGCTGCTCGTGATGATGCCGGTCTTCTTCCTCAGCACCGGGCTGCGTACCAACTGGGACGTCGGCGGTGCCGCGGTCTTCATCGCCGCCGCGCTGCTCCTCGTCGCCTCGATCGCCGGCAAGTTGCTCGGGGTGCGCCTCGCCGGCCGCATCCTGAACTGGGCGCCCGGCGAAGCCAGCATCATCGGCTGGCTGCTGCAGACCAAGGCGCTGATCATGATCATCTTCGCCAACATCCTGCTCGACAAACAGATCATCACCAGCGAAGCCTTCACGGCATTGTTGCTGATGGCAATCGCCAGCACCATGCTCACCGTGCCGGTGGTGGCGCCCAAACTGGCGCGGATGAAGGAAATCCTGCAGCGAGCCTCGTGAAAGGGCAAACCGAGGTTTCGCCGCAATGGTTGCGGTCAACACCCAGGGCAATTGCATGAATGCCCTGCGCATGCTCCCCTCGCCCCGCTTGCGGGGAGAGGGGCCGGGGGTGAGGGGAGAATTACGGCAAGGCAGGTGCCAAATCCCCCTCACCCCAACCCTCTCCCCCAACAGATTGGGGGAGAGGGAGCGTGGTGCAGCCAATCGTCATTCATGCGATTGCCCTGGGTCAACACCCCGGAACAGGCAGAAAAGGCACCGGAACCCACTACTATCCGGGTTCGGACGTGGATTGCCGGCCGCAGCGGCCTATCTGGCGATATCGAGCAACTCGACTTCGAAAATCAGCGTCGACCCCGGCGGAATCCCCGGAACATTCTGGTTGCCATAGGCCAGGTTGGGCGGGCAGACCAGCCTGGCCTTGCCGCCGACCTTGATCTTCTGCACCCCTTCGGTCCAGCACGGAATCGCCCGGGTCAGCGGAAAGGTCGCCGGTTGCCCGCGCTTGTACGAACTGTCGAACTCCTGACCGGTTTCGAGCGTGCCGCGATAATGGACCTTGACGGTGTCGCTCACCTTCGGGTTGGCGCCCGTGCCTTCCTTGAGGGTGGTGATGGCGATCCCGGAGGCGGTCCTTTCCTCCCCGGGTTCGGCGGCCTGGGCGTGGAACGTGAGGGCGAACAGGAGAACGAGCGGGGAGGTGACGAGTTTGTTCATGGATCTGCCTTTGCGAAGGTTGGAAAGCGAAAGCCGGATGCGGTGGCGCCATTGTGCCGCAGAACCTGCCGCATCCTCGTCCCCGGCATGTCCGCGAGCCAAAAGGGTCAGTGTGCCATGGCGCTACCTTAAGCCGTTGGCATCAGATATTTGCGTTCCACAACAATCAGTTGTCGAAGCAAGGCAAGGTGACGTGTCGTCCCGGCGCAGGCCGGGACCCAGCATCTGCGTACTTTTCTGGACACCGGCTTTCGCCGGTGCGACATGCGCTACTGAGGGGGGGCGTCAATGTCATTCGCTTAAGGTAGCGCCATGGTACTCTGACCCCAATTGCACAAAATTATCTTTGAACCCAAAGCCTAACCATTCGCTCAAGGGGACGTCCCAACGGCTGCGCCGTTGGGTACCCTCGGCCTATCGGCCTCGGCCGCACCGTAGCTCAAACGTTGAGCGTCATAGGTAGCGTATTGATCTGTGTTCGCGTATTTGCTAACATGCGTCTATGTCTTTCGAGATCGAATACTTCCACGAGCGGGTGCAACATGACATTGGGTCGTGGCCCGTGGATGTTCTCGCCGACTACGCGCGCTTGATCGAACTGCTCATTGAACATGGCCCGAGTCTCAGACTCCCGCACTCGCGGGCTTTCGGGGAAGGCCTGTTTGAGCTTCGACCTCGCGGTCGTTCTGGCATCGGTAGAGCCTTCTACTGCTTTCTCGTTGGCAAACGGGTTGTCATCCTCCATGCCTTCATCAAGAAGTCACAGGAAACACCCGACCGTGAACTGAAATTGGCGCGTAAGCGTATGAAGGAGGTTTCCAATGGCTGAATTGAAATTTAAACCGGTCCGCCATTCACACAAGGAATTCCTTGCGAAGGCAGCAGCCCGTAAGGGCTTTATCGAAGCCTATGACGCCCTTGCGTTGGAGTACGAAGTTGCCAATCAAATGCTCAAAGCCAGGTCTCGCGCTGGTCTGACGCAAGATGCCGTGGCTGAGCGTATGGGAACCACCAAGAGTGCGGTTTCGAGGCTAGAGTCTGCTGGAAAGCATGCACCATCGCTCGCGACACTTAAGCGGTACGCCCAAGCTGTTGGCTGCGAGCTTCAAGTGAAGCTCGTGCGGAAGACTGCGTGACGCCCAACCCTACGTTCCAGCGGACGCTGGGCGATAAAGCCGCGCAGCGCCCCTGAGCTTGAGCCAAACGTGAGCCAAAAGGGTCAGTGTGAATTGAAAAATCCAATTTACTCTGACCCCAATTGCAGCGAATTGAGGCGAGAATTCACATTTGACGACCTATGAATGGTTCCGACTCAAACGTCATTCCTTACAAGATACGGCTGTAGGAGCCACGCCGGAATAGAAAGGCATTGATTTTGGTATTGATAAACTGCGAAATTCAGCCCTATCAACTCGCCTTTTACATTGACAACAGGACCACCGAGCCTGTCAGAAATTTTGTGTGTGAGGCATAACATGTCAGCCAGAAGGAGCATG
>CAZKSD010000236.1:0-4139 GCA_964555315.1 uncultured Dechloromonas sp.
CCTCGGTCGCCATGCGGCGGGCGATGGCGAAGGCGTCGTCGTTCTTGACGCGGATGACCTCGTCGTAGATGGCGGTGTTCAGCACCGCCGGCACGAAGCCGGCGCCGATGCCCTGGATCGGGTGCGGCCCCTTGACGCCGCCGGACAGCACCGGCGAGGCATCGGGTTCGACGGCGACGATCCTGACGCCTGGCTTGCGCGCCTTCAGCACCTCGCCGACGCCGGTGATCGTGCCGCCGGTGCCGACCCCCGAAACGAAGATGTCGATCTGGCCATCGGTATCCTTCCAGACTTCCTCGGCCGTCGTGACGCGGTGGACCTCCGGATTGGCCGGATTTTCGAACTGTTGCGGAATGAAGTAGCGCGGGTCGGCCGCCGCCAGTTCACTGGCCCTGGCGATGGCGCCGCCCATGCCGTCGGGCCCCGGCGTCAGGATCAGTTCGGCGCCGTAGGCCTTGAGCAGCAGCTTCCTTTCGCGGCTCATCGTTTCCGGCATCGTGAACGCGCACTTGATGCCGCGCGCCGCGCAGACCATCGCGAGGCCGATGCCGGTGTTGCCGGAAGTCGGCTCCAGCACCACGGTATCCGGGCCGATCTTGCCGGCGGCCTGCGCCGCGTCAAGCATCGAGACGGCAATCCGGTCCTTGACGCTGTGGCCGGGGTTGTAGAATTCCAGCTTGGCGACGATGGTCGCGCCGCAGCCTTCGGTAACGCGATTGAGGCGGACCAGCGGAGTATTGCCGACCAGTTCGGTAACGTTGTTGGCGATTTTCATTTTGAAGCTCCGATCGAGAGTTGAGAATTGTAGGCGACTCTTGGTCTGCCGTGGGTGGCCCGGCAAGCGGCCTGGGGCTCGCCGATCAGGGCGCCCTTGCCCAATTCGACAACCGCGGCGCCGGCGGATTCATATTGCGAACCACTACGGCGCCGCCGTCGTCGAGGCGGGCGGCATGCCGCCCCCTATTTTTTCAGGTAGATCTGGTCGAAGGTGCCACCGTCGGCGAAGTGCGCCTTCTGCGCCTTCTGCCAGCCGCCGAAGGTATCGTCGATCGTGACCAGCTTCAGATGCGGGAACTGCTTCGCGTGCTGCGCGGCGATCTTGGCGTTGCTCGGCCGGTAATGGTGCTTCGCCGCGATCGCCTGCCCCTCCTCGGAGTACAGGTAGTCAAGGTAGGCCTGGGCGGTGAGGCGGGTGCCGCGCTTCTCGACCACCTTGTCGACCACCGCCACCGGCGGCTCGGCGAGGATGGAGAGGCTCGGATAGACGATCTCGAAGCGGTCCTTGCCGAGTTCGCCGGCCGCGAGCAGCGCCTCGTTCTCCCAGGCGATCAGGACATCGCCGAGGCCGCGCTCGACGAAAGTCGTCAGCGCGCCGCGCGCGCCGGCGTCGAGCACCGGGACGTTCCGGAAGATGCCGGCCACCAGTTCCTTCGCCTTCTGCTCGTTGCCTCCCGGCTGCTTGAGCGCCCATGCCCAGGCCGCGAGGTAGTTCCAGCGTGCGCCGCCGGAAGTCTTCGGGTTGGGCGTGATGACGCCGACGCCCGGTTTGGCGAGGTCGCCCCAGTCGCGGATGCTCCTGGGATTGCCCTTGCGCACCAGGAAGACGATGGTCGACGTGTAGGGCGAAGAGTTGTTCGGGAAGCGCTTCTGCCAGTCGGTGGGGATCAGCTTGCGCTCGGCCAGCGCGTCGAGGTCCGACGCCAGCGCCAGCGTCACGACGTCGGCCTCCAGCCCGTCGGCCACCGAGCGCGCCTGCTTGCCGGAACCGCCGTGCGACTGGCGGACATTCACCGTCTGGCCCGTCTTCGCCTGCCAGTGCTTGTTGAAGGCGGCGTTGAAATCCTTGTACAGCTCGCGCGTCGGGTCGTAGGAAACGTTGAGCAGCGTCGTCTGGGCGAAGGCGCTGCCGAGGGTGAGCGTTGCGGTCAACGCCGCAAGAATGGCCGATTTGCGCATGAAAGACTCCGTTCGCAGGAATAAGGGTTCGTCATGACCGGAGTCTAAGTGCGTTCGTTATTCGTTCAAAGAATTAATATTCACTAAATTATAACCTGATGGAACTACCGGGGTGTCGAGCGGGTGCGTTGCTAGAAAAGAAAGGCCTGCTTTTCGGGCGCCGGCTGCGGCAGCGTATCGGCGCCGAATACCCGAATCTGCCGGGGCCGGAACCAGACCGGCCGGCCAACGGCAAGTTGCAGGATCTCGTGCCGCTCGCGCGACAACTCGACCTCGATGATTTCGCTGTCGTGTTTGAGTTCGACACGCACCACCGGACCGATTGGATGGACGTGCTGCACGGTCGCCTGCAAGGCGCCGTCCATCGGCTGATGGCCGATATCGATGTCATGCGGGCGGACGAATGCCGTCGTCTTTTCGCTCGATTCGCCCCGTTCGACCTCGGCGAAGCCGCCGTGGACGCGGCTGTGGAAGACGTTCACGTTGCCGAGGAACTGGTAGACGAAGGGCGAGGCCGGCGCCGAATAGACTTCGTCGGGCGAGCCGATCTGCTCGATGCGGCCGTGGTTCATGACGACGACGCGGTCGGCGACCTCGAGCGCCTCCTCCTGGTCGTGGGTGACGAAGACCGAGGAGATGTGCATGTCGTCGTGCAGGCGGCGCAGCCAGCGGCGCAGTTCCTTGCGCACCTTGGTGTCGAGTGCGCCGAACGGTTCGTCGAGGAGCAGCACCTTGGGCTCGACGGCGAGCGCGCGGGCCAGCGCGATGCGCTGGCGCTGGCCGCCGGACAGCTGCGACGGGTAGCGGTCGGCAAGCCAGTCGAGCTGGACCAGGCCCAACAACTCCATGACCCGGCGCTTGATCTCGGCGTCCGCCGGGCGTTCGTTGCGCGGCTTGACGCGCAGGCCGAAGGCGACGTTCTCGAATACCGTCATGTGGCGAAACAGCGCGTAGTGCTGGAAGACGAAGCCGACATTGCGGTCGCGGGCATGCAGGTGGGTGGCCTCGGCACCGGAGAACAGGATGTCGCCCTGATCGGCCGTCTCCATGCCGGCGATGATGCGCAGCAGGGTCGTCTTGCCGCAGCCGGAAGGGCCGAGCAGGGCGACCAGTTCGCCGGTCGGGATGTCGAGGTTGATGTTGTCGAGCGCGACGAAATTGCCGAAGCGCTTGGAGATGTTGCGGATTTCGATACTCATCAGGTTTTCTCCGGCGCCAGCACCGTATTCAGCATGTCGGTCTCTTTCTTCATGCGCCACTCGACGACGGTCTTGGCGACCAGCGTGACCAGCGCCAGCAGGGCGAGGATGGAGGCGGCGGCGAAGGCGCCGACCGCGTTGTATTCGTTGTAGAGGATCTCGACGTGCAGCGGCAGGGTGTTGGTCTCGCCGCGGATGTGGCCGGAAACCACGGACACCGCGCCGAACTCGCCCATCGCCCGGGCGTTCGAGAGGATCACGCCGTAGAGCAGGCCCCACTTGATGTTGGGCACGGTCACCCGCCAGAACATCTGCCAGCCCGAGGCGCCCAGCGATACGGCGGCCTCTTCCTCGTCCTTGCCCTGCGCCTGCATCAGCGGGATCAACTCGCGGGCGATGAAGGGAAAGGTGATGAACAGGGTGGCGAGGATCATCCCGGGCACGGCGAAGATGATCTTGACGTCGTTGGCGGCGAGCCACGGGCCGAAGGTGCCCTGGGCGCCGAACAGGAGGATGAAGATAAGGCCGGCGACGACCGGCGACACCGCGAAGGGCAGGTCGATCAGCGTGATCAGCAGGCTCTTGCCGCGGAAATCGAACTTGGCGATGGCCCAGGCGGCGGCGACGCCGAAGAGGATGTTGAAGGGCAGCACGGCCAGCGCGATGACGACGGTGAGCCAGATCGCCGAGCGGGTCTCGGAATCCTTCAGCGCCTCGACGTAGGCGGGCCAGCCCTGGGCCAGCGCTTCGACGAAGACGGCGACCAGCGGCAGGCCGAGGAAGAAGAACAGGAAGCCCAGCCCGGTGGCGAGCAGCAGGGCGCGGACCCAGCCCGGCTCCTGCGTGGCGGGGTTCGATTTCATGCGGCACCGCCTTTCGCCTTGCCGGCGGCCACTTCGAGCGGTTCGCTGTTGCGGTGGCGGTTGGCCGCCCACCATTGCAGCCCGTTGATGCCGAGCAGCATGACGAAGGAGATGGCGAGCA
>CAZKSD010000237.1:0-4113 GCA_964555315.1 uncultured Dechloromonas sp.
GCGCTTCTCGTCCAGCATCCCGGCGATCTTCTTGTAGGTTTCCGGATGCAGGAAGCGGAACGACATGTCCTCGAGTTCCCACTTCAGTTCCCAGACGCCCAGCCGGTTCGCCAGCGGCGAGTAGAGTTCCAGCGTCTCGCGTGCGACATGAATGCGCAGGTCGTCCGGATGCGCGGCGTAGAAGCGCAGGGTCTGGGTGCGACTGGCAAGACGCAACAGCACGACGCGGATGTCCTCGACCATGGCCAGCAGCATCTTGCGCAGCACCTCGACCTGGGCCTTCGTCTCGCCAGGATTGACTTCACCGGCCTCGATGTTGGCCGCCATGAAGCCTCTGGTAATCGGCCGCAGCCGGTTCAGGCGCGAAATGCCATTGACCAGATCCGCCGCCGCCTTGCCAAAGCGCTGCTCGATCCGTGCGGTGCCGTGTTCGTCATGGAAAGGTATGGCAAACAGCACGGCCGCCATGCGCGAATCGACATCGAGCCGGAGACCGGCAATGATCACCGCCATGCCCAGCGCGTGCGACCATGTACCCTCGCCGCTGCCCAGCACGGAGGTGCCATAGACCTCCCAGGCGAAGGCGACCGATTCCCTCAGCGTCGCCGCGTCTTCGGCGTCCAGACCTTGGGCAAGCGTGCTGAAGAACTGGTCGAAATCGCTTTGTGCGGCGACCGAATGAAGGAGCGAAACCATGCCGCCGATTATACCGTGTGAGCGCTGCGGCGCCGCTGAGGCATAATTCTCCCGATGGCCGCCCGACCAACCCGCTTTCACGCCAATCCCTACCTGCTGCTGACGCTCACCGCGCTCTTCTGGTCGGGCAACATGGTCCTCGGGCGCGGCATCCGCGCCGACGTCCCGCCGCTGGCGCTGGCTTTCTGGCGCTGGGCGATCGCCTTCGTCCTCGTCGTGCCCCTCGCCCTGCCCCATCTCAAGGCGCAGTGGCGGCTGCTCGGGGCCGGCTGGAAGCCGGTGCTCTTTCTCGGACTGGTCGGCGTCGGCGGCTACAACACCTTCGCCTACATCTCCCTGCAGTACACCGCGGCGACCAACGCCGTGCTGCTCAATTCCTTCATTCCGATCGTCACCATCGCCATCTCCTGGGCCTTCCTCGGCAAGCGCCTGCACCGGCTGGAGGGGCTGGGCGTCTTCATCTCGCTCGCCGGCGCGCTGACCATCGTCGCCCGCGGCGACCCGGCGGTGCTCGCCCAACTCGACCTCAACATCGGCGACGTGTGGATGCTCGGCGCCGTCTTCGTCTGGGCGATCTACACCGTCGGCCTCGCCTGGCGACCGGCCGGCGTGCACCCGATGCTGATGCTGGCGGCGATGACCGCCGTCGGTCTCGCCGCCCTCGCCCCCGCCTACGCCTGGGAAACGGCGCAGGGGCGGCACATGGTCGTGCACCCCGGCTCGCTGGCCGCGCTTGCCTACGTCGGCATCTTCCCCAGCTTCCTCGGCTACATCTTCTACAACCGCGGCGTCGCCGAGATCGGCGCCAGCAAGGCCAGCCTCTTCATCCACCTGATGCCGGTGTTCGGCACCCTGCTCTCGGCGATCTTCCTCGGCGAGATCCCGCACTGGTACCACTACGCCGGCATCGCCCTGATCTTCACCGGCATCTGGCTGACGATGACGAAGTGATGGGCCTTCTCGACTGGCTGCGCCGTCCGCCGCCGCAAGTTTCCGCCGAACTGTGGGAGCGCACGCTCGCCGGACTGCCCTTTCTCGACGCGCTTGCGGTCGACGAGAAAAAAAGGCTCAAAACGCTGGTCGAGGCCTTCCTCGGCGAAAAGGAATTCGGCGCCGCCGGCGGGCTGGAACTGAGCGACGAGATCTGCGTTTCCATCGCCGCCCAGGGCTGCCTGCCCATCCTCGAACTCGGTCTCGCCGCCTACCGCGACTGGGTCGGCATCGTCGTCTACCCGGACGAATTCGTCGTCTCCCGCCGCATCGAGGACGAGGACGGCGTCGTACACGAATTCGACGACGTCCTCTCCGGCGAAGCCTGGCCGGGCGGGCCGGTGATCGTTTCCTGGCACGACGCGGCGATGGCCGGCGAAGGCTACAACGTCGTCATCCACGAATTCGCGCACAAACTCGACATGCTCAACGGCGAGGCCGACGGCGTGCCGGCGCTGCACTCGGGGATGACGCGCGTCGCCTGGGAGGAAACCTTCCTCGCCGCCTGGGATGATTTCTGCACCCGCGTCGACGACGGCGAGGACACGATCATCGACCCCTACGCCAGCGACGACCCCGCCGAGTTCTTCGCCGTCGTCTCCGAGCACTTCTTCGAAACCCCCGACGTCGTCGCCGCCGAGTACCCCGCGCTCTACGACCTGCTCAGGCGCTACTACCGGCAGGATCCGCTGGCGCGCCTCGCGCGGACGGGGGGCGGTCACTCATAATCCTAGAAACCGCAGTTGACCGCTTGTATTCTCATGAGCAGCCCCATGAACACTGACTCTTGTCCCTCCGCCAAGCATCACCTGATCGGTGAGAGCGCTACGCACCCGCTGCCACGTCCGGTCGGGCGCCTGGCTTTGTCGCTCCGCCTTGCAGGCATTAGCCTGCGGCGTTGTCGCTTCGCGCCAGCCGCCCGCCCAAACGCACCAGCGGGCGCGTCCAACTGCGGTTTCTAGGATAATGCGTCCGGATGGCAACACGCCAGGCTGGACACTTGCCGCCGCTCGCACCATCGTCTCGCTCTGCGCCCCGCCGGCCCTTCCGATTGCTTGCCGTCTATCCCGCCACCCGCCTGACAAACCCGTCCAGCGCCCCGAGCACCGCCGCCGGCTGGTCGCGGTGGGGGGAGTGGCCGCAACGAGGGAGCTTGAGCAGTTCGCTGCCCGGCACGCGTTCGGCGATGACCTCGATCTGGCGCATGGTGGCGTACTCGTCGCCCTCGCCCTGGATGGCGAGGACCGGGCAGCGAATAGCCGGCAGGTAGTCCTCGATGTTCCAGTCGCGGAAGGCGGGGTTGAGCCAGGCGTCGTTCCATTCGCGGAAGACGCGCCCGGCGTCGGCGTGGTGGCGGGCGAGCTTGTGCGGCCAGTCGGTCGCGGTCCACGCCTCGCCGGCAGCCATTATTCCGGCCAGCGTTTCCGGCTCGACGAATTCGTGCGGCGCCATGGCGACGACGCCGAGCGGCGCCTCCGGGAAGGCGCCGGCGAAGATCAGCGCGATGCTGGCGCCGTCGCTGTGGCCGAAGAGCAGCGGGCGCTCGATCTCCAGTGCTGCGAGCAGCGCCGGCAAACCTTCGAGCGCCTCGCGGTGCATGTAGCGGGGCGTGCGCGGCTCCGCGTACGGCTGCGAGTGCCCGTAGCCGGCGCGCGACCAGGCAATGGTGCGGCAGCCGGTGACCTGCGCCACGCGCTCGGGAAAGTGCCGCCACATCGACGCGCTGCCCAGCCCCTCGTGCAGCATCAGGATGACCGGCCGCCCCGGCGCGTGCGCCGGGTGGTCAACGTATTCGAGGCGCAGCCCGCCGGCGACGACGTGCCTCACGCCGCGAGCAGGAAGTCGCGGACGACGGCGATCTGGTCGGCAGACAGGAACATCGGCGCGTGGCCGACGCCGGGGATTTCGGCCAGTTTTGCCCGTGGACCGCGTTCGCCCATCTGTCGCCAGGTGTCGCGCGTCAGCAGGTCGGATTCGGCGCCGCGGATGACCAGCGTCGGGCAGCGCACGCCCTCATAAAGCGGCCACAGGTCGATCGGCTGGCCGTTGTAGGCAGCCTTGAACGGTGCCGCGATCAGCGGATCGTAGACGAAGCCCCAGCGCCCGTCGGGACGCTGCCCGACGCTGTATTCGGTCAGATGCCGCCACTGCACCTCGTCGAGCTGGCCGAACGGCGCGCTGATGACCCTGATGTAGGCCATTGCCTCGTCCAGGCTCGCCCAGGTCGGATCGGTGCCGACATAGGTGGCGATGCGCTCCAGCGCCTCGACGGTAACCAGGGGGCCGACGTCGTTGAGCACCAGCCTGAGCACCGGCGTCGATTCCTGGGCGGCGAGCGCCATGCCGATCATTCCGCCCATCGAGGTGCCGACCCAATGCACGCTGTCGACATCGAGCCGGGCGATCAGCGTCACCATGTCGGCGACG
>CAZKSD010000238.1:0-4102 GCA_964555315.1 uncultured Dechloromonas sp.
TTACGTCGCCGTCTTTCCCGAGGGAACGACGACCGACGGCACCCACTTGCTGCATTTCCATGCCGCGCTGATCCAGCCCGCACTTGTCGTCGGGCGGCCGGTCCTGCCGGTGGCGATCTCCTACTGGGAGGCGGACGGACGCCGCAGTCTGGCCCCGGCCTATGTGGGGGATGTCTCGCTGGCTCAATGCCTGCGGGCGATCATCGGGCGCAAGGGTCTGGTCGCCCGTGTTGCTGTCTGCCCGGCGCTGGGCCTGGACGGCGAGGATCGCCGCCAGGTGGCGGCACTGGCGCGGGCGGCGATCCGCGCCGGCGCCCGGCTACCCGTTTGACCTGAGGACGCGCTGGTGTCAACGCGGGGAACTTTTCCGGGGCTTAGCACTCTTGGACTGCGAGTGCTAAAATATCAAAGTATGCAAAAGGAGATCACCACGCTATGTCTCATGCCCTGGCTTTTCCAACCGTCTCGACCGTCGGCAGCATCGATGCCTATATCCAGGCAGCGAATCGCTATCCGATGCTTTCCGAGGCAGAGGAGACACGGCTGGCAGAGCGCTTCCACCATGACGGCGACGTGGAAGCCGCGCGTCAGCTCGTACTTTCGCACCTGCGCCTCGTCATCTCGATCGCCCGCGGCTATCTCGGCTATGGCCTGCCGCACGCCGACCTGATCCAGGAAGGCAATATCGGCCTGATGAAGGCCGTCAAGCGCTATGATCCGGCGCGCGGCGTGCGCCTGGTGTCGTTCGCGATGCACTGGATCAAGGCCGAGATTCACGAATACATCCTGAAGAACTGGCGCCTGGTCAAGGTGGCCACGACCAAGGCGCAGCGCAAGCTGTTCTTCAACCTGCGCAGCCTGAAGAACGATTACGAGGGCGTCGATACGCTGTCCGGCACGCAGGCGATCGAGGTCGCGGCGCGGCTCGGCGTCAAGCGGGAAGAAGTCGTCGAGATGGAGACCCGGCTGAGCGGTCGTGACCTGGCGCTCGAAGGAAACGCCGACGATGGCGACGATGCCTTCGCCCCGATCGATTACCTCGCCGATTCGCGCTACGAGCCGACCCGCATGCTCGAGAACAAGGCGCTCGCCCGCCTCCAGAACGAAGGTCTGCACGAGGCGCTGCAGGAACTCGACCCGCGCAGCCGCCGCATCGTCGAGGCGCGCTGGCTGCACGACGGCGAAGCCGCTACCCTGCACGAGCTGGCAGCCGAATTCGACGTTTCCGCCGAGCGTATTCGTCAGATCGAGGTCAAGGCGCTGCAGAAGATGCGCGGTGTGCTGGCCGCCTGACCGGCTGGTACGCTGAAAAACGAAGGGGAGCCGGCGGCTCCCCTTGCTGTTTGGCGGAAGGAGTCAATCCGCCCTGCTGGTCGAAGCCGGGTTATTGAAGCGCAGGCCGAAGGAAAAGACATCCTTTGAGCAGACATCGATGCAGCGCCCGCAGTTGGTGCAATTCGCGGCCAGGATCACCGGCCCGACACCCTTTTCCTCGCCCTTGAGCGCCGGTCTTATGACCTGGGGTTCCGGGCAGACCTCGAAGCAGTCCATGCAGTCGTTGCACGCGGAACGCCGCGGCGCGGAAACGCGAACCGGGCTCCAGCGTCCGAGCAGGCTGTAGAAAGCGCCCACCGGACAGAGTCGACCGCACCAGCCGCGACTCATCACGAAGAGATCGAACAGGAAGACCGCGAAAACCACGGTCCACGCCGCGCCGAGACCGAAAATCAGGCCGCGATGCAGCATCGACACCGGATTGATTAACTCCCACAGCACGACCCCGGTCGCCGCCGAGCCGACCAGCGTCATCGCGAGAATCCAGTAACGGGTGTTGCGTGAAAGATGCACGCTGCCCTTGATGCCGATACGGTCGCGCAGCCAGCCGGCGGCGTCGGTCACCAGATTGACCGGACAGACCCAGCTGCAATACGCCCTGCCGCCCGCCAGCAGGTAGAAGACGACGACAATGGCGAGACCGATCCACCCGAGCTTCTCCGGGAAATGGCCGGTCATGGCCGCCTGGAGGGCGACGTAGGGATCGGTCAGCGGCAGGAAATCCAGCGTGTAGCTGTAGTTCAGGTTGCCCTTGACGATCCAGATGCCGGCGAGCGGGCCGAGCAGGAACAGGGTCAGAATGGCGAACTGCGAGAAGCGGCGCAGCAGCAGCCACTTGTTCGCCCGTAGCCGGCCCTTGACCGCGGCGGCTTCGGCGCCGATGCGTTTGCCGCTCATGGCTTGCCGCCCAGTCCCGGCGGCGTGTCCGCAATGATGCCCCCCTCGGCGCCGACGAGACCGCGCGCCGGCGCGGTCTGGCCGCTCGCCGGGTCGTAGTGGCCGGGCAGCGTCGCGCCCTCCGGCAGACGGTCGGGCAGATCGATGATGTTCCGATCCTCGATCAGCGAGTGTCCGGCCTTCTTCTGCTCTTCCCAGCCGACGCGATAGTGCTTGCCGAGCTGACCCTGGGCCAGTTTGGGCGGCAGCACGCGAATCGCCGCTTCTTCGAGAACACAGGATTTCTCGCACTTGCCGCAGCCGGTGCAATGCTCGGAGTGAACGGTCGGCAGGAACATCGCATGACGGCCGGTGCGTCGGTTGGGCACCATCTCCAGCGTGATCGCCTTGTCGATGACCGGGCAGATGCGATAGCAGACATCGCAACGCAGGCCGAGGAAGTTGAGACAGGTCTCGTGGTCGATCAACACCGCGATGCCCATCCGCGCCTTGTTGATGTCGGTCAGGTCGTGGTCGAGCGCCCCGGTCGGACAGGCCTTGACGCAGGGAATGTCCTCGCACATTTCGCACGGGATGTTGCGCGCCGTGAAATAAGGCGTTCCCGTCGCCACCGGGGTTTCGGGCCTGGCGAGTTCGAGGATGTCGTAGGGGCAGTCGCGCACGCATAGTCCGCAACGGATGCAGGCGCCGAGAAAATCATCCTCGGCGAGGGCGCCTGGCGGACGCAAGGCCAGCGCCGGCAACGCCTTCGCCTGCTTGGCATACAGTCCGAGGCCGAGCCCGAGCATGCCCACACCGCACACCATCCTGGCGGTATCGAAGAGAAACTGGCGCCGGTTGGCCGCCCTCTTCGGGAATTTTCCGTCTGTCTTCGTCATGTCCGCCTCAGCTTTTCCGGCAGGGCGGTCGCCCGGCCCGATTGCCGCTTCCCCGGTTTGTCTTGTCCCCGTTACATTACTCCATCAGCGTTGACGAATACTTGGCCTGGATCAAATGGGCTTGATTTCGCCGACTCGCGTCCCGCAAAGCCGCCGCACGTCAGAGCCTTGGCAGCACCGCGCGCGCCGCTGCCGCGCACCGGGCGGCAACCTCGTCCTCGGGGAGCGCGCGCAGGTCGGCCAGCACGCTGGCGATGCGCGGCAACTCGGCGGGTGAGTTGCGGCCGCCGCCCAGCCACGCCGGCGGAATGTCCGGCGCATCGGTTTCGAGGACGATCGCCGCCAGCGGCAGTTCGGCTGCCAGCCTGCGGATGCGGGTCGATCCGGGAAAGGTCATGGCGCCGCCGAAGCCGAGCTTGAAGCCGAGCCTGATGAATTCGTCCGCCTGCTGGCGGCTGCCGTTGAAGGCATGGGCGATGCCGCCGGGAACCCGGATTCGCCGCAGGTGCATCAGGATTCGATCGATGGCCCGGCGAACGTGCAGCAGCACCGGCAGGTCGAACTCGCGGGCGAGCTTCAGTTGCTCGACAAAATAGAACTCCTGGAGGGCCGGGTCGCTGTCGGTCACGTGGAAGTCGAGGCCGATCTCGCCGACGGCCACCGGCCGCTCGCGTTCCAGCCAGTCGCGCAGCACGGCCAGGTCGGATTCCCGCGCCTGCATCAGGCAGAGCGGATGAATGCCGTAAGCGGCGACACAGCCTGGGTAACGCTCGACGCTGGTTTTGACCTTGCGGAAGCTGTCGACCGTAACCGCCGGCACGACGATGCGCTCGACGCCGGCAGCCAGCGCCGCCGCATGCACCGCGTCACGATCGGTATCGAATTCGGCCGTGTCGAGGTGACAGTGGGTGTCGATCAGCATCCGACGAAGGGAAAGTCCGGCGCCGGGCGCCGACCGCTCATCAGGTCGGCGAGGGCGGCGGCCGAGCCGC
>CAZKSD010000239.1:0-4066 GCA_964555315.1 uncultured Dechloromonas sp.
TTCGGCGGAACGGTCCATACCGCCATTATGGACCAAAATTCATAAATGTTTTTCCAACGCTCCGGATTGTCTTGCCTTTCAATGGCAATTAAAGTTCGTCTGTGCCATGTTGCACTGAACCGAATGGAGTTAATGATGTACCCGATCGACATTCCCGCCATTGAACGCCAGGCCCGCGAACTTCGCGCCGCGGAAATCCAGCGCATAAACGGCCTGTTTGCCGAGCGCACCCAACTGCTCACGAGGCTCGCCGCCAGGAGCATCCTTGCCGGCGCGCAGACCGTCAGCGAAATGCTGCGCCCCCTGTTCTCGTGGAATCCGCAGGAAAGTCCGGCGTCGCTGTCGGCGAATTTCGCGCCCGCGGTCAGCCGTCTCAACGACGCTGCGCGTTCCCTCTTTTCCTGGAATCCGCAGGAGCGCCGCTCCTGAACGGCAGGCGGCGAACGCTGCGGGAGATCTGACACGGGTTTCCGACGGGTGATAGACTTGAGCACCAATCAGGTTCATCAACCGCTTACAGGAGACGACCATGAAGGATCCCCAACAAGACGCCGGCATGCTGGCCGTGCTGATCGAGCGCCTCGAAACCCAGCGCCTGCCACGAGCCCTGGACCTTAAGGAAAAGGTCGACCAAGGCGGGCGCCTCGACGATTTCGACATCGCCTTCCTGGAGGAGGTCTTCTCCGACTCGCAGGAAGTCCAGCCCCTGATGGAACGGCATCCTGAACATCAGGAGATCGCGGCCAAGATGATGGCGCTCTACCACGACATAACCGAGAAGGCTCTGGCCAACGAGCAGGCCGCCGGCAAGGCCTGATCAGGAAGCCGGCCCGGCTGGTGTTGACAGCGTCAGCCCGCGTCTCGCGCCGGCCACGAGTTGCCGATCCTGCCTTGGCAACAGATGGCGCGGGAGGGGTTCGTCATTCGGGAAGTCTGGCTCTTGTCGCCTGTTCACAGCACATAAAGCAGGATGGCGATGAAATGCATCAGGCTGCCGGCGACCACGAACAGGTGCCAGATTCCGTGCCAGTGGCGGAAGCGGTCGTCGAAAGCGAAAAAGATGATTCCCACCGTGTAGAACACGCCTCCCGCCGCCAGCCAGACGAAGCCGGTAGTACCTAGGCTGTCCAGCAAGGGTTTTACCGCCACGAGAACGATCCAGCCCATCACCGCGTAGATGACCAGCGACATGATCCGCGCTTCGGAGCGCGGCTTGATTTCCTGCAGCATCCCGATCAACGCCAGCGTCCACACGATGCCGAACAGCGACCAGCCCCACGGCCCGCGCAGCGTGATCAGGCAGAACGGCGTGTAGCTGCCGGCGATCAGCAGGTAGATCGACAGGTGGTCGAGCTTGCGCAGGATGGCCTTGGCCCGTCCGCGCACGCTGTGATAGATGGTCGAAATGCTGTAGAGCAGCACCAGGGTTGCCCCATAGACGGCAATGGCGAAGATCTTCCACCCGTCGCCGCTGGCAACCGCCAGCGCCAGCAGCCACAGCGCCCCGGCCAGCGCCAGCAAGGCGCCGACAAGATGGGTCCAGGCGTTGAATTTTTCTCCGTGGTACATGCTTTGCCAACAATCCTCTCACTTCTGCATCGGCCGACCAGGATTCACTCCCAAGCGGACACCCGGAACCAGCAAAATCAACTGCCTTCAATGTTTCGCGAAGTAGCTTACAGCATGTGTCCTGACAGTGTCCGTCAAGGCCTGCCGCAACCTCGCAGGCTGCTCGGGGCGAACACCCAGCAAACCGGCCGCCGTCAAGGCCGGGCCGTGATCCAGCGCCCTGAGTCCTTTGGATTGCCGCCTCAACCATCCGGCCCCCTCCGGGAGCACAGGCTGGAAAATCCCGACAGGATTCCGACGCTCCTCTAAAATTCGATCACCTGGCGTACCGCCTGGCCCGCCGCCAGCCGGTCGAAGCCCTGATTGATCTCGGCGAGGCGCAGGCGGTGGGTGATCAGGCGGTCCACCGGCAGCCGCCCGGCCCGGTAGAGTTCGATGAAGCGCGGAATGTCGCGTGCCGGCACGGCCGACCCGAGATAGCTTCCTTTCAGCGTGCGCTCCTCGGCGGTCATCTGGACCACCGGAAGCTGCAGGTGATGCGCCGGATTGGGCAGGCTGCAGGTTACCGTGGTGCCGCCGCGCCGCGTCAGTTTCCACGCCAGATCGAGTGCCGGTACCGAACTCGCAGCCTCGATGGCCACGTCCACCCCGCCCGGAATCGCTGCCCGCAACTGTGCGACGATGTCCGGATCGTCCGCGCGAAAGCCGCGCGTGGCGCCGAGCGCCAGCGCCAGATCCAGTTTCCCCGGCAGCACGTCGCAGGCCACCACCTCGCGGGCGCCGGCGGCCAGCGCGCCGAGCAGGGCCGCCAGGCCGACACCGCCCAGACCGACCACGGCGACGGTCTGTCCGAGGCGGACCGCCGCCGAATTGATCGCCGCGCCGACCCCCGTCAGCACCGCGCAACCGAAGACCGCCGCCACCTCGGGCGCCAGGTCCGGCGCCACCTTGACCAGCGAGCCGCGGTTGACCACCGCATATTCGGCAAAACACGAAACGCCGACCTGATGGTTGAGCACCTGACCATCGCGCCGCGCCAGAACGCGATGGCCGCCGACCAGCGTGCCGGCGCCGTTGGCTGCCGCGCTCGGCTCGCACAATGCCGGACGCCCTTCCTGGCACGGTGGACAATGGCCGCAGGAAGGCACGAAGACCAGCGCCACGGAATCGCCACGCGCCAGGTCGCCCACACCCGGCCCGCAACTCTCCACCACCCCGGCCGCTTCATGCCCGAGGACCATCGGCAGCGGCCGCGGGCGGTCGCCGTTGATGATCGAGAGGTCGGAATGACACAGCCCGGCGGCGGTGATGCGGACCAGAACTTCGCCCGGACCCGGCTCGCCGATTTCGATGGTTTCCACGGAAACCGGCCTCGACTGCGCGTAGGGCGGCGGTAGCTGCATCCGGTCGAGAACTGCGGCGAGCATCTTCATTGCTGTCTCCTTTGTCCGAGGCCCCGGTTCGGGGCCGACCTCCCGTTTCCATTCCGGGGATTGCCCAGCCTCGGCGGAAAGTACCACCAGGCCAGCGCGACAAGCAAACCGAATAGCGTGTACGCGCCGGTGAACACCCAGGGCGGCGCGTCGTGGAAGAGCAGGCGCTGCACCCAGTATTCGACGAAGGTCTGCCGGTAGGCCGCCGCCCCCGCCTGCACGCGCAGCCACGACTCGAGGGTGGTCAGCGGACAGGTGAGACCGAACCATGACTCGCCGACGACAACCGCGATTGCCGCGAGATGCGCGAGGCGGAACCCGAGCCCATTCACCCAGCGCCAGGCGCGAAGATTCCCGGCAATGACAAGCACGAGG
The DNA here is from genome assembly GCA_964555315.1 of uncultured Dechloromonas sp. Classification (GTDB taxonomy): domain Bacteria; phylum Pseudomonadota; class Gammaproteobacteria; order Burkholderiales; family Rhodocyclaceae; genus Azonexus. The sequence goes on from CAZKSD010000239.1 coordinate 3,378, forward strand.
CCGGCAACGACGAAGACGACGACGCCGAAGTGGGCGAGCAGCACGGCATCGGCGAGAAGCTGGAAGGGCAGCATCTCAATGCCCCCGCGCGTCGCCTTGAGCGAGGCGTTCCAGGATGATCTCGCCGACCCGCCGGCTCGCCGGCAGTAGCGTATGGATGCAATCGACCAGAACCTGGTCAGCGATCCAGTCCGCGCTGGCTTCCGCAACCGACACCACGCCGTCGTTCGTTTCCCCGGCGAACACCTTGGCCGGCAAAGGCAGGCCGCGCCGGCCGACAATGGCGGTCGTCGGCACCGTCATCGGGCCAATTTCCTCCATTCTGGCCGTCGACCCCAGCAACTGGCCGCAGTCACCGGCAAGCCCGCGGAAGACCGGATTGGCGCCAAGCTTTTGCGCAATGCGCGAAGGCTGCACTGGAGAGCCCAGCAGAAACAGGTGCCGAGGCCGCCGGACCGCCGGTGGCAAGGAGTTCAATGCTGCCCTGAGCAGGACACCGCCGAGCGAATGCCCGACAACGACATAGCTTCCCCTCTCCGCCAGTTCCGCGATGCGAGCGACAAGCCGCTCCCTGATTTCAGGAAACGCCTCCAGCGCGACCGAGTACCCGAAGGTGCCGGTCAGCAGACCCGCGCGCCTGAGCTGCAATAACAGCGGCTGCCCCGACAGCGGCGAGCGACCCATTCCAT
>CAZKSD010000240.1:0-4052 GCA_964555315.1 uncultured Dechloromonas sp.
ATGACGGCGGCGGCGAGCAGCGCGAGCGCCTGCGCGGCGGCGACGGGCGCCCCGGCGATCAGGCAGAGGCCGCACAGGCCGGCCGCCGCCGGTGCCGCGTAGGCCCACAGGCGGCCGATGGCGACGGCGCGTTCGAGACCGATGACAGTGCCGAAGAAGGCCGGGATCATCAATGCGCCATGCCAGCCGGCGGCATTCGCGGCAAGCGGCGGCACCTCCCAGGCGAGACGCGCCAGCCCGGCCATGACGCCGGCGAGCAGCGAGATCATGCCGAGAAAGAGCAGCGGCAGGCGGGCGGCCGGGCGCAGGTCGTTCGTTGCGCTCATTCTTGAACGGCCTACCAGCCGAAGTTCTCGCGCGTGCGCGGGCTCATCATCGCCGGGTTCCACGGCGGTTCCCAGACCAGCGCGACATCCGCCGGCCAGCCCGGCAGCTTGTCGGCGAGGATGGCGCGCACGTCGTCGAGGATCATCTCGCCCATCGGGCAGGCGGGCGAGGTCATGGTCATGCGGATCAGGATGGCGTCGGCGCCGACCGCGATTTCATAAACGAGGCCGAGATCGACGATATTGGCGCCGACTTCGGGGTCGATGACCTGGCGCAACAGGGCGCGCACGGCATCGGCATCGGGTGCGGGGTTGTTCATGCTGGCCTTCGGTTTCAGAGAAGATGGGGCGGATGATAGGGGGCGGTGACGCGCCAGACTATGCCTTGCATCAAGCCGGGCCGGCCGGCGTGCGGAAATATTCGCGGAGCGCCCGCAACGAGCGCGAATAGGTGTGGCGTAACTGGTCGGCGTCGTAACGATGGACGCTGGCGACCGGGCAGGCGAGGCGCGCCTGGCAGGTGTCGGTACAGGCCGAGCCGGGCTGCAGGCGGAAGGCGGCGCAGCGGGCGAGGGAAAAGCTGCCGCCGGCCAGCGCCTCCCCCGGGCAGGCGGCGATGCAGGCTTCTGTTGCGCAGCCGACGCACGGGCTGGCGCGGTCGACGGCCAAAAAAGGCTGAAAACGGGTATCGGCCAGGACGACGGCGCGGTAGGCGTACCAGCTGCCCCAGTCGGGGTCGACGCCGACCATGAAGGGCGAGGCGTGGTGCCAGCCGGCGAGCGCGCCGAGCTGCTGCAGGCCGAGCGGCGCCTCGCCGGGGTAGGCGATGCGGTAGCGGCTGCCCGGCAGATGTTCGGCAAAACAGCGCTCGATGCTGCGCACGGTGAAGTCGTCGATCGGGTGTTCGCTCGCGCCGCCCGCCGCCTTGACACATTCCCAGAGGCGCCTGCCGCCGTGGCCGAGGAGGATCAGCTGGCGGTAGGGGGCGGTGTCGCCCAATGTCGCGCTGACCGCGGGCGGCAGGGCGGCGAGGTCGAAGACGTGCTGCCGGTTCAAGCCGCACTGCGCCAGCGCGGCGGCGGGAAAGGGCGGGAATCCGCTCATGGGCGCCGGTTCATTCGTTTTCAAGGACGACATTTTTCTCGCCCGCCTGCCGCTGCGCGACCCAGAGCAGCAGCGCGTCGATGGCGGCGCTGCCGGCCTGCGCCCGCGGGTGGTTGATGAGGAAGGTCAGCGCGTAGCGCCGGCCCTGGGCGTCCAGCGCGTAGCCGGCGGCGGTCTTGACACCGTCCAGGGTGCCGGTCTTGATGTGGGCGCGGCCGCTGGCCTCGGAGCCGTTGAGGCGCTTCTTCATGGTGCCGTCGCTGCCGACGATCGGCAGGCTGGAGACGAATTCAGGCATCACCGGGTTTTTCCATGCGTCGAGCAGCAGGCGGTTGAGGCTGCCGGCGCTGATCCGCTCGCGCCGCGACAGGCCGGAGCCGTTTTCGATTTCCAGTTCGCCGAAGTGCAGGCCGCGCGCGTTGAGCCAGTCGCCGATGCGGCGCCGGGCACGTTCGGCGGTGGCGGGGGCGCCGTCGTTACCACTACCGTTGCCATTGCCGTTGCCGAGGGTCAGGAAAAGCTGGCGCGCCATGACGTTGTTGCTGAACTTGTTGATGTCGCGCACGGCGTCGGCCAGCGGCGGCGATTCGTGGCTGGCCACGAGGCGCGCGCCGGCCGGTACGCTGCCGCCGCGCACCTGGCCGGCGAGCGTGCCGCCGAGTTCCTGCCACAGGCTGCGGATCAGCCCGCCGGCCTGGGCGTCGGCGGGCAAGGGCGACAGGTTGAGCGCCTTCTCGCCGCAGGCGGCGCTGTAGGTGCCGGTGAATTCGAGGCGGCTGCCGCGGGTTTCGGGAATCAGGCGGACGTCGATCAAATCCTTCCAGTTGCTGCCGCAGCCGCCTTCGCCGGGGCGCAGGCGGTTGTCCACGCGCAGGCCCTCGCTCGGCGTTTCCATCAGCAGCCGGACGCGGCCGCCGTCCGGCTGCAGCGTGAAGCGCAGGGCGCGGAAGTTGATGAGGAGCGCATCCGGGCCGACGTTGTAGGGGCGCATCGGCTTGTCGTCGAAGGCGCCGGGGTCGATCGCCGGAACCTCGAAGGCGCTGCGGTCGAGGATGACATCGCCGGCAATGTGGCGGATGCCGCGCACCTGCAATTGGCGCAGCAGGCCCGCCAGGTGTTCGATGGCGAAGCGCGGATCGCCGCTGCCCTTGAGGGTCAAATTGCCGCGCAAAACGCCGTCGACCGCGGCAGCCTCGGTCCACGCCGTGGTTTTCCACGTCCACGCCGGGCCGAGCAGGTCGAGCGCTGCGTAGGTGGTGACCAGCTTCATCACCGACGCCGGGTTCATCGCCTGAGCCGCGTTGTGGGCGACCAGCGGCATTTTGGTATCGACCGGCTGGACGACGACGGCGACATTGGCGGCGGGAATCTGCGCCGCCTTGAGCGCCGTCTGCACCGGCGGCGGCAGGCCGTCGGCCAGCGCCGGCAGCGCCACAACGGCCAGCGTCAGCAGTGCGAGCAGATACTTCATGCGGTGAGCGTGGGGTAGTCGATATAACCCTCGCAGGATCGCAACCGGCCAGCCCGTTGCAGCCAGGTCATGATTACTTCGCTCAGGCGAATGCGCCTGCCTGAATGAAGGCCATGACGCTATACACCGCCCCCACGGCACCGAGCAGAACCATCATGCCGTAGAAACTGTTGCGCATCCGCTTCCCCTTGATAATCAGGCTGACGGCACCCATCACCAGACAGATCTGCAGGAAGAAAGTGGCGATGTCGAAGGTGTCCCCCGCGGCGCCGAGAGCCTTCGTTTCCGCCTCCCATTCCCTGGCCCCCTTGACCTGACCCAGCTTGCCGTCTTCCTCGAGAACCCAGTTCTCCTGCCCGACCGCTTTCGAGCCAAGGAGGATTTCCTTGCGCTCCTTCTGGTAACGTCCGATGTCCGCTTCGAGACCGGACAACAGGCTGCCCATCTTGCCCTCGGCTTCGGGCGGGATCACTCGCGAATCCAGCAGGATCCGGAGGAGGTCCCGCTGTCCCTCGACCAGTGACTGCTTGATGCCCTTCGCCTGATACCACTCGAAGGCATTGGCCTTCTGGTTGTGGGCGATGATTTCGTCATCGCCGTACTTGCCCGCCCCAAGATCGGTGATCGCCAGGACCGCCGCCAGAATCGCAAGTGTCAGGCCGCAGATCATCTCGAAGGTGCTGGACTTTTCGCCATCGTCACTCATCGTCTATCTCCTCTCGCAGTCGCAACGTGAGGGGCCAATTCTATCCAAGCAAGGGTATCTCGTGCGCCCAATCCGTGAAAGAGGATGAAGCGCTTTGTCCATTGAAGGCATCGCGTTTCGGTACGGGTACCGTAATGCTTGACTTGCAGGCAACGTTGTCGCCAATCCTGCGGCACCCGACGCTCCGCGACAAAGCCGCGCAGCGCCCCTGGCCAAACGTTACGTCACGTCTCTCATATCACTGAAACCCCTGCGCACGATGGACGCGGGTTGCGGCCCGCCGTCTTTCTTGCCGGATTTGTTTGATGATCGTCAATCTGCCGGTAAACTTGCGCGTTCATAATTTGCCGCTGATTTATTTCGATTTTTCCCCCGATGCTCGAAGCTGAAAATCTGGAATGCGTGCGCGGCGAGCGCCGCCTGTTCGCAGGCCTCGGCTTTCGGC
>CAZKSD010000241.1:0-4017 GCA_964555315.1 uncultured Dechloromonas sp.
TGGGGCTGGCCATGGGCATGAACGTGGTGGGATTCGATCCGGCGCTGTCAATCGACGCCGCCTGGCGCCTCTCCAACGCGGTCACCCGCATGGAAAACCTGTCCGCCTTGCTGGCACGCTCGGATTACGTATCGCTGCATGTGCCGGCGCTTGACGCGACGCGCCACCTGATCAACGAAGATGCGCTGGCCTCGATCAAGAAAGGCGCCGTGCTGCTGAATTTTGCCCGCGAGGCCATCGTCGATCCGGACGCTGTCCTGCGCAGTCTGGATCAGGACAAACTGGGCACTTATGTATGTGATTTCCCCGAGCCGGCGATGCTCGGCCGGGCGGACGTGATCGCCATGCCGCACATTGGCGCCAGCACCGAAGAGTCCGAGGAGAACTGCGCGGTGATGGCGGCCAATCAGATCATGGATTACCTTGAGAACGGCAACATCGCCAATTCGGTTAACTTCCCCGCCGTGAACATGCCGCGCACGGCGGGGACCACGCGCATCACCTTCGCCAACGACAACGTCTCGGGCGTGCTCGGCCACGTGCTTTCGATTCTCGCCGAGCACGAGGTCAATGTCATCGACATGGTGAACAAGAGCCGCGCAGAATTGGCCTTCAACATCATCGATGTCGAGCGCTGCCCCGATGCCGAGGTGATCTCGGCCATTCAGGCAACGCCGCACGTGATTCGTGTGCGGGTTCTCGGTGCATGACAAGGCGGACGAAATAGCAGGGGGATTGGGGATTTCAGCCCCCGCGGTCACGGTTTCTCCAAGTAACGCATAGCGCGGTTGGCCGGCCGTCTGGAGGATTTGGCGCTGCCGCCTGAACGGCAGCGCCAAATCCGTGAACAGTTTGCGGCAGTGGCGAAAGGGCATTGGCCATCTGCCATAGCCAGCCTTCGATCAGTTGGCCACGCCGCGGCTCTTGCGAAACCCGAAACCCTTCTTTGCGCCAGTACTCCGCTGCCCGAGTCGGGCCATGATCCCGGTAGCGTAACCATGCCCGCGCCCGAATCCGGCACTTGCTCGATTCGCCGGGATGCCGCTTCGATGCCTTGCACCGCCGCTGGCTGGCCACCGCGTCCGTCACCGGCCTCAATACTTCCAGCCTCCCTGCCTCTCTCCCGCCCATCTCCATCCGTTCCAGCTTCGAGACTTCCCCCTTGTCATGGCAGCGGACGCTTCCGGTCGGTCACAACCGGACGTCGCCGCGCAAGTGTCACACCACAACACATCTGACAATTGACTCCGGGAGCGCCGCCGGGGATACTTCGTCTGCGTGGTTGAAACGCCTTCCCTCATGTTTCAATTCCTCAACGCAGCAGCGAAACGGGTGCTCGGTTAAGGAGCCAGTTTGCAGCCAGAACGGAGACGCCATGCCATTTTCCATCCTGATTCCAGCTTTTTTCAACACCAACTCACTGTCGAGGAAGTCATGCCCAAACTGTTTATCGAAGATCTCGCCCTCGAAGGCAAGCGCGCCCTGATTCGCGTCGATTTCAACGTTCCTCAGGACAAAGCCACTGGCGCCATCACCAATACCAAGCGCATCGAAGCGGCCTTGCCGACGATCAAGTACGCGCTCGACCAGGGTGCAGCGGTCATCCTGATGTCTCATCTCGGCCGTCCCGACGGGAAGGTCATGCCGCAATTCAGTCTCGCGCCGGTAGCCACCGCGCTCGCGGGTCTGCTCGGAAGACCGGTGAAATTCCTCAATGACTGCGTCGGTCCGGAAGTCGAAGCCGCCTGTGCGCAGATCAAGCCTGGCGAAGTCATCCTGCTCGAAAACCTCCGCTTCCACCTCGAGGAAGAGGGCAAGGGAACGGCCACCGGCGCCGACGGCACGGTCGCCAAGATCAAGGCCAATCCGGAGGATGTGAAGGCGTTCCGCGCTTCGCTGACCAGGCTCGCCGACGTCTACATCAACGACGCCTTTGGCACCGCCCACCGCGACCACTCGTCGATGACCGGCGTGCAGTTGCCCGAACGCGCCGCCGGCTACCTGATGAACAAGGAACTGGCGGCGTTCTCGGCCGTTCTCGAGTCGCCGCAGCGTCCGCTGCTGGCCATCCTCGGCGGCGCCAAGGTGGCCGACAAGATTCAGTTGATCAACAACCTGCTCGACAAGGCCGACCAGATCATCATCGGCGGCGGCATGGCCTTCACCTTCAAGAAGGTCCTCTCGGGTATGCCGATCGGCAACTCGCTATTCGACGAAGAGGGGGCCAAGCTCGTTCCCGGCCTGATGGAGAAGGCCAAGGACAAGGGCAAGGAGATCCTGCTGCCGGTCGATTTCATCATTGGCGACCGATTCGACGCCGGCGCCAATACCGGTTCTGCCAACGACGTCGATGGGGTTCCTGACGGCTGGCTTGGGCTTGATTGCGGTCCGGAATCGACCAGGATTTTCACCGGCGCGATTCTCAAGGCCAGGACCATCATCTGGAACGGCCCGGCCGGCGTCTTCGAATTCGAGAAATTCGAAGCCGGCACCAGGGCGATGGCCGATGCGGTCGTCCAGGCCACCGCTGCCGGCGCGATCACCGTCATCGGTGGTGGCGACACGGCGACGGCGGCGAAGAAGTACGGTGCCGACAAGAAGGTTACCCACAGCTCGACTGGCGGTGGCGCTTCGCTTGAGTACCTCGAAGGGAAAATCCTTCCGGGAGTTGCTGCCCTGTCGGAAAAGTAGGAAAACATGGCGGCCCCGACCGGGGCCGCTGCCTTGTCAAGTCATGCAAGTAACACCACCATGAGGAATGCCATGCGCAAGATCGTCATCGCCGGCAACTGGAAAATGAACAAGACAGTTGCCGAATCAGTCAAGCTCGCCGCCGACGTGGTCGCCGCCGCCAGGGATATCAAGAGCGTCGTCGTGGCCATCGCTCCCACCTACCTGGCGCTCGCCAAGGTGGCCGAAGTGGTCAAGGGAACGAACGTCAGGCTTGCCGCTCAGGATGTGCACTGGGAGAACCAGGGTGCTTATACCGGCAAGGTCAGCGCAGACATGCTCAAGGAAATCGGTGTCGACTTCGTGATCATCGGCCACTCCGAGCAGCGTACCTACTTTGGCGAGACCGATGAAACGGTCAACAAGAAGGTCAAGAAGGTTCAGTCTCTCGGCATGACGCCGATCATCTGTATTGGTGAGACCCTTGCCGAACGTAAGGATGGGCGGCTGGAAGCGGTGCTGACCACGCAGGTGAACGGCGCCTACGCCGGTTTGTCGGCTGATGAGGCGCTGCGCACGGTCATCGCCTACGAGCCGGTCTGGGCCATCGGCACCGGCGTCACCGCCAGCGATGACGAAGCACAGGAAGCGCATGCTTTCGTGCGCGGCCTGCTCGCCAAGCTCTATGGCGACAATGTCGCCCAGTCGATCTCGATCCAGTACGGCGGCTCGATGAAGCCCGAGAACGCCGCGGGCCTACTGGCTCAAAAGGACATTGACGGAGGCCTGATCGGCGGCGCAGCGCTGAAGGCGGACAGCTTCCTCGGTATCGTTACCCCTGGGGAGTCGATCAGCAAGTAGTCTGCCGGTGCCGCGTCAGGCGACAGGCCTCGCGCCGGGTGCGGCCGCGAGCCGCACTGGCGCGCCGCGGTTCTCGGCATTGGGCCAGCGCGCCGCCGATTCCGGTTCAACCCTCGACGCGCGCCCGGATCGTCCGGCGACCGTGAGGCCGGGCGCTTGCGCGCAGCTAACCGGGCCGGGAAGCCTTCGGCCCTGCCGGCAGCCGCGCCTTGCCTGCGCGGTCGGCATGCGGAGTCGCGTGACGACGGGCAGATTCGCCGGGATATGGATCAAGAGGAGAAAATGACAACAGCGAGCACGCCGGATCGATCCGGTCTGGCTGCTACCGCGCTGGCGGCGATGGGGGTGGTCTTTGGCGACATCGGTACCAGCCCGCTCTATACGGTCAGGGAGATCTTTGGCGGGCACCATGCGGTTCCGGTGACTATCGACAACGTGCTCGGCATCCTGTCGCTCGTCTTCTGGGCGATGACCATCACCGTCTCG
>CAZKSD010000242.1:0-3999 GCA_964555315.1 uncultured Dechloromonas sp.
AGATGCCCGCCGAAGACAATCGCCAACGCCGCCATGACGATCTGCCAGACATGCCCGGCCGGACCAAAAATCGCACCCGCCGTTACCATGGCCACGGCTGCTGCGGTAAACGTCAAAGCCATGCCCAAAACGAAAGCGGCCGCATAGCCGAATGCCCGCCACCGGCTTCCACCGGCGTAGCCGCCGACATAGCCGACCACCAGCGGCACCGCCGCGATGGCACAAGGCGAAGCCGAAGAAGCGATACCGGCCAGTAAAGCCGACGCCATGGCCCAGACCGGGTAGGTTGTTACCAATTGATCGAACTCAGCCATCATGGCTCAACGCCCCTCATTGCCAAAGCCCAGGCGCTGAACGATCTCGGCCTGCGTCATACCCCCCAGATGGCGACCGGTCTCGCGACCGTCGGCAGCGAAGAAGACCTGCGTCGGCATCATGCGGATATTGAACTGGCTCGCCGCGGCATAATCCTTGTTGAGGTCAATCACCACGACGTGCGCCCTGCCCTGCAACTGCAGTGCCGTGGCTTCCAGAATTGGCTTCATGTTCCGGCAGGTAGTGCAGGATGAAGCACCGAACTCGACCACGGTCGGCAGGCCGGACTGGCGGGCATTTTCGACAAGCTGAACCCCTGGTGAGGCTGCCGTCTCGCCGTTGCAACCGGCCAGAAAAGCGATGGCCACAGCAGAAGCGACAACGAAGAAGATCCGTTTCATTCGGGTAAGCATCATGTATCAGTCTCGGGAAATGGGGTGACCCGGCCGGGTGCGCCAGGCCGCCACGAACAGCACAAACAGGGCAACCAGCACCAGCACTGCGGTCACGCCTAGGCTATTCAGCCACTGCGGAAAGAAGGTCATCACGATGCCCAGCTCAAGCATCATCACCCCTGACATCAGTTTCAGCAGACGCCCTTCGCGCTCGGTCAGCTTGTGACTCGACAATGTTCCGACGAAGGCCAGAACGATTAACGCCAGCGGCACGACATAGATCAGGTTGTAGAGCGCCAGATAAGCGTAGCGGGCGGTCTCCGATGGCTCGTTCAAGGTCAGGATGCGCGTGAATACCATCGGAAATCCGGCGGTACACAGCAACTCGTAGAGATTGGCGGTCACCGCGAGAAAAACCGTGGCGCCGAGCATCGCCGGCAGGTTGCTGGATTGCAGCACGATACGGGCGCGGAGGTAGAGATTGGGCTTGGCCGATTCGGGAATCGACAAGGTGATGCCCTTCTCGAAGGCAAAGAAATCCTTGGTGTTGATGACGCCCACGACCATGGCCAGTATTCCCGCCAATAGGGTTATCCATGGCAATGCACCGAGCAGTTGAAACACCTTGAGCCAAGCCGCCATAAATGCGAAGTACATCAATCCGGAGGTCACGATGAAGATCCCCCCCACAGTGAGCATCCGCCGCCTGTTCTTCTGGTGAGCGAGCAGGCTAAGCAAAAAGAGCAGCACGAAAAATGCACAGGGGTTGAAGGCGTCCAGGCTGGCGATGATGAGGGTAAGAACGGGGAGAGACATGGCGCCGGGATCGATTTCACCAAAGCCTGGCAAGCTGATCGCTCGCTCAGCGCCGGAGCTCGCGACGCTGCCCCCGCTTCGATGGCAGGCGTCGAGGCCGTTAAGCAGTTGCCCACCCGACAGTTCCGAGCCGCCCCAGCCCACCTCCATCCTGCCGCAATAGATGAAGGTCGGCACGCCTTCGGCCTCCTGACCGAGCGCCTGTGCCATGTTCTCGAAGCGTTGGGCATTTTCCCGGCTGCGGGATACCTCAAGCGCATGCAACACCACCCACGGCCGCTCCTTGGGAATAGCGTCGATGAAAGGATGTGCTTCCAGGCAGTGGGGGCAGCTTTGCGACCAGAAAAAGTACAGGTGAACCCGTGTTTCCCCCTGAGCGTCCGTTTCCGTCCAGCGCGTCTCGGCCTGCGCCAGGAAAGCGAAAAACAAACCCAACAAGAGGAGAGTCAGCCGACGCCCCACGCCTTACCTCCGCTACAGCACGAGGTTGAACACGTAGCCAACCAGTAGAATGCCGCTGGCCACGACGCCGACAAAAGTGGCGATTAGCGGAATCCGCAACACCTTGCGCAGGATGATCATCTCCGGCAGCGACAAGGCAATGACGCTCATCATGAAGGCGAGCACGGTACCCAGCGCCGCGCCCTTGCCAATCAGCGCTTCAACGATGGGAATAATGCCCGCCGCATTGGTATACATCGGCACCCCCATGGCAACGGCGGCCGGCAACGACCACCAGGGCGCATCCTTCCCCATGATCGAGGCCATGAAATCCTGGGGCACGTAGCCATGAATCACGGCACCGATGGCAATGCCACCCACGATGTAGGGCCAGACCTTGCCGACGATTTCCTTGACGTGGCGGCCACCGGCATGGAAGCGGTCGAGCCAGGTGTAGCTTTCACCCTCAATTTCCGGCGCTTCCCCGGCGTGAATGGCCTGTACCCAGTCTTCCAGGTAGCGCTCCATCTTCAACTTGCCAATGATCAGCCCCGAAATGATGGCCACGAGTAGCCCCAGACCCAGGTAGAGCGCCGCGACTTTCCAGCCGAACATCCCGAACAGGAGCGCCAGCGCCACTTCATTGACCATCGGTGCCGAGATCAGGAAAGAGAAGGTCACGCCCAGCGGCACCCCAGCCGAGAGAAAGCCGATGAACAGCGGAATCGCCGAGCATGAACAGAATGGCGTCACGATTCCCAGCGATGCGGCCAATACGTTGCCGACCCCGACCCGCTTGCCGGAAAGCAAGGCGCGGGTGCGCTCGGGCGAGAAGAAGGTCTGGATCACGCCCATGAAGAAAACGATGCCGGTCAGCAGCAGCAAGACCTTGGGCGTGTCGTAGAAGAAGAAATGCACCGCCTCGCCGAGGTGGTTGCCATGGCTGAGGCCAAATAGCCCGATCATGGCATCGGCAAAGTTGGTGAGTTGACTGTAGGCCAGCACCCACAACACAGCGCCGAGCAGCAGGCCGGCGATCCAGGCGTTTAAAGAGAGCGGTTTCCGTTCGGTCAGAATCGAGGTGTTCATGGGTAGCTTCAATCCGTGTTGTTTAGCGTTCTGACAACGAAGACGGAGAAGCTGGCAAAAGGATGCAGAAATTCAGCATTTTTTTACCGTTGACCCTAGCAATCCTCCTCCAGCATCCCGGCCGAGAGCAGGATGACCTCGATTTCCTCGGTGATGTCTTCCTGGCGCTGCGCGTTGTAGGCCTGCTGCAGATGTTCGCTGTCTTCGTCCAGTTTTTTCAGCGCCCGATCCATGTGGGCGTGTCGTTGGCGGCTCTCGGCCATCAAGGAACTGTAGAGCACTTCGTTCAGCGCCGCGTAGAGATAATGTCCGGTCAGCGCGGGCAGTAGATCGCCGGCCGGCAAGTTGATTTCCGGCGGATAGGGACGAGCATCCGGGGCGGGCAAGTCGCGCAGGGGCAGCAGGTGGCGCAGGCGGATATCGCCGGTTGCATCGCAATGGTAGAGGACAGTTAGACCACAACCGGCCATCTCGCCTGCGGAAAGTAGGCGATTGAGTTCCCGGGTCAGCCGCAGCAGCACCGTCGGCACCTCGTCGGCAACGCTGGCACCGGGGAGTTGCATCAGCGCGAGCGAAGTATCGCCATCGAGTCGGTTCGACAGGCGATGGCCCAGTGTCAGGAAATGTCTAGGGGTTGCCTTATCGTGGCAATGCGCTTCCCGGTAGTGCAGCAGCGCCTCGTTGAAATCACCGCAAAAGCCCTGCTCCGAGCCGACCAGGATGCAAATTTCCAAATCGGGCTCGGCAACCGGCAACAGTTCCGGATGCCAGGCGAGGAAGTCAGCTGCTGCCGCTTCGATACTGGACACCATTCTTCGTTGCGTCAGCAGAAACTCTTGCAGGACGTGCGTCTCCATCAGTGCAAGGCCGCGCATGGCGGACATGATTCCGGAAATTTCCGCCAGGGCGCCCAGGCGCCTCGACAGTTCACGCCGCCGGCTCA
>CAZKSD010000243.1:0-3997 GCA_964555315.1 uncultured Dechloromonas sp.
TGGTCCACAGCGGGCCGTATTCGGCCATCAGTTGCGCATCGCGCGCCGGGTTGGCTTTCAGCTTGTCGAGGCGGACGCCAATCGCCTTCAGGTAACGCGGGTAATGCTGCAGGCGCTCGAACGGCGTGCCGACCACGAAGTTCCTGCCGATGAGCCGCCTCAATTGCACGTCGATGTCGGCGGCCGCCGCCGCGTGCGCCTTGAACGCCGGCAGCTTCCTGGTCACCGCCTGCCATTCGCCGAGGATGGCGCCGACCAGGCGGGAGACCTCCTGCATGATCAGCCCGAGCCGCGCCCTGGCCTCGGCACAGCGCGCCTTGAAGGCCTCCGGCGTCGTCGGCAGCGGCTCGGCCAGACAGGCGCGGGCGAAGGTTAGCTCGACGATCTGCCGCTTGAGCTCCTCGGTCGTCCCCAGGGCCATGAACTGCATGCCCATTTGCGTGATCCCCGGCACGTTCTTGTCGAAGTACTTCGCCTGTTCGCGGAACTGGATCATGAACAATCGCAGCAGCCCCTTGCGGTGTGTGCCGGCCGCCTCCCCGGCGGAGTCGAAGACCTTGAGGCTGACGCTCTCGCCGTCGTCCACCAGCGCCGGGTAGCCAATCACCGTCTGCTGGCCGACCGGCACTTCCATCAGCTCCGGCAGTTCGCCGAAGGTCCAGTCGCTCAGGCGGGTGTATTCGGACGGCGTTTCGTGCAGCTCGGCGAATTCCTCCCTGGCCTCCTTGCCCCACTCGCCGCGCAGCGCGACCAGGCTGCGCTTCATGTCGAGCTGCCGGCCATGCTCGTCGATCAGCTTGTAGTTCATCGCGAAGTGCGGCGGCAGCGCGTCGGGGCGGAAGGCGTCCGCCGTCACCGCCCAGCCGCGGGCGTTCAGGCCGCGCGCTTCGAGGATGTGGTCGATCAGCGGCGGGATCAGGCCCTGGTTCAGCTTCCGCTCGTTGCCAGCCACGGTCGACATGAATTCCTCGACGAATTCCGGCACCGGCACCAGCTTCGCCCGGATCTTCTGCGGCAGCGTCTTGATCAACTGCACCAGCTTCTCCTTCAACAGCCCCGGCACCAGCCACTCCATGCGCGCCGCCGGAATCTGGTTCAGTTGCGCCAGCGGCAGGGTCAGCGTCACGCCGTCGCGCGGCGAGCCGGGCTCGAAGTGGTAGCTCAGCGGGTAATCGACACCGCCGACCTTGAGCGTGTGCGGGAAGGCGTCGGTGGTCACTCCGGCCGCCGAGTGGCGCATCAGGTCGTCCCTGGCCAGGAAGAGCAGCCTGGGGTTCTCCTGCTCGGCCATCCGCCGCCAGTGGTCGAAGGCTGCGCCGTTATGGATGGCGGGTTGGCCCGGCTTCGCCTCGGGGATCAGGTGGTCGTAGAAGGCAAAGATCAGCTCGTCGTCGACCAGCACGTCCTGCCGGCGCTGCTTGTGCTCGATCTTCTCGATGTCGCGGATCTGCTTCTGGTTGTGCTGGAAGAATGGCCAGCGCCGGGCGTGGCTTTCCTCGATCTCCTCGCCGACCAGGCCCTGGCGGATGAAAATCTCGCGCGCCTCGGCCGGCGCCAGCGGGCCGTAGTGGATGCGGCGCTTGGGATCGATCACCACGCCGTATAGCGTCGTCCGCTCCCAGGCCGCGACCTGCATCGCCTTCTTTTCCCAGTGCGGGTCGAAGTATTGGCGCTTGATCAGGTGAGCGCCCACCTTCTCGATCCACCCGGCCTCGATGCGGGCGACGCAGCGGCCGAACAGGCGGGTCGTCTCGGTGATCTCGGCCGCCACGATCCACTTGCCGGCCTTCTTCTGCAGCGGCGACGAGGGATGGATCAGGTAGCGGATACCGCGCGCGCCGAGGTAATGGCCGGATTCGTCCGACTTGCAGCCGATATTGCCGAGCAGCCCCGAGAGCAGCGCCTGGTGGATGGCGTCGTAGGTGCCCGGAATCTCGTTTTCCTTCCAGCCCAGTTCGCTGACCATCGCGTGCAACTGCCCATGTACCTCGCGCCATTCGCGCAGGCGCAGGTAGGAGAGGAAATGCGCATGCACGGTGTCGACCAGCGATTTGTTCGATTTCTTGCCGTCGACCGCGGCCTTGAACCAGTTCCACAACTTGACCCAACTCAGGAACTCGGACTTCTCGTCGGCCCACTGCCGGTGCTTCTCGTCGGCCGCCTGCTGGCGTTCCTGTGGCCGTTCCCGCGGGTCCTGTACCGACAGCGCGGCAGCGATGATCAGCACTTCCTGGAGGCAACCGAGGTCGCGGGCGGCGACGAGCATGCGGCCGATGCGCGGGTCGAGCGGCAGGCGGGCCAGCGCCTCGCCGACCTTGGTCAGGCGATTGTCCTCATCCAGCGCGCCCAGTTCCTGGAGCAGCGCGTAGCCGTCGCTGATCGCCTTGCCCGGAGGCGGCTCGATGAAGGGAAAGGTCTCGACGTCGGTCAGGCGCAGCGACTTCATGCGCAGGATGACGCCGGCCAGCGAGGAGCGGAGGATTTCCGGATCGGTAAACGGTGGGCGGGCGTCGAAGTCCGCCTCGTCGTACAGGCGGACGCAGACGCCCGCCGCCACCCGGCCGCAACGCCCGGCGCGCTGCCGCGCCGCCGCCTGCGAGACCTTCTCGACCTGCAGCTGCTCGACCTTGTTGCGGTACGAATAGCGCTTGACCCGCGCCAGCCCGGTGTCGATGACGTAGCGGATTCCCGGAACGGTCAGCGAGGTTTCGGCGACGTTGGTCGCCAGCACGATGCGCCGCTGGTGGCCGGAGGGCTTGAAGATGCGGTCCTGCTCGCCGGCCGACAGGCGCGAGAACAGCGGCAGGATTTCCGGCGCGTGCGCCGTGGCGAGGCCCGGCCGCGCCAGCGCGTGCTTCCTCAGCGCCTCGGCCGCCTCGCGGATTTCCCGTTCGCCGGGCAGGAAGACGAGGATGTCGCCGCTGCCCAGGCGGGCCAGCTCGTCGGCGGCATCGACGATGGCGTCGTAGAGATCGCGCTCGTCGTCCTTCTTGTCGATATCCGCGACCGGCCGGTAGCGCACCTCGACCGGGTAGAGCCGGCCGGAGACTTCGATCACCGGCGCGCCGCCGAAATGCTGCGCAAAGCGCTCGGCGTCGATGGTCGCCGAGGTGATGATGACCTTCAGGTCCGGCCGCCTCGGCAGCAACTGCTTCAGGTAGCCGAGCAGGAAGTCGATGTTCAGGCTGCGCTCGTGCGCCTCGTCGATGATGATCGCCTCGTAGGCGTTCAAATACGGGTCGGATTGCGACTCGGCGAGCAGGATGCCGTCGGTCATCAGCTTGACCCAACTTGCCGCGGTCGACCGGTCGTGGAAGCGGATTTTTACGCCGACCCCGGCGCCGACCTGCGTCTTCAGTTCCTGCGCCAGCCGCGTCGCCACCGAACGGGCGGCGAGGCGGCGCGGCTGCGTGTGGCCGATCAGGCCGCGGGCGCCGATGCCGAGGTCGAGACATATCTTCGGCAACTGCGTCGTCTTGCCTGAGCCGGTCTCGCCGCAGACGATAACCACCTGGTGGCTGACGATCAGCCCGGCGATCTCCGCGCGCCGCTCGCTGATCGGCAACTCGGGCGGGAACTCCGGCCGGGGCAGCGCCGCCCGCCGCGTTGCCACCGCCGCCTGCGATTCCGCGCGCAGCGCCGCGAGGTCGGCCGCCAATTTTTGACGTCTTTCACCGGTCGACCGCGACAAATCGCGGTGCAGGCCGTGAAGGCGCTTCATGTCGGCGGTGAGACATCCGGTTTCCGCCAGTTCGATCCCGCGAGAGGTTCTTCCTTTTTGCATCAGCAATCATGTAAGACTGGGCGACGGATTCTAACCCGCAGGCGCAAGCTGCCGGCAGGAAGCGTGGAGAAAAATCCATTGCGGATATCTTGTTCTGATCGCACAATTCTGCGGAGGGTACGACCATGCGAAGGAAAGTCTGGCGACCTCGGGGAAAACGTGGTCTGTCCCCAATGCCGTTAAGTTAAGCCATGTGCATGGTCTCATACTGGC
>CAZKSD010000244.1:0-3996 GCA_964555315.1 uncultured Dechloromonas sp.
GGCTGGCCGGCTTGCGGATAATCAGGTTGCCGGCGGCGTCGACCGCGGCAGCCAGACCGCGCTGACCGGCCCAGGCCAGAAGGTTCTGCCGCAACGCCGCTTCCTGCTTCGATGCGCGCGGAATCGTGCACAAGACGGCGAAATGATTCCAGACGATCGCAGGTTCAAGACCCGAAAATGCGGCTTGCGGGGAAATACCGGACATTGCGGCTCCAAAGAAAAGGTTCGTTCGATCAAGCAAGGAGGTGGCCAGGATTTCCATCTGATGGCCGGGGAGTCGAACCCGGATCAGGCGCAGTTGGAAAACCCGGGAAGAAAGCCTGTAGCCATTCACCGCCGCTTTGCGCATGGCGAGTGCCGGCATGTTGATCTCGACCACGGTTTCGTCTGCTGCCGACGCATGGACAAATTGCTCAATGGCATCGAAACCCAAGGCATCGACCCGCATACAGAAATGGCGGCCCGGCGCGATCAGCCAGGCGAACAGCCAATAAGCCGGAAAGCTACGATCCAGAAGGAGCAGATCGTCAGGCTGGGCATGCCGCTGGCTACTGGCCAGCATTTCACGCTCCCGCACTTGGACAGGATAGAGATCGGCATAGATCATCAGGCCGCTGGTAGCGTCGTACAGGCCAAATGCCTGCGCCATCGGGGCCACCCCTTCCCAACGGTCGCCGCGCAACCCGAAGGCTTCGGCCGTTTCCGGCAACATCGGCAAGCGCAGGGTTGTGGTATCTCCCGCCAGCAACCGGAAACCGTGCCAACACGGCACCACGACAACCTTCTCCCACGGTTCCAGCAGCAGCTCATTGAGCGCACGCACGGAATACGGAAGGACAAAGCTTCTTGCGGACTTGGGAAAAAGCACTCCTGGTGACGGCGCCGAGAAAACCGGCCCGATTGGACAACCGACTGAAAAAGTCATCCAGTTCGCTTTGCAACCCTTTGACAAAGCCTTGCGCCAGCGTGGTGACCGGGGTCGAGAAGGTCAGCATGCGGCGGCTCGCAATGAAGGTTGCCGATTCAAGCGTCGCGGCAATGCGAGCGAACAACGTAGCACGGAAGTTGCCAAGTCATTTCGATATATCCTGTTGAATCTAGACATGCGAACAAGCGGATCATGCGTCATGATGTTCCGTATCACGGAATCCGAAAAGCCGAGAATCATCTGCCGGTGACCTTCCTGTCGGGCTGCATGTTCATTGCCGTCTGCGTCAAACAGCAGCGGCTCGCGCGACGAACGGCGGGAAAGCGCCCTGTTGCGGTCAACCGGAAATTACTCCCGTTTTTTGCAGGGCGATTTTTGCACCGCCCTATTCGCCGACCAGTACCCCATCCTTCAAATGCAGCATGCGGTCGGCCCGGGCGGCGAGTTGCGGGTCGTGCGTCACCATCACCAGGCTGGCGTTCTGCGAGCGCACCTGGGCGAGCAGCAGGTCGAAGACGACGCCGGCGGTCTGGCGATCGAGGTTGCCGGTCGGTTCGTCGGCGAGGATGCATGAGGGCGAACTGACCAGCGCCCGGGCAATGGCCGCGCGCTGGCGTTCGCCGCCGGAGAGTTCGCCGGGGCGATGCTCCAGCCGGTGGCCGAGGCCGACGGCGGTGAGCATGTCGCCGGCCGCCTTGAGCGCGGCGCAGCGTTCCTGGCGGCGGATCAGCAGCGGCATGGCGACGTTTTCCAGCGCCGAAAACTCGGGCAGCAGGTGGTGGAACTGGTAGACGAAGCCGAGATGTTTGTTACGCCAGTCGCCGCGGTCGACCTCGTTTAATGCCGAAAAATCGCGGCCCATCAGCTTGACGCTGCCGGCGCTCGGCGCATCGAGCCCGCCGAGCAGGTGCAGCAGCGTGCTCTTGCCGGAACCGGAGGCGCCGACGATGGCGAGCGTTTCGCCGGCCGCCACTTCAAGGTCGACGGCGGAAAGGACGTTGACATCCAGCCCGCCGTTGCGGAAGGCCTTGCCCAGCCCGCGGGCGGCGAGAATGATTTCACTCATAGCGCAGCGCCTCCGCCGGATTGACGCGCGCGGCGCGCCAGCTTGGGTAGATGGTCGCCAGCAGCGCCAGCACGAAGGCGATCAGCGTGACGCCCCAGACGTCGCCCCATTGCAGGTCGGACGGCAGGTCGGAGATGTAATAGACCTCCTTCGACAGGAATTGGACGCCGAATAGATTCTGGATGAACGGCACCACCACGTCGATATTGAGCGCCAGCGCGACGCCGCCGGCGATGCCGAGGCCGAGGCCGATGAAGCCGACCAGCGCGCCCTGAATGACGAAAACCGTCATGATCGACAGCGGCCGCGCGCCGAGCGTGCGCAGGATGGCGATGTCGGCCTGCTTGTCGGTGACCGCCATGACCAGCGTCGACACGAGGTTGAAGGCGGCGACGGCGACGATCAGCGAGAGGATGATGAACATCATGTTCTTCTCGATCGCCACGGCGCGGAAGAAATTGGCGTGGCTCTTGGTCCAGTCGCTGATATAGGAGCTGGCGTCTATCATCCCGGCCAGCTCGCGCCCGACGCGCGGTGCCTGGAAGAGATCGTCGACCTTGAGCCGCACGCCGCTGACCCGGTCTTCCATCTGGTACAGCTTCTGGGCGTCGGCCATGTGGACCAGCGCCAGCCCGCTGTCGTACTCGTACATGCCGACCTCGAAGATGCCGACCACGCGGAACGATTTCAGGCGCGGCATGACGCCGGCCGGCGTCACCGTGCCCTGCGGCGCGATCAGCGTCACCTTGTCGCCAGTGAACACGCGCAGCGCCCGCGCTAGGTCGGCACCGAGGACGACGCCGAATTCGCCGGGGCGCAGGTCGTCGAGGCTGCCGCTCTTGATCGTCTTGCGGAAGTCGGCGACGCGTTCTTCCTCATCGGGCAGGATGCCGCGCACCAGCGCACCCTTGACGCCGCCATCGACGGTGAACATCGCCTGCGATTGAACGAAGGGCGCCGCCGCGCGCACCGCCGGATGTCTTGCCGCCTGCTCGGCGATACTTTGCCAATCGGCCAGCTCGCCGTTGATGCCGGTGATCTGGATGTGCGAGGCAACGCCGAGAATGCGCGTGCGCAGTTCCTTCTGGAAGCCATTCATCACCGACAGCACGACGATCAGCGCGGCGACGCCGAGCCCGATGCCGAGCATCGAGATCAGCGAGATGAAGGAAATGAAATGGTTGCGGCGTTTGGCGCGCGTATAGCGCAAACCGATCAGCAGTTCGTAAGGCAGGGCCATGCGGGAACGGGCCGGGCAGGAAAAACCGCTATGGTACACTCAAGCGCATCCCCCGAGTTTCCCGGCGCCGCTTTCCGTGCATCTGACCCTGCTTGTCCCCGAACTGATCTGGCCGGAACCGGCGGACCCGCATGTCCTCGGAAGTCTTGCCGCGCCGGGTCTGGAATGGATGCTGGCGCGTGCCCGCGGCGAGCGCCGCGACCGCCGCCCCTTCGAAATGGTCCTGGCGGCCAGCTTCGGCCTGACCGCCCCCTCCTTCGGCGCGCTGCGCCTGCTCGGCGAAGGCAGCGACGAGGCGCGCGCCGGCCACTGGCTATGCGCGGACCCGGTACACCTGCGCTTCCACCATGAGCGCATCGTTCTCGCCGACGCCGGCGCCTTCGATCTCGACGGCGACGCCGCGCAGGGCCTCGTCGCGGCGCTCAATGCCGAGTTCGGCGATGTCGGACACTTCCACGCCGCCAGCGCCGCACGTTGGTATCTGCGGCTCAATGTTCCGGTCGACCATCCCGCCGAGCCGATTTCCGCCGTCGCCGGCCGCCGCGTCGATGGCGAACGCAAAGGCAGCGCGTTGCCGCTGGCGCGCTGGCTGAACGAGGTGCAGATGTTCCTGCACCGCCATCCGCTCAATGAACGGCGCGAGGCTGCCGGCCGGCCGGCGATCAACAGCCTGTGGCTGTGGGGTGGCGGCGCGTTGCCGGCCGGCATCGTCCCCGGGTTTTCCACCGTGTTCACCGACAACCCGCTCGCCGCCGGCCTCGC
>CAZKSD010000245.1:0-3907 GCA_964555315.1 uncultured Dechloromonas sp.
AGCCGATGGTGATGCGGGTGTTCACGCGGTCGCGGATTTCACGCTCGACCTGGATGCGCACCTTGTGCTCGCAGTTGTAGGTGCCATTTGCCAGCTTCAGTTCGAGCTGGCGGTTCTGCGAAGCAGGCGGGACTTTGGGCGCGCTCTCGCAAGCCGCCAGGACAAGAGAGAACGCGGCAAGCGCCAGCAGTGAATGACGGGGCATCGGGACACGCCTTTCGTGGAGGAATGGTGCTGATTCTAACGCGGCGACACGCAACCGCGGGCCTGCGGATACGACACCGCCGATCATCCGCTCACAGCCCCAGGAAATCCCTGATCTTGGCCAGGATGCCGGCCTTGGGCTGCGTTTCCTGGCTGTCGCCGGAGGCGCCGATGAACCGGTTGCGGAAGCTGTCCATCTCGGCTTCGCGCCGGGCGAGAATTTCGGCGATCGCCTCGGCGATTTCCGGCCGGGAACGGATGACCTCCTCGACCGTCGCCTGGTCGAGGCGATAGCACACGACGTCGGTCTTGGCGATGATCGTGGCGCGGCGGGTCTCGCCGGTCAGCACCCCCTTCTCGCCGAACGTACCCCCGGCCTGGATCGTCCGGAACAGCCGCCGCGAATGGTCGGGAAACTCCATCCACGCCTCCGCTTCGCCGACCGCCAGCAGATAGAGCCAATGCGGTGCGTCGCCCTGATTGAAGATGACGTCGCCGCAGGCGAATGGCGCGTAGACCATGCGCTCGCTGATGGTCCGCAGCTCCTCTTCCTGCAGGCTGGAAAACAGCTCCAGCTTGTGCAGGTCGGCGATGCGGCGGTCGATTTCCCGCCGGTGCAGCAACTCGCGATAGGCATCGTTTTCCTTGGTGATGTGCACCGAGTGTTCCGGCACCGCCAATTCCATCCGCGCGCGCTGCAGCGCCGCCAGGACATGCACGCGCACCGCGGAATCGGTCGGGTCGTCCGGCTGCGGATCGAGCATCCAGTAGCGCAGCGCGTAGCGCCCGTAGCCCTGCCCGAACTCCATCAGCACGCACGTCGGGGCGGGCTCGCGCGCGACGTTGGGGATGTCGGCGCTGCGGATCGCCTTCTCCACCTTCTGGATCACCAGCGCCGGCGGCGAGTCATAGGTGATGTTGAACCAGATCCAGCGCCGCCACGGCCAGTTGGGGATGTCCGCCCGGCCGAAGACGGTGAACCTGCCGCGCATCAACTGGCTGTTGGGAACGACCACCACATCGCCGTTGCGCGTCCGGATGGTCGTCTGCCGCCAGCGAATCTGCGCCACCCGGCCGGTGACATCGTCGACCTTGACCCAGTCGCCGGTACGCAGCGAGTTGTCGAGTTGCAGCGCGACGCCCGACAGGATGTTGCCGAGGGTATCCTGCATCGCGAACGCAAGAACCGCGGTGATCACCGCCGAGGTGGTCAGCAGGCTCGACGGGTCGAGGCCGACGATGTGCAGCCGCCCGAGGATGAAGGCAGCGTAGACGACGAGGACGATGATATCCTCGGCGATACGCACGACGACGATGCCGAAGCGCGGCAGGATGATGCGGAAGACGAAGATCGCCACGAGGCGGCACAGCGCCATCCCCGAGCCGATGACGAACAGCTCGTGGATCATTACCGCGAAGCGCGAATAATCGAGCGCCTCGAGCAGGGCGCCAAAGATCTGGCCCACCAGACAGAGGACGAACACCACCGTCGTCCTGGCGATCCGCTGACGATCCTTGGGCAGCAGCCGCAACGACAGCAGCGCGAGAACCGCGACGACGCCGATAACGTACTTGGTCTCCGGCAACCAGAAATAGGTCCAGATCTTGTGCATCGCTGCTTCCATCGCCACCTCTCCCCGAATCAGGGCGCAGCGCCGGAACTGACCGGCGGCCCGCGAATCACGCGCGTTCCTGTCCACACCAGGGCGTCAACAGCCTCACAGACAGGAATGCCAGCGCCCCGAGCAGTATCGGGGGGCGGACAAGCGCAGTCAATCGGCAATTTCACGGCTTTCGGGTCGAACCCGGGAGCTCCGCGCCACCCGGTTTGGCGTTTCAACTTCCGGACGCCGGATGCTCCGTCGGACAATGAAAACCGGTGCACCCCGGACGATCCATCTCAAGGATTGCACCTATCCCGCCCGCCGCAGATGCCGGTACTCGACAACGACGGAACGAAAATCCTGGGTGTCGCGGTCGACGGCGAAAAAACGCCATTTTCCGTGACGCCGGACGCGCTGACCACGGTCGTCCGCATTGGCCCGGACAAAAACCCGCTTCTCCGGCCTTTACCGTTCCAGAAACGGATATTTCCGAAGAACCGGCGAGCCATTCAGTTGTTGCCGGTCATACCAGGTTGGGAAGCACGGTCACAGCTCCAGGCAGCGAAGTCGATGATGCTCCGGAAATCTCCGGGCAGACCGATATTTGGCGAAGCGCGCACCCACGTTCGCGCCGTTCTGGTGCGAATGGAGCAAAATGATCACACCACGGGTGCCTGCTAAGCAGGTGTGAAGGTGCGCATCACTCGCCAGCGCATGGTCGGAAGAATCGCCCGACACAGTAGTGTGGACATAGCAGCCGGAGTAACGACCAGCCACCCGTGGCCTTTCGCTCCATCCTCGATGCAAACCGGCCAACTTCCCTTTGCCGCGAACGGCCGCTTGCAGGTAACTGCTGTAGCTGTCGTTGGAGTCGAAAACCTGACCGGTAGCAAAGGGGCACGGGGTACGCATTCACAGGATCAGAAAGCTGCCGTTCGACACCTCTTCCGGCTGGGTGGAAGGTAACTAATCCATTGCTGCCCGCAACGCCCCACCGGTCGAATGGCCGTTAAGGCGGAGGACTGTTTGCGGATGCCATCGCGCCGGTCCGGGTCGCAATTCATCATGCGGAACGTTCCCGGGAATCCGGCGAACCTGGTTTAACGTATGATCAGGCGTTTGTCCCCGACACCGCCGAACCATGAAGACCGATACCCCGCAGACGATCTATCTCAAGGACTACACCCCGCCCGCCTTCCTCATCGACAGCGTCGACCTCGATATCGCTATCGCCGAGGGCGCCACCACCGTCAGCGCGACGCTGGCGCTGCGCCGCAATCCGGCGGTTGCTCCCGGCCAGCCGCTGGTGCTCGACGGCGAGGAACTGGAGACGCTGAGGGTTGCGGTCGACGGCGAAAAAGTGACGTTTTCCGTGACACCGAACTCGCTGACCATCGCCGGCGTTCCCGACGCCTTCACGCTGCACACCGTCGTCCGCATCGACCCCGGCGCCAACACCGGCCTTTCCGGACTCTACCGCTGCCGCGATGGCTACTTCACGCAGTGCGAGGCGCAGGGCTTCCGCCGCATCACCTGGTTCATCGACCGTCCCGACGTGATGGCGGCCTACACGGTGACGCTGCACGCCGACAAGACCGCGCTGCCGGTGCTGCTGGCCAACGGCAACCCGGTGGCCAGTGGCGACGAGGCCGGCGGCCGCCACTGGGCGAAATGGAAAGACCCGTTCCGCAAGCCGGCCTACCTGTTCGCCGTCGTCGCCGGCAAGCTGGATGTGCTGCAGGACACTTTCCGCACCGCCTCCGGCCGCGAGGTGCAACTCGCCATCTACGTCGAGCCGGGCAAGCTCGACCAGTGCCCGCACGCGATGGCGGCGCTGAAGAAGTCGATGACGTGGGACGAACAGCGTTTCGGCCTCGAATGCGACCTCGACCATTACATGATCGTCGCCGTCGGCGATTTCAACATGGGCGCGATGGAGAACAAGGGGCTCAACATCTTCAACACGAAGTACGTGCTCGCTCGCGCCGACGTGGCGACGGATGTGGATTTCGAGAACATCGACCGCGTCGTCGCGCACGAATATTTCCACAACTGGACCGGCAACCGCGTCACCTGCCGCGACTGGTTCCAGCTGTCGC
>CAZKSD010000246.1:0-3905 GCA_964555315.1 uncultured Dechloromonas sp.
CTGGTCGACGGCCAGGCGGTGCAGACCCAGCCCGCCGTACCCCCCGCGCAGCAGCGCTGAGTTGTGGCCCAGCGTTTCAATCTGTCCGACTGGACACTCCACAACCGGACCCTTGTCGGCTTTCTCCTGTTCGCCATCGCGCTGCTGGGGATCATCTCCTACGGCCGGCTGAGTCAGGCCGAAGACCCGCCATTCACCTTCCGGGTCATGGTGATCCGCACACTGTGGCCGGGCGCCACGGCGCTCCAGGTCGAACAGCAGCTCACCGACAAGATCGAGAAGAAGCTGCAGGAGATGCCGTACATCGACCGCATCCAGAGTTTCTCCCGACCCGGCGAGTCAACTGTCATGTTCTTCGCCCGCTACGGCGTCCCCGGAAGCGTTGTCCCGGATCTCTTCTACCAGGTGCGCAAGAAGGTCGGCGACATCCGGCACACCCTGCCGGCCGGCGTTCAGGGTCCGTTCTTCAACGACGAGTACGGCGACGTCTTCGGCAACATCTACGCGCTGACCGCCGACGGTCTCGACTACCCCCAGCTCAAGGACATCGCCGAGCGCGTTCGCGACAAGCTCCTGCGCATCCCCGGCGCCGGCAAGGTGGAAATCTTCGGGATTCAGGACGAACGGATCTTCGTCGAACTCGCGAACGCCAAGCTGGCGACACTGGGCATCGATCAGTCCACCATCATCCAGGCGTTGAGCCAGCAGAACTCGGTCAACGCCGCCGGCTTTTTCGAGCTCCAGGACGAGCGCATCCAGATCCGGCCGAGCGGCGCCTTCGACACGGTTCAGGCGGTGTCCGACACCCTGATCCGTAGCGGCGGTCGCAGCTTCCGCCTTGGCGACATCGCCAGCGTGCGGCGCGGCACCAGTGATCCGCCGACAACCGAAGTCCGCTTCGCGGGCAGAAAGGCGCTGGCCATCGGCGTTTCGCTGGCGCGCGGCGCCGACATCATCGATCTCGGCAACGCCCTCGAAGCAAACATCGCCAAGATTCGCCAAAGCCTGCCGCTGGGTGTCGAGATTGCCGAGGTGCTCAGCGCGCCCAACGCCGTGCGCACATCGATCAAGACCTTCGTCCGGGCGCTGGCCGAGGCGGTCGCCGTCGTTCTGCTCGTCACCTTCCTCAGTCTCGGCATGCGCACCGGGATGGTCGTCGCCCTGTCGATTCCCCTGGTCCTCGCGGCAACGTTCCTGGCGATGGATCTGTTCAACGTCGGCCTGCACAAGGTTTCGCTCGGCGCGCTGGTGCTGGCGCTCGGTCTCCTGGTGGACGATGCGATCATCGCCGTCGAGACCATGTGGGTGAAGATGGAGCAGGGCTGGGAGCGCACCCGTGCCGCCTCGTTTGCCTATACCAGCACCGCCGGCCCGATGCTGTCGGGCACGCTGGTCACCGTCGCCGGTTTCATTCCGATCGCCATCGCCAAGTCATCGACCAGCGAATATGCCTTCGCCTTCTTCCAGGTCAATGCGATTGCCCTGCTCATTTCATGGGTCGCCGCGGTCGTCGCGATTCCCTGGCTGGGCTACAAGTTGCTCCCCGATCCGCGGGCGCCGGGAAAACCGGGTCCCATCCAGCGCCACTGGCCCTGGCTGGCCGCCAGGCTGCAACGGATCGGGCTGCGCAGCGACACGCACGGCGAAGACCACGACGTCTACGGAACGCCGTTCTATAACCGCTTCCGTGTTCTCGTGCGTGCCTGTGTCAGGCGCCGCTGGCTGATCATCCTTTCCACGTTGTTCCTGTTCGCACTGTCGATTGCAGGCATGGCGAAGGTGCAGAAGCAGTTCTTCCCGAACTCGACCCGTCTCGAACTGAACGTCGAACTGCGGCTGCCCGAAGGGTCGTCGGTTGCCGCCATCGACGCCGCGACGAAGAAGCTCGAAAACTGGCTGGACGAGGACAAGGCGCGCTTTGGCCAGCATGATCATTTCATCACTTACGTCGGCTCGGGCTCGCCCCGCTACTTCCTGTCGCTCGATCAGCAACTGCCCGCCACCAATGTCAGTCAGATCGTCATCATGACCCGCGGCCAGGAGGCGCGCGAAGCCTTGCGCGGTCGACTGATCGATTTGTTCGAAAATGAAGCCTGGGGGGTGCGCGGCAACATCGCCCGCATCGAAAACGGCCCACCCGTCGGCTACGCGCTCCAGTACCGCGTCTCCGGCGAGGATCTGCACACCCTGCGCCGGATCGCTGGCGAAGTCGCAACCGTTCTCCGCGGCAATCCGGAACTATCGAACGTGAACCTCGACTGGAGCGAGCTTTCCAAGGTCGTCGAGATCGAGATCGATCAGGACAAGGCGCGCCTGCTCGGCGTCTCCGGCCAGGATGTCGCGGCGCTGCTCAACATGTCGCTCAACGGACTCACCGTGACAAGCTTCCGCGAAGGCGAGAAGACCATCGATGTCGTGCTGCGCGGCGACCGCCAGGAGCGCAGCCACCTGTCGGCCCTGCCCGAGCTTGCGGTGCCGACGCACAGCGGCAAGAGCGTTCCGCTCAGCCAGGTCGCCCGCCTCAAGCACTCGTTCGAACCGGGCCTGATCTGGCGCCGCGACCGCCTGCCGACCATCACCGTCCGCGCCAACCTCTACGGCAAGACCCAGCCGGCGACGATCGTCGCCAGTCTGCAACCGCAGATCGACCAGATCATCGCCAGCCTGCCGGCCGGTTACGCCATCGCAACCGGCGGCTCGGTCGAAGAGTCGGCGAAAGGCTCGAACTCGGTGATGGCAGGCATTCCGGTCTTCGTTCTGCTGGTGATCACGGTGCTGATGATCCAGTTGCGGAGCGTATCGCGGGTCGTCATGGTGGTTCTGACGGCGCCGCTCGGCATCATCGGCATCGCCCTGTTCCTGCTGCTCTTCAACAAGCCATTCGGGTTCATGGCCCTGCTCGGCACCATCGCCCTGTTCGGCATGATCATGCGCAACTCGGTGATCCTGGTCGATCAGATCGAACAGGACATGGCGGCGGGCAAGCCGCGCGGCGAGGCGATCATCGAGTCAACGGTGCGCCGCTTCCGGCCGATCGTGCTGACCGCGGCGGCGGCGGTGCTGGCCATGGTGCCGCTCTCGCGCAACGACTTCTTCGGGCCGATGGCCGTGGCGATCATGGGCGGGCTGATCGTCGCCACCGCCCTGACCCTGCTTTTCCTCCCGGCGCTGTATTCGGCCTGGTACAAGGTCAAGCCCGACGCGGTCTGATCAGCGCAGGCCGGAGAGTTCCTTCTGGATGGCGATGATGTTGCGCTCGTGCTGCGCAACGCGGTCGCGGTAAGGCTGCACACGGTCGAGCGCCGCAGCCGAGCCGTCCCTGCCGCGCAGCGATTCCTGATCGGCCAGCTCGCGTTGCGCCTGATCCAGACTGCGCTGCTCACCCGCCAGTTCCTGTTCGAGGATGCGCTTGCGATCGGTGTCACGCGCCTTCTGCGCATCCTCCGGAACCTTCGGGAAACCCGCCGGCGACGGATTCGCGGCGGCGCCGGATGGCCTGGCCTTCGGTGCCGGCAGCGATGAGTCGGGCGGCAGCGCCACCGCCTTGCAGCTCTTGTCCACGCGCGTATTCGAGATCAGCATGCCACCGTTCGCATCCGTGCAGCGGTAGATGGTCTGCGCCGACGCCGGCAAGGCGAGCACAAGAAGAAAGGTAGCCAGCGTACTGCGTGTCATCGTCATCATTCCTCGTAACCGGTTCAGTGTACCGGACTTAACGCTTCCCGCAGCGAACCGCGGACAAAAAAAGGGGGCGGGATAACCCGCCCCCTTTTTTCACTGCTGCCGGGCAATACTTAACACGAGTAGTAGAGATCGAACTCCACGGGGTGCGTCGTCATGCGAACCTTGTTGACTTCGTCCATCTTCAGGCCAATGTAGGCATCGATCCAGTCGTTGGAGAAGAC
>CAZKSD010000247.1:0-3902 GCA_964555315.1 uncultured Dechloromonas sp.
AACGATTGTAAACCTGCGGCGAGTATATCACAGCGATGAGTTCAGCCCCCCCGCCTCCGCCTCGGCCAGGCGCATTTCGGGCACTGCGTGCCGCCATCATCGCGCTGACGGTCGTTTGCGGCACCCCGCTGCTCGCCGACACACTGGCGGATGTGCAGCGCCTGATCCGGCAGGGCCAGTATCCGCAAGCGCTGACAAAAATCGATTCGTATCTGGGCGCGTCACCCAACGACGCCCAGGCCAGATTTCTCAAGGGTGTGATCTACAGCGAGACGGACAAGACCGACGAAGCCATCGCGGTATTCGCCAAGCTGACCGAGGACTACCCCGAGTTTCCGGAGTCCTACAACAATCTGGCGGTCCTCTACGCCCGCCAGAAGCAATACGAAAAGGCGCGGATGGCGCTCGAGATGGCGATTCAGACGCACCCCTCGTATGCGACCGCCCACGAAAACCTCGGCGACCTCTACGCCAAGCTGGCCAACCAGTCTTATGCCAAGGCTGCCCAACTGGACGGAGCGAGCAAGTCGGCAAAGACCAAAGCGGCCCTTTCGCGCGACCTGATCACGGTCCCGGCCAAGGCGGCGGCAAAGCCGGCGACCGCGGTCCAGACCCCGGTAGATACAGCTGCCGGCAACAAGGCTGTCAATCAATAACCCGACCAGGAAATCCAGCCATGCTCAAGCAACTCTCGACCCTGACCGCCGGCCTGCTCATGTCGCTGGCCGCGTGGGCCGCACCCACCGTCGAAATGACCACTTCGCTGGGCAAGATCACCATCGAACTCAACGCCGAGAAGGCGCCGAAGACCGTCGAGGCATTCCTCGACAACGCCAGACGCGGCTTCTACGACGGCACCATCTTCCACCGCGTCATCGACGGCTTCATGATCCAGGGCGGGGGCTTCAACCCGGCGATGGAGGAAAAGAAGCCGCTGACGCCGGGCCTGCAGAACGAAGCCACCAATGGCCTGAAGAACGATCGTGGCACGGTCGCCATGGCGCGCACGCAGGATCCGCACTCCGCCCGCGCCCAGTTCTTCGTCAACCTGAAGGACAACGACTTCCTCAACCACCGCTCGCCGGCCGACGGCCGTACCTGGGGCTACGCCGTATTCGGCAAGGTCACCTCGGGCATGGATGTCGTCGACAAGATCGCCAGGGTGCCGACCGGCAACGCCGGCCCGCACCAGAACGTGCCGACCACACCGGTCATCATCCAGAGCGTCAAAATCATCTCCGAGAAATAAGGATTCCCAATGATCAAGCTCACCACCAGCCACGGCGTCATCGCCCTCGAACTCAACGCCGAGAAGGCGCCGAAGACAGTCGCCAACTTCCTCGCCTACATCGAGGCCGGCCACTACGACGGCACCATCTTCCACCGCGTGATCCGCGATTTCATGATCCAGGGCGGCGGCATGACGCCCGGGATGGACCAGAAGAAGACCAAGGCGCCGATCGAGAACGAGGCGGCCAACGGCCTGAAGAACAAGCGCGGCAGCATCGCCATGGCGCGCACCGGCGACCCGCACTCGGCCACCGCCCAGTTCTTCATCAACACCGTCGACAACGATTTTCTCGACTTCAAGTCGCCGTCCGGCCAGGGCTGGGGCTACTGCGTTTTCGGCGAGGTCGTCGAGGGCATGGACGTCGTCGACAAGATCCGTGCCGTGCGCACCGGCAACAAGGGCTTCCATCAGGACGTGCCGGTCGATGACGTGATCATCGAGAAGGCCGAGGTCGTTTGATCCTCTTCGCCTCCGACCTGCACCTGTCGCCCCGGTCGCCCGGGGCGGCTGCGTTGTTTATCCGGTTTCTCGCCGGCCGCGCGCGCCAGGCGGAAGCCCTCTACATCCTCGGCGACCTCTTCGAAGCCTGGATCGGCGACGACGACAGCGGCGACCCGTTCAACGCCCAGGTCGTCGCCGCGCTGCGCGCCGCCAGCGATGCCGGGCTGACGATTTCCGTCATGCACGGCAATCGCGATTTCCTGCTTGGCGACGACTTCGCCACGGCCGCAGGCGTCACGCTGCTGCCCGACCCCCATGTCTTGTCGACGCCTGAATGGCAGTTCGTTCTTGCGCACGGCGACGCGCTCTGTCTCGACGACTCCACCTACATGGCCTTCCGCGCCCAGGTTCGCAACCCGGCCTGGCAGGCGGCGTTGCTCGCCAAACCGCTCGGCGAGCGACGCGCCATTGCCGCCCACATGCGCGAGGTCAGCGAGTCGAGCCAGCGCGGCAAGGACAACCCTTACACCGACCTGCAAGCAGCCGCCACCGAAGACTTCCTGCGCCGGCACGGCTACCCCACCTTCATTCACGGCCATACGCACCGGCCGGCGACACACGACCACATCGTCGACGGCATCCATGTCGAGCGCTGGGTGCTCGCCGACTGGCACGAGGAGCGCGGCGAATGCCTCGCCTGGGACGGCGAGACCCTGAAGCGCGAAGCCCTCCTCCCTGAAAATCGCCCCTGATTCCGTGTCGACCGCAACCGGCGCCCTGAACGTCCTGCGCGCCGTCTTCGGCTACCCCGCCTTCCGCGGCGCGCAGGCCGGGATCATCGAGCACGTGACAAACGGCGGCGACGCCCTGGTGCTGATGCCGACCGGCGGGGGAAAAAGCCTCTGCTACCAGATTCCCGCCCTGCTGCGCCCCGGCTGCGCCGTCGTCGTCTCGCCGCTGATCGCGCTGATGCAGGACCAGGTCGACGCCCTGACCCAACTCGGCGTCAAGGCCGCCGGCCTGAATTCCACCCTCGACCGGCGCGAAGCGCAGACCGTCGAACAAGCGCTGTTCTCCGGCGGCCTCGACCTCGTCTACATCGCCCCCGAACGCCTGCTGCTCGACCGCACGCTGGCCATGCTCGACGCGCTGTACGAAGCCGGCAAGCTGGCGCTGTTCGCCATCGACGAAGCCCACTGCGTCTCGCAATGGGGCCACGACTTCCGCCCGGAATACCTGCAGCTCTCGGCGCTGCACGAACGCTACCCGGCCGTACCGCGCATCGCCCTCACCGCCACCGCCGACCACGCGACGCAGAACGAAATGCTCGCCCGCCTCGGCCTGGGCGAAGCGCGGGTGTTCCTCTCCAGCTTCGACCGCCCGAACCTCCGCTACACCGTCGTCGAAAAGGACAACGCGAAGAAGCAACTGCTCGGTTTCCTCGCCGGGCGCAAGGGCCAGGCCGGCATCGTCTATTGCCTGTCGCGCAAGAAGGTCGAGGAAACCGCCGAATGGCTCTCCGCCCAGGGCTACCCGGCGCTGCCCTACCACGCCGGCCTGCCGGCCCCGGAACGCGCTGCCAACCAGCGCCGCTTCCTGCGCGAGGAAGGGCTGGTCATGTGTGCCACCATCGCCTTCGGCATGGGCATCGACAAGCCGGATGTGCGCTTCGTCGCCCACCTCGACCTGCCCAAGAGCATCGAAGCCTACTACCAGGAAACCGGCCGCGCCGGCCGCGACGGCGAACCCGCCGAGGCATGGATGGCCTACGGCATGCAGGATGTCGCCCTGCAACACGCCCGCATCGCCGAATCCGGCGCCGGCGAGGGCCAGAAAATCCTCGAAGCGCAGCGCCTGACCGCCCTGCTCGCCTACTGCGAAGCCCCGCGCTGCCGCCGCCAGGTGCTGCTCGACTACTTCGGCGAACAGCGCGAACCCTGCGGCAACTGCGACGTCTGCGCCGACCCGCCGCAACTGTGGGACGGCACGCAGGCGGCGCAGAAGGCGCTCTCCGCCATCTTCCGCACCGGCATGCGCTTCGGCGTCAGCCATCTGACCGACATCCTGCGCGGCAAGGCCAGCGACAAGGTCAAACAGTGGCACCATGACCAGCTACCCACCTTCGGCGTCGGCGCCGACCTCGACGAACACGCCTGGAAAAGCGTCTTCC
>CAZKSD010000248.1:0-3881 GCA_964555315.1 uncultured Dechloromonas sp.
AGAACCGGCGGCGTTGGGGAATCTTCTTCAAGTTCCTCGCTTTCGGCTATCTTGCTCTCGTTCTCGTCCTGCTGGTCGACTGGGGAACCGAGGCGTCGCATCAGGAGCGCCATACGGCATTGATCGAGATGGCCGGCATGATCGAAGCGAAAGGGGCGTCCAATGCCGAACAGATGCTCCAGTCGCTGCAAGGCGCGTTCAAGGAAAAGAACGTGGCCGGGGTGATCCTGCGCATTAACAGTCCGGGTGGCAGCCCGGTTCAGGCCGGAATCATCAATGACGAGATTCGCCGGCTTCGCGCGAAACACCCCGAGAAACCGCTCTACGCGGTGGTTGAGGATGTCTGTGCCTCGGGTGGCTACTACGTGGCGGCAGCCGCCGACAAGATCTACGTCAACAAAGCAAGCATCGTCGGATCGATCGGTGTCCTGATGGACGGCTTCGGCTTTACCGGGACGATGGACAAGCTCGGTGTCGACCGGCGCCTGCTGACGGCCGGCAACAACAAGGGCTTCCTTGACCCGTTCTCGCCGCAGAATCCGAATCAGACAGCGCACGCGCAGGTCATGCTCGACGACATTCACCAGCAGTTCATCGACGTGGTCAAAGCCGGCCGTGGCGCGCGTCTCAAGGAAACCCCGGAAATGTTCTCGGGGTTGATGTGGACCGGTGACCAGAGCGTCAAGCTCGGTCTGGCCGACGACTTCGGCAGTGTCGATTCCGTGGCGCGCGACGTGATCAAGGCCGAGAAGGTGCTCGATTATTCGGTCAGGGACAATATCGCCGAGCGCTTTGCCAGGCGCCTCGGGGCTGGCGCGGTCAACACCATGTGGAAGGGGCTTTCCGAGGCCGCGGCGGGCGTCAGCCTGCGCTGAGGCTGCTCACGCCAACAGCAGGAACACCGTCGGACGCCGCTCGATTGCGGGCGGCGTTTGCTTTTTCCATTGCCGGATCGTGCGTGTCACGACAGATTCGCCCGGCAGCGTCAGGTCGGTTGCCAGGGTCAGGCGGGTTGCCGGATCACAGACCTGCAGGGCGGTTGCGAACAACGGCTGGTTCCGGTAAGGCGTTTCGATGAAGATTTGCGTTTGCCGCCGCGCTCGCGACTCGCTTTCGAGGTCGCGCAAGGCTTTTGCCCGCTCGGCTTCCTTTGCCGGAAGATAGCCGTGGAAGGCAAAACACTGTCCGTTCAGGCCCGAAGCCATGAGCGCCAGCAGCAGCGAGGAGGGACCGATCAGCGGGGCGACGCGGATGTGTTCTTGTTGGGCCAGCGCCACCAGGTTGGCCCCGGGGTCGGCGACCGCCGGGCAGCCCGCTTCCGAGAGCAGGCCGACATCATGGCCGGCGCGCAGCGGCAGCAGCAGGCGCTCCAGAGCTTCCGGCCTGGTGTGCTCGTTGAGCTCGGCAAGCTGCAATTCCTGCAGCGGCGCGTCGGTGGAGAGCGCCTTCAGGAAGGCACGGGCACTCTTCGGCTGTTCGACGATGAAGTGGGCGAGCGGACGCACCGCGGCCAGCACGCTCGCCGGGAGCGATTCTTCAAGCGGTGTCGGGCCGAGCGGCACAGGGATCAGATAGAGCGTCCCTGTCATCACGGAACCGCCACACCCTGTCTTCGCAGCAGGGCGCAAAGGGCGATCAGGGGCAGACCGATCAGCGCATTCGGATCTTCGCCGACGATACGGCTCAGAAGCGCGATCCCGAGACCTTCGGCTCGGGCGGAGCCGGCGCAGTCATAGGCTGGCTCGCGGCACAGGTAGCGTTCGATCTCTTCATCCGTCAAGTCGCGGAAGGTGACCAGGGTGGGGACACCACACACCTCGGTCAAACCAGTACGAGCGTTATGGAGGCAGAGGCCGGTGAAGAAATTGACCGTCTTCCCCGAGAGGGCGCGCAATTGCTCGACTGCGCGCTCGTGGCATCCCGGCTTGCCATAGATCAGCCCATCGACCGTGGCAACCTGGTCGCTGCCGATGATCAGGGCGTCCGGATGGGCGCTCGCGACGGCCCGGGCCTTGGCTTCGGAAAGACGCAATGCCATTGCTTCCGGGCCTTCGCCAGGCCAACGACTTTCGTCGGTTTGCGGGCTGGCAACGGCAAACGGCAAGCCGAGACGGTCCAACAGTTCGCGGCGGTATGGCGAAGTCGACGCAAGAATCAGAGCCTGTGACATGAAAGTTTCAATATAACAGAGTGTTGCTGGAACTTCTTAAAGTGACACTTTGTTTTGACTTGGGGCGCAAGAGATAATATCATTGCACGTTTGAGTCGCAAGAGCCTGAGCTTGAAAAGGATTTCGGACGCATTCGCGTTTTGCCGGGAGGGTCGTGTTGTTGAAGGAACGCTGGCGCTATCCAGCCTTGAACGCCTGCATGACCTGCTGGCGGAGGCGGCTGGAGAGGTGAGCTTTCGTATCGGCGGACTAGCGGGGGAACAGGGAGAGTCGTTGCTGCATCTGGAGGTTTCGGGATCGCTCCCGCTGGCCTGTCAGCGCTGTCTTGAAGCCATTCCTTTCGACCTCGATGTCGATATTTTCCTGGAATTGCTTCCGGAAGGTGCCGAGGTGTCGCAGGACGAGATGGAAGACGACACCCGTGATTTCCTGCCGGTGGCGGGCAAACTGGATGTGGCCGAATTGGTGGAGGACGAAATCCTCCTGGCTCTGCCGGTTGCGCCAAGGCACGAAAGATGTGGTTTGCCAGGCTCGGTCGTTGCGGGCGAGCGGATTTATCCGTTCGCGCAATTGGCCGGACTCAGAGGCAAGCTGAACTGATTTTTTTGGAGTAATAGAAATGGCTGTTCAACAGAACAAGAAATCCCCTTCCAAGCGTGGCATGCATCGCGCCCACGACTTCCTGTCCAATCCGTCGCTGGCCGTCGAGCCGACCACCGGCGAAGTGCATCTGCGCCACCATATTTCGCCGAATGGCGTCTATCGCGGCAAGAAGGTTCTCAAGGCCAAGGGCGAGTAATCGTTCAATGAAGGGCAGGCTGTCCGTTCCGGGCCGCCTGTCTTTTATTTTGCCATGACAGCCCGCATCGCCATCGATTGCATGGGAGGAGACCACGGACCGTCGGTGACGGTGCCGGCGTCCCTGCGCTTCCTCGAAGACCATCCCACCGCCAGCCTGATCCTTGTCGGCCGCGAAGAGTCGCTGCGACCGCTGCTGGGCCAATGGGCCGCAAGTTCCCGCCTGCGCGTCGTCCACGCGTCGGAAGTTGTGGAGATGCACGAATCGCCTGCGCTTGCATTGCGCAACAAGAAGGATTCGTCGATGCGGGTCGCGATCAACCTGGTCAGGAATGGCGAGGTGGACGCCTGCGTGTCGGCGGGCAACACCGGCGCGCTGATGGCGATTTCACGGTTTGTCATGAAGATGATGCCGGGAATCGAGCGACCGGCGATCTGTGCGGCCGTGCCGACGGCCAAAGGGCATACCCACATGCTCGACCTTGGTGCCAATGTCGATTGCGGACCGGAACATCTGCTCCAGTTCGGCATCATGGGCGCCATGCTCGTCGCCGCGATGGAGCACAGCGATCGCCCGACGGTCGGCATCCTCAATATCGGCGAGGAGGAGATCAAGGGCAACGAAGCGGTCAAGGCCGCCGCCGAGCTTCTCCGCGCTGCGGACCTCAATTTCATCGGCAACGTCGAGGGCGACGGCATCTACAAGGGCGATGCCGATGTCGTCGTCTGCGACGGTTTCGTCGGCAATGTCGCCCTGAAGGCATCGGAGGGGCTGGCGCAGATGCTGGGTTCCTCGCTGCGCGGCGAGTTCAAGCGCAACTGGCTGACCAAGTTGGCAGCCGTCATCGCGATGTCTGTCCTCAACAATTTCAAGCAACGCTTCGACCATCGCCGCTACAACGGGGCCATCCTG
>CAZKSD010000249.1:0-3863 GCA_964555315.1 uncultured Dechloromonas sp.
ACTTTTCCGCCTATTACCGCAAGATGATCGCCACCGGCGTCGTCAAGAGCATGAAGGACTTCTATTGGGACATCCGCCCCAAGCCCGAATTCGGCACCATCGAACTACGCGTGATGGATACGCCGCTGACCGTGGACCGGGCCGCGCAGATCGCCGCCTATGCCCAGGCCCTGGCGCGTTATCTGCTCGAGGAAAAGCCGGTCGAGCCGCAGGAGGACGATTACCTAGTCTATACCTTCAACCGCTTCCAGGCCTGCCGCTTCGGCTATGACGGCACGCTGGTCATCCCCGGCGGCGCCGAACAACGCGTCATCCGCGACGACATCCTGCGCACGATGGCGATCGTCGAGGTGCATGCCTACGATCTCGGTTCGACCGAAGCGCTCAACCTGTTGCGCACCGAGGTCCTGCAGCGGCGCAACGGGGCGAGCGAGGTTCGCGACGCCTACGCGCGCGAGGGCGCGCTGGAAGAGGTCGTCCGTCAAGGCAGCGAACGCTGGGCCGGGCGCCTGACCTGAAAGGCATTGCCGGCCCGGCCTCAGCGCGCCACCCCGGCGGCCCACGCCTCCGCCGCCGGCCGGACGATTTCCAGCCACGGCCCGGGATACAGGCCGATACCTCCGATCAGGGTGATCAGGATCACCAGCACCGCCCATTCCCTGGGCCGCAGATCTTCGGCTTCGAGCACTTGGCGACGGATTGCCGGGCCGAAGAAAGCCTTGCGGTAGAGCGACAGGAATCCGGCGGCGGCAACGGACAGCCCGAACAGCGCCGCCATGCCGGCGCCGGTATGGCTCTGCAGGGCGGCGAGGATCAGCATGAACTCGCCGGGAAAGCTGCTGGTGCCCGGCATGCCGACTCCGGCCAGGCCACAGATGAGGAAACCGCCTGCCAGCAGCGGCATCGTCATGGCGGCGCCGCCGAGGCTGTTGATGTCGGTCGACCCGGTGCGCTGACGCAGGAATTCGAGAAACACGAAGGCGCCGCCGGTGGCGACCGAGAAGCTGAGCAGCAGCGACACCGCTCCCTGGACGCCGGAGGCGGTGAATGCGGCGAGGCCGAGCAGCGCCAGGCCGACGTGGCAGATGCTCGCGTAGGCCAGCCCGACCCGCAGGTTGCTCTGTGCCAGGATGCCCACCGCGCCGTAGATCAGGGTCAGGGTACCGAGGCCGGCGAGCAGCCAGTGCAGATCCCGCGCGGCCTCGGGCGCCAGCGGGATGGCGAAGCGGATCAACCCGTAGGCGCCGACCTTGAGGCCGACCAGCAGCGCGGTCAGCGAACCCGGCGCCGCCAACGCAAACTGCGGCAGCCAGGTGTGCAGCGGCACCAGCGGCACCTTGACGCCGAAGCCCGCGAGGCAGAGCAGGAAAACCGCGTACTGGGTCGAACGCGGCAGGGACACCGCGAGCAGCGCCGGCAAGTCGAAGGTCGGCGCCGGCTGGCTGGCGGCGAGCAGCACGAAGGCGAGCAGCAGCGGGACGCCACCGGCCAGCATGATCAGGAAATAGCGCGCCGCCACGCGGACACTGCCGGCATTCGCGCCCCAGCGTGAGAGCAGGAGGTAGACCGGCAGCAGCGTGAGTTCCCAGAAGAAGAAGAAAAGCACTGTGTCAAGTGCACAGAAGATGCCCAGCGTCGCGCACTGCAACAGCAGCAACAGGCTGTAATGCAGGCGCGGCGCGTCGTGAACGAGGTTCCAGCAGGCCGCCAGGCTGCCGAGGAAGACCAGCGCCGTTGCCGGAAGGAACAGCACCGACAGGCCATCGACGCCCACCTGGTAATGCACGTTGAGACTCGCCACCCAGAGCACGCGTTCGAGCAACTGGAAGCGCGGACCGCCCGGATCGAAGGCGACGAGCGCCGAAGTCGCCGCCGCCAGCGTCGCCAGCATGACCAGCGCCGTCAGGCCGCGCGCCGCGCGTGCCGGGAGCATCCAGATGACGACGGCGCCGAGGAGCGGCAGGAACAGGAGGAGAGAGAGCAGGTATCCGCTCATTGCACGAAACGCGCCGCCAGACTCTGACTGGCGGCCTCGGTCATGTATAGCCACGGCTCGGTGAAGAAGCCGATGACCAGCATCGCCAGCAGCGCGATGCCGCATACCAGGTATTCCATCGGCGTGGTGCGGTCGACGTCGGGGGAACCGTGCTTTCCCTGGCTCAGAAACGCGCGCTGGAAGGCCCACAGCAGGAAACCGGCGGCGGCGACGTTGCCGAGCGCCGCCGCCACCGTCGACAGCGCGCCGAAGCTGTCGATGGATGCCTCCAGAATCAGGTGGGCGGCATCGAATCCGGGGGTTCCGGGCATGCCGACGATGGCCAGGCCGAAAATCAGGAAGGCGATGGCCAGGAAAGGAATGCGCTCGAACAACCCCGACAGTTCGTCGAGTTCGGTGGTGCCGGTGCGGCGGAAGACGAAACCGACGACGAACCACATGCCGGTCACCGCCAGGCCGAAGTTGGCGGCGAGCAGCACCGCGCCCTGAATCCCCGCCTCGTGCAGGCTGAAGACGCCAATCACCAGCAGGCTGGTGTGGCTGACCACGGCGAAGGCCAGCAACCGGCGCAGGTTGGTCTGCTGGAAAGCGAGCGCCGCGGTGAAGAAGACGCCGGCCATGGCGAAGCCGATGACATACGGCTGCCAGTAGAGGACAGCCGCCGGGGTCAGCGGCAGCACGAAGCGCAGCATGGCATAAATGCCGACCTTGACGCCGACCATCAGCGCCGGCGCGACGGCGATCAGGCCGTGTTGGGCCATGTTGGGCAGCCAGCCGTGCAGCGGGAAAAGTGGCGTGCGCACCGCCAGCCCGTAGAACAGCAGATAGAAGGCGGCCGTCTGGAAGCGGTCGGCCGGCACCGCGCCGGCCAGTTCGAAGAGGTCGAAGCTCCAGCGGCCGCCGCTGGCATCGGCGTGGCCCCAGCCGAGA
Source organism: uncultured Dechloromonas sp. (assembly GCA_964555315.1). GTDB lineage: Bacteria > Pseudomonadota > Gammaproteobacteria > Burkholderiales > Rhodocyclaceae > Azonexus. The sequence goes on from CAZKSD010000249.1 coordinate 2,927, forward strand.
ACGACGCAGCCGGCGACGAACAGCGCCAGGCCGAAGGATTGATACTGGACGAAGCGCGCCAGCGCCTGCGTCTCGGCGCGCGACGACGCCCAGCGCCGCAGCAGGTAGGTTACCGCCCACAGTTCGAGCGCCGAGAACAGCGCGAACCAGGCGATATTCAGCGTCACCAGCATGCCTACCAGCCCGGCCTCGGCGACCAGCAGCACGGCGAACAGGCGGCCCGGCGAGATCATGCCGCGACTCATGCCGTAGAAGGTCATCAGCACGGTCAGTAGGGCCGCCACCAGCAAGAAGACGATGCTCAGGCCGTCGACCGCGACATGATAGCCGAGCGAAGCGAAACGCTCGGCCAGTTGCAGCGTCGCCGACGCCGGGTCGATCCGGCTGGCGACGACGATGCACAGCAGCAGTTCGGCCAGGGCGAAAGCCTTGCCGGCGACGACCGCCATTGTCCTTTCCTTGAAGGCGAAGACGACGGCGGCGCCGCCCAGCGGCAGCAGCTGCAGGATGGCCAGCAGCGGCAGGCCGCCCCGCTCGAACCAGAGGATTTCGCCGAAGCCGCCGGTCACAGGATCACCACGAAGGTCGCCATGACCGCCATCATCAGGTAGCGCGGCTGCTCGAGCAGGTTTTCCACGACCCGCAGATAGCCGCCGGTCCGCAGTAGCAGCTTCTCCGCAACACCGCCGCGGCCGCGCAGCGAGAGGTGCGTCTCCAGCCGTTGCAAGCGTTCGGCAAGGCTGGCCAGCGCCCGCCCGGCGAGGCCGTCGCCGACGATCAGCGGACGCTCGGCGCTGAGCGGATGGCCGCGACCCGGCTCGCCCAGCGCGCGATCGATGAAATGCTCCTCGAGGCCGCGAATGTCCTGGGCAAACGACCCGGTCGGCTTCACCAGCAGCGTGAAACCCAGCCGGTCGAGCCAGAAGCGCTCGATGGC
>CAZKSD010000250.1:0-3834 GCA_964555315.1 uncultured Dechloromonas sp.
CCGACTCCGTCAAGTGGGGCAAGTACGCCGGTCGCGACATCCTGCCGCTGTGGGTGGCGGACATGGATTTCGCCGCGCCGCCGCCGGTGCTCACCGCGCTGCACCGGCGCATCGAGCACGGCGTCTTCGGCTATGGCGGCCCCTGGCCGGCGCTGACGGAGTCGGTGCTCGCTCATCTTGAAGGCAAGTACGGCTGGGCGATCGAAGCGGAATGGATTGTCTGGCTGCCGGGGCTGGTCAGCGGCCTCAACGTCGCCTGCCGCGCCGTCGACGGCGAGGTGCTGACGGCGACGCCGATCTACCCGCCCTTCCTGTCGGCGCCGCGCTTCTCGGGAAAGAAACTCAACCGTGTCGAACTCGCGTGTGTGGACGGCCGCTGGCGGTGGGACAAAATCGCCCTGCAAAGCGCGTCGACCGCAGCCAGCAAACTTTTCCTGCTCTGCCACCCGCATAACCCCGTCGGCCGCTGCTGGTCGCGTCAGGAACTCGGCGACCTCGCCGCCTTCGCCGAACGCAACGACCTGATCGTCTGCTCCGACGAAATCCACTGCGGCCTGATCCTCGACCCCGACAAACGCCACATTCCCTTCGCCAGCCTGTCTCCGGACGCCGCCAAGCGCAGCATCACCCTGCTGGCGCCGTCGAAGACCTACAACATTCCCGGCCTCGGCTGCGCCTTCGCGGTGATTCCCGACGCCTCCCTGCGCCGCCGCTTCCTGCGCGCCATGGACGGCATCGTGCCGCATGTGAACGTGCTCGGGCTGGCCGCCTGCGAAGCCGCCTACCGTGACTGCGGCGACTGGCATCGCGAACTGATCGCCTATCTCGCCGGCAACCGCGACCGGGTGGCGGCTGCGGTCGACGCCGAAAAAGGGGTGAAAATGAGCCACGTCGAAGCCACCTACCTGGCCTGGATCGACGTCCGCGAACTCGGCCTTGCCCACCCCGCCGCCCACTTCGAAGCGCACGGGCTCGGCCTGTCCGACGGCGCGGATTTCGGCGCGCCGGGCTGGCTGCGGCTCAATTTCGGCTGCCCGCGCGCGACCCTGGACGACGCGCTCGGGCGCTTCGCCAGAGGCTGCAAGACCGCATGAGTTCGTTTTCGCTGGCCGTGTGCGCGCTGCTCGGCGCCCTGCTCGCCCAGTCGTACGTCACCGCTCTGGCAATCGAACTCTTCCTGCGCCGGGAGCAGGGTGCGCTGGCGCGGCGTTCCTGGCTGGCGCTGGCCATCGCCTCGCTGGTTTTCGCCCTGCAGCATGGCTATGCCCTCGAACTGGCGGTCAGCACCGGGCTGCACGACCTGCGCCAGGCGGTCCTCGCGGGATGCGCTTCGTTGCTGCTGGCGCTTGCCATGTACGGACTCAGACGGGCGGCCTGAACGCGCCGTCCTCGGTGACGATCCAGTCGAGTCGCTGGTCGTGCGGTTCGGGCCGGATGCTGTCGATCCGGTTGATCTCGAAGCCGACGCCCACGGCCAGCGGCCGTGGAACGAGCGCCGCCAGCGTGCGGTCGAAGTAACCGCCGCCGTAGCCGAGGCGATAACCCGCGCCATCGAAGCCGTTGAGCGGCAGCAGGATCAGGTCGGGAGTCAGCCAAGCGCCGGCCGTCGGTGTCGGGATGCCGTAGCGGTCCGTTGCGAGGCGGCCATCCGGCGTCCATTCGCGAAAGCGCAACGGCGCGTCCTCGGCGATGACGACCGGCAGCGCGGCGCGCGCGCCGGCCGTGGTCCACCGGGCGAGCAGGCTGCGGACGTCCGGTTCGTGCCTGATCGGCCAGCAGAAGGCGGCGACCGCTGGCCGCGCCAGCGCGGCCAGCGCATGGGCGACGATGCGCGCCGACAGTGCGGCATGCCCGGCATCGCTCAGGGCCTCTCGCCGTGCGACCATTTCCTGGCGCAATGCCCGTCGCCGGGCCGTGTTATCCTCGCAACGACCTTTCATACGTGAAATCTAGCATGAAGTTTTCAGCCCTTCTCCTCGCGTTCCTCGTTTCATTGCCGGTTTTTGCTCAGGAAGGCCGCGACGCCACCTATCTTGCCGCCCGCGATGCCTTCCGCGCCGGTGACCGGGCGCGGCTCGATCGCGCCGCCGCGCAGATCGGCAACCACGAACTGGCGCCCTATGTCGAGAATTACCAGTTGCGCATGACCATGGATCAGGGCGACTCGCCCGCCCTGCGCGGGTTTTTCGACCGCCATGACGGCACTTACGTCGCCGAGAAGCTGCGCGCCGACTGGATCCGCTGGCTGGGCAAACGCGGCAACTGGGCGGAGATCGTTGTCGAATATCCGAGACTGATCGCTCCCGAGCCCGATGTCACCTGCTGGTCGCAGCAGGCGCGCTTGGCCGGCGGCGACAGGGCGGCACTGGATGACGCACGGCAACTGTGGCTGACCATGCTCGAGCCTCCGGAGCCCTGCCGGCCCGTGCTCGAGTCGCTGGTCCGCGACAGCCGGGTCACGACCGATGACGTCTGGACGCGGGCCCGTCGCCAGTTCGAGGCCAACCGCACGGGTCCGGCCAAGCTCACACTCGCCGCCTTGCCGGCCGCTCAGGCACCCGAGGCGAAAGCGCTCGACATGGTGATCGGCAGCCCGATGGGTTATCTCGCCAGGCAACCGGCCAACTGGAATAGCAGCCAGAGCGGTCGCGAACTTGCCGCCTTGGCGATCCAGCGCATCGCCGCCAACGATCCCCGTGCGGCGGCGGCCGAACTCGAGAAGATCCAGGGGCGCCTGCAGGAGCCGGAACGGCTTTGGGCCTGGAGTCAGATCGGGCTGCAGGGCGCGAAGCGCCACTACGGCGAGGCGCTCGCCTGGTATGCGCAAGCCGGCGAGACGCCACTCTCCGACGAGGCGGCGCAATGGAAGGTCCGCGCGGCGCTGCGGGCCCATGACTGGAGCGTGGTTCTGGCGACGATCAGCGAAATGCCGCCGGCCCTCGCGGCGCAGCCCGAATGGATCTACTGGCTGGGCCGCGCCTACAAGTCCGGCGGGCTGACCAGCGAGGCCGATGCGCTGTTCGAGAAGATCGCCGGGCAGGCCAATTTCTATGGCAACCTGGCCGACGAGGAACTCGGACGCAAGATCCTGACGCCGGCGAAAGCGAGGGCGCCGTCCGCCGACGAGCAGAAGGCGGCGCGCGACAATCCGGGGATTCGCCGGGCGATGGCTTTCTTCCGGCTGGAAATGCGGACCGAGGCGGTCAGGGAATGGAACTGGGCGCTGCGCGGCATGGATGACCGCGAGCTGCTGGCGGCGGCCGATCTGGCGAAGCGCAACCAGATCTGGGACCGCGCCATCAACACCGCCGACCGGACGAAGAGCGAGCACGACTTCACGCTGCGCTTCCTCGCTCCCTACGGCGATCAGGTGCGCACGGCGGCACGGGATCAGGCGCTCGACGACGCCTGGGTTTACGGCCTGATGCGCCAGGAAAGCCGCTTCATCACCAGCGCCAAGTCGACTGTCGGCGCCTCCGGCCTGATGCAGCTGATGCCGGCGACGGCCAAGTGGGTCGCCAAGAAGATCGGCCTGCGGAACTACGACCATGGCCGCGTCAACGATACCGAAACCAACGTCCTGCTCGGCACCAGTTACATGCGTCTGGTCATGGAAAACCTCGACAACCACCCGGTGCTGACCTCTGCCGCCTACAACGCCGGCCCCGGCCGCGCCAGGAAGTGGCGTGCCGACCGGCCGCTCGAGGGCGCGATCTATGCCGAAACCATCCCGTTCAACGAAACCCGCGACTACGTCAAGAAGGTGATGAGCAACTCGGTCTATTACTCGATGCAGTTCACCGGTCGTCCGGATTCGCTGAAAGCCCGCCTGGG
>CAZKSD010000251.1:0-3829 GCA_964555315.1 uncultured Dechloromonas sp.
AGCGGTCGCTCGAATGACAGCTCTGTCTCAGGAACGAACGGCAACAGTTGGCCGGTAACAGCCTGATGCCGCTTGGTTACTCGCTGAAGGGCTGCCACCGACCCAATGCCGACCTTCGGCACGTCGCGTGCTGAAGGGCCAGTAACAAAGTGCAGCAGCCGTTCCAGACGACTGCTCACTGACAACTCCTCAGTCTTTGCGGACATACAACCGGAGCCAAATGTGCAGCTGGTAACTGCCGCTACGAAGTCCTTGGAGCCAGCTCTGCGACGAACCTCTGCTTTCATCAGCCACTGGGGACGGCGGCGACGTGGTCAGATGTGATGAGATTCATTGGTCAACCAACAGAGGATTCTGTCGGCACGCCCGGTGGATCGGTTTGACATTCTTTCTGGCGACGAACTATAGTCCACCCATGGCTTTGATCCCGCTCTCCGCCCCGATTGCATTCGCGCCCTGTGCCGCTGCGAAGATGGGTGGTGCAGCGTCGTTTCACCCGAAACTCCCTGAAGTCTGCTCGATTGCCGCAGATTTCTAGGCCCGGCGATACGCTTTTCCTCTCACAGCGCATCAAAACTATCGCCGGGCTCAACTGAAGCGAAATAGCGGCTGACACCTGACGGTGCCGCGCTTTCAAGACTCGCCATATTTTCCCTGCTTCACATCGTAATCGTGCTTGTGCTGCACGCCGCATCGGTTCGCCCAATTCTTGCAATTGCCAGCGGCTGCCGCGTAATCCCTCTCTCGCACCATCCGGTGCTGGATAACACTCGCCATCTAGGAGTTTTATGAACATCCATAACCACAGCATCTGGCCGCCACCGGGAACCTCCGACGTTATCAGCCCTGCGAATGTTGCCTGGCACGCCACATTCCTGCAGCTATCGGTATGTGCCCCTTTGATCGGCACGGTATTTCACTCGCCGGACGATGCATCCTCCCCCGTTATCAATCTCATGGATAAGGGGTGACGGCGATGGATATCTCGCGTCAATTCGTCCGGCAGAAAAACCCCTGTGCCGATGGTTTCCGCTGGTTCATGCGCAATTTTCAGGAAGCCTCGGACTACCAGCCCCTCCTCGATGCGCTCGTGGCAGCCGGGCGGGTTTCGGATGCCTGTTGGCTGATGGATCAGTTCGGGCCGACAAAAACAGTGCTTGAAGTGGATGCGCTGGAGGCGGACGCCGTCGTGTTTGCCGGAAGTCTCCATGTTCGCGGCCAGATCGACGTGGACACCGTGCTGCGAATCGGTGGCCATTTGCGGGCAGAGTCCGGCATTCGGGTCGGTCGCAGCCTGCAGGTTGGCGAAGATCTGTGGGCTGCCGGAAATATCCGCTCAATGGGCTGCCTGGAAGTGGATGGGGATGTACGTGTCGACTGGAACCTGCTGGTGGAGGAGCGCCTGGACTGCGGTGGCGATCTGCGCGTCGGCAGGGATGTCGAGGTTGGCACTGATTGCAAGATTGGTGGCCAGTCGACGGTAGGCGGTGATGTCGCGGTCGGCGCTGCCCTGAAGTGTCTGAGCAATCTCCGTGTCCGGGGGGCACTGAAGGTCGGTGGCAGCGTCTGGTCGGCGCAGGGCATCGACGTGAGTCAGGGCATCGATGTCAGGGACCATCTGGAAGCGTGCTGGGGAATCGTGTCCGGCAAATCCATCGTGTCGGGCGGGGCAATCAAGACGGGCGAGAGCCTGGCGGCAGAGGAAATCATCCAGGCCGGAGAAGGCTACGGCATCTACGCCGGCCTTAATGTACCGGTGGAAGTTTGGGAAGCCAGCGCTTGGGTGCGCGCACGGGAACGGCCGAACCGGCTGTTCAGCGGCCATTGGCATGCACCGGTCACGTCCTGAGCGACGCGGCTTTTCCTTTTCGGTCCCATACCCTTGCAGGAGTTTGCCATGCTGGTCTCGAGTTTCCCCTCGTGTTCGCCGAGGACCGCCGCTCTGCCGACGCAGTTGCGCATCAATATCGAATTACCCGAAGACGGTCGGTGTGAGCCTTCAGTCGAGAGAACCGTCATGGGCGCGGCCATGACGGGCTATCATTCTTGTCACCCAATGGGGGGAAGATGAACGCGCCTTTCATTTCTCTGTGCCCCGAGATCACTCGGACAAATGCGCTGACGTTGATGGACTGGTTGGAAGATGAGGACGTCACCCGCTACCTGAGCGATTCGCGCCATGTCTCCCGGTTGATCGAGCAGGTCATCGGTCGGGTCCAGTTGCCGATCCTAACCCATCTGTTCAACCAGGGGGGCCGGTTCTTCATGGCCTACGACCAGCATGACGTGCCCGTGGGCTTCGTGCGCCTCGTCAAGGCGGGCACGGACTGCGAAATGGTCCTAGTCATTGGCAACCGCGACAACTGGGGCCGCAAGTTCGGCGCCAACGCCATCCGCGAAGCTATGAAGCTCGCTTTCTTCGACATGCGGGCCGAGAAGATCATCGCCAAAATTCATCCGGACAACGTGCGATCGTTGAAGGCCTTCCTGCGAACCGGTTTCTCGCTGGAAAGCGAAACGCCTGCGATGAAGTCTTTAGTCATGAACTCGGCGCGCTATCTCCGGTTCTTGCGCGAAAGCCCTGCGACTCACACCCCCGATATTTTCATCACCGAGATTGACAAGGCCCGACTCAGGAGTCTGGTCGAGTTTGAACAGGGCTCCGATATCTTTGAACTGGAACATGAGATCGAGCGAGCCATCGTCGTCGATCCGCGGGAAGTGGCGGAGGATGTCGTCACGATGAACTCCAAGGCTTTGTTGCAGGTGGACGACGAAGAGGTGGAAGTTGCGCTGGTATACCCGGAGGATGCGGACGACCGCGCCGGGAAACTGTCGGTTTGCTCCGGCATCGGCACCGCGATCCTGGGCTACAAGGAGGGCGATGCCTTCAGTTGGCGGATTCCGAACCGAACCTGCCATATCCGGATTGGCAAAGTGCTTTATCAACCGGAAGCCGCGGGCGATTTCCACCTGTAGGTTTGCACGCTGCGCAGCCGCCGCAGATCGCGCATGAGCGCTCGGGCCGGCTGCGATTCTGCGGTCACTTCTCGCCACAATCGACCGGTTGCTGCTGAAAACTGATATTCAATCCCACGCGACACTAAGGTCAGCATTGGGTCGGGAGTACGCATTCGCTGCATAGAAAAGCTGCCGTTTATCGCCTCACAAGATTGAACAGCAGCTAAGCGCTAGGGAAACGCTGATTTATTCCCGATGATCAGCCAAGGCCATGGGTATTTGAGAGAATTCGATCGGTCAGGTCATTGAGTCGGAGCGAGCGTGCAAACGAGTTTTTCTGAACTGGAATACGCGTTGAAGAAGAAGCAGACGCGTCGGGATCGTTTTCTTGCTGAGATAGAGGCCGTGACACCGTGGGTGATTCTGGAGCAGACGATTGCACCGTTCTACCCAAACAGCGGAGGGCGGGGACGGCCACCGATTGGTCTCGGGCGGATGTTGCGGATGTATATCGCCCAGCAATGCTTTGGCCTCTCGGACGAAGGGATTGAGGATGCTCTCTATGACAGTCAGGCCATTCGCCGTTTTGTCGGCATTGACCTGAGCCAAGAGTCGGCCCCCGATGCCACCACGCTGCTGAACTTCCGTCACCTGCTGGAAAGCCATCAGCTGACGGAATCGATCTTCAACGCCATCAATGGTCACCTGGCCGAGAAAGGCTTGTTGCTCCGAGAGGGAACCATTGTCGATGCGACTCTGATTGCGGCGCCGCCCTCGACCAAGAACAAGGCAGGCCAGCGCGATCCGGAAATGCACCAGAGCAAGAAAGGCAAGCAGTGGTACTTCGGCATGAAAGCCCATATCGGCG
>CAZKSD010000252.1:0-3829 GCA_964555315.1 uncultured Dechloromonas sp.
GACCGCTTCCTGATCGCCGACGTGGTGATGAAGGCCGAGTTCCCCGCCGAGCGCTGGTTCTGGTTCGATCCGCCCTTCCATCCGGGCCAGTCGGTACTGCTGCACCGCCAGGCCGACAACGTCTATCGCATCGACTTCCAGCTCGGCTGGCAGGCCGACCCGGAGGAAGAGAAGAGGCCGGAAAAGGTCATTCCGCGGATCAAGGCCATGCTTGGCGCCGACCGCGAATTCGAGCTCGAATGGGTCAGCGTCTACACCTTCCAGTGCCGCCGCATGCAGCAGTTCCGCCACGGCCGCGTCCTCTTCGTCGGCGATGCCGCGCATCAGGTCTCGCCGTTCGGCGCGCGCGGCGCCAATTCGGGAATCCAGGACAGCGACAACCTGTGCTGGAAGCTCAGGCTGGTGCTGGACGGCAAGGCGCCCGACAGCCTGCTCGACAGTTATTCCGAGGAGCGCGTATTCGCCGCCGACGAAAACATCATGAACTCGACGCGGTCGACCGACTTCATCACGCCGAAATCCCGGACCTCGCTGAATTTCCGCAACGCGGTGCTGACGCTGGCTGGAGACCATCCGTTCGCCCGCGCGCTGGTCAATTCGGGCCGCCTTTCGGTGCCGTCCTTCCTGACCGGGTCGCGCCTCAATACGCCGGACGATGCCGCCTTCGCCGGCGACATGATGCCGGGCGCGCCGATGGACGATGCGCCGATGCAGGAAGACGGCACGGATTTCTGGCTGCTCGACCGCGTCGGCGACCGCTTCATGGCGCTGGTCCATGTCGAAGACCCTGCCGCGGTCGACGCCGGTCTGGCCCGCGAATTCAGGGCGCTGGCCGACGCACCGATCCCGATCGAGGCCGTCCTCGTCGCGGCGAAGCCGGGGCGCGCGCCGGAGGGGTTGCGCGTCTTCCTGGATTACCGGGAGAGCTTTGCCGAACGCTACGACAGCAAACCCGGCACCGTCTACCTGATCCGTCCCGACCAGCATGTCGCTGCCCGCTGGCGCGCCTTCGACGCCAGCCGCGTCGAGGCGGCGCTGGCCCGCGCCACCTGCAACAACCATTGAGGAGCCGGCCATGTCCCTGATCCTGATCCCCAATTTCAACGAGCCCGGCAAACGCTACTTCCGCGCCTTTTCGCCCGGCGACGACTTCTACGAAGCGCTGATCGAAACCCATCGCGATCTCAGCGACGTGCAGAGCGCGCTGGTCAATGCCAAACTGGTGCTGCTGCTGGCGAACCATATCGGCGACATCGGCGTGCTGCGCGAGGCGATGAAGATCGCCCGCGAAGGCGTCTGAGGAGAGGAACGCGATGAAGATCCAGCGAATCCACCACGTCGCCTACCGCTGCAAGGACGCCAGGGAAACCGTCGAGTGGTACGGAAAGTACCTGAACATGGACTTCGTGCTGGCGATTGCCGAGAACGAGGTGCCGTCGACCAGGGAGCCGGACCCGTACATGCACATCTTCCTCGACGCCGGCAACGGCAACATCCTCGCCTTCTTCGAATTGCCGACCAAGCCGCCGATGGGGCGCGATCCCAACACGCCGGCGTGGACCCAGCACATCGCCTTCGAGGTCGAATCGGTCGACGCCCTGCTCGCAATCAAGGCGCGGCTGGAAGCCGACGGTATCGAGGTGGTCGGGCCGACCGACCACACCATCTTCAAGTCGATCTACTTCTTCGACCCGAGCGGTCACCGCCTCGAACTGGCGGCCAACACCGGCACGCCGAAGATGGCGAAGATGCTCGACGAGGTGAAGTGGGAAATGCTCAACGAGTGGGCGCTGACGAAGAAGGCGCCGCAGCATGCGCGCTGGATGCACGACGGCAGCTACGCAGGAGAATAAGCCCCGATGAAGCTCGCCACCCTCAAGCGCGGCGGCCGCGACGGCACACTGGTCGTCGTCAACCGCGCCCTCACGCATTGCCGCGCCGTCCCGCACATCGCCCGCACGCTGCAGGCCGCGCTCGACGACTGGGAAGCCGTCGTGTCGCCGCTGCGCCACGTCTATGCGGCGCTCAACAGCGGCGCCTTCAGGGATTCCGAGGCCTTCGACCCGGCCGACTGCCATTCGCCGCTGCCGCGCGCCTACCAGTGGGCCGACGGCTCGGCCTACGTCAATCATGTCGAGCTGGTGCGCCGCGCCCGTGGCGCCGAACTGCCGCCGGAATTCTGGAGCGATCCGCTGATGTACCAGGGCGGGTCCGACTCCTTCGTCGGCCCGCGCGACCCGGTGTGGGCGCTCGACGAGGCCTGGGGCATCGACCTCGAGGCCGAGGTCGCCGTCATCACCGGCGACGTGTCCATGGGCGCGACGCCGGCCGCGGCGGCGCAGGCCATCCGCCTGCTGCTGCTGGTCAATGACGTGTCGCTGCGCAACCTGATTCCCGGCGAACTGGCGAAAGGGTTCGGCTTCCTCCAGTCCAAGCCGGCCACAGCGTTCAGCCCGGTGGCGGTGACGCCGGACGAACTCGGCGACGACTGGCGCGACGGCCGTGTCCACCGGCCGCTGACCGTGCATCTGAACGGTGCGTTGTTCGGCAACCCGGATGCCGGTACCGACATGGTCTTCAACTTCCCGCAACTCGTCGCCCATCTGGCGAAAACCCGGGAGGTGGAAGCCGGCTCGATCGTCGGTTCGGGCACCGTCTCGAACAAGCAGGGCGGCCTGCACGGTTCGTCGATCGCCAACGGCGGCGTCGGCTACTGCTGTCTGGCCGAAGTGCGCATGTACGAGGCCATCGAGACCGGCAAGCCGCAGACCGCCTTCCTGAAGTTCGGCGACACGGTGAGGATCGAGATGTTCGACCGCAACGGCACCAGCATTTTCGGCGCCATCGACCAGCGCGTCGAAAGCTACCCGGACTGAGAATACGGAGTCGCCATGCTCAGGCTCTACACCTATTTCCGCAGTTCCGCCGCCTACCGGGTGCGCATCGCGCTCAACCTGAAGGGCCTCGCGCATGAAGCCGTGCCGATCCATCTGCTGCGCGACGGCGGGCAACAGAACCAGCCCGCCTACCGCGCCCTGAGCCCGCTCGGCACCGTACCGGCGCTGCAGACTGGGGGCGCGACATTGACCCAGTCGCTGGCGATCATCGAATACCTCGACGAGACCCATCCGCTGCCGCCGCTGCTGCCGCCGTCGGCCGAGGACCGGGCGCGGGTCCGGGCGCTGGGGCAGACCATCGCCTGCGACATCCATCCGGTCAACAACCTGCGCGTCCTGCAGTATCTCGGCGAGCATTTCGCCGCCAGCCAGCAGCAGAAGGACGCGTGGTATCGCCACTGGGTCAACACGGGTCTGCTGGCCGTCGAGCGCTTGCTCGCCACTCACCCGGCCACCGGCGTCTTCTGTCATGGCGACACGCCGACGCTGGCTGATTGCTGCCTGGCGCCGCAGGTCTTCAATGCCCGCCGCTTCGACTGTCCGCTCGACGCAATGCCGACCATCCGGCGCATCGTCGCCGCCTGCGAGGCGCTGCCCGCCTTTCGCAACGCCGCGCCGGACATGCAGCCGGACGCCGAATGAGAACAAGGGAGACAACATGACATACGCGATCGACGACCGGCCCTTGTGGCAGCCCGCTCCGGCCACCGTACGCGATACCCGCATGGCGCAGCTCCTGCAGGCGACCGGCCACGGCAGCTACGCCGAGCTCTGGCAATGGTCGGTCGACCAGCCCGAGGCGTTCTGGTCGCTGCTGTGGGATTTCTGTGGCGCGGTCGGTGAAAAAGGCACGCAAATCCTCGTCGACCGCGACAGAATGCCCGGCGCCCGCTGGTTTCCCGAAGCCCGCCTGAACTACGCCGAAAACCTGC